>CAZSUA010000114.1:0-15402 GCA_964609655.1 uncultured Polyangiaceae bacterium | reverse complement strand
CACTCACGTTGCCCGCCGGCTTTTCGCGAACAGAGCTCCTCCAGCTGACGCGTGGTCAGTTGGCAGCGGTGAAGCTCGCAAAATGCCCGATGATCGGGGGTAATATTGCTCGTTCTCCCCAGCTATCTCTGACCACCACCGTGCTGGGCAAAGCTCGGAAGCCTGTACTTCGCTCAGGCGCGCGCCCCGGGGACGAAGTTTGGCTGATTGGGCCGGTTGGATTGGCGGCGCTGGGTTTGGCCTTGTTGCGTGCCCGCCAACGGCCGCGGCTTGCAAAAGGTTCCGCACCACACGCGCGGTTAGGGTTGAGTGCCTTTGAATGGAGCTGCGTGCAGAGTTGGCGTCGCCCCATCGCGAGGTTGTCCGAGGGCCTCAAGTTGGCGGCTCGCGCTCATTCGCTGATTGATGTGTCGGATGGGCTCGCCCAAGATCTCGGACATATCGCGCAGGCGAGCCAGGTGAAGATCATCGTTGACGCCGCTCAAATCAAATCAGGTTGGCCGCCTCATTTCGCACGAACTTGCGAGAAACTCGGCCTGGCACCCCTCGAGCTTTCCCTCACCGGTGGCGAGGACTACGCTCTGCTGGCCACCGGTTTTCGCTTGAAACGGCCGCCATTTGCTCGTTCGATTGGCGTCGTCGAGCGTGGCAAAGGCACCTGGCTTCATACGGAGGGCGGAAAGCTGCGCCGGCTCAGCCAGGGCGGATTTGACCACTTGCGCGTGAGCTAGCTCGTTCTGGGAACGCTGCGCTTCCTGAGCGTGGCGAAGGACATACCTGCGAGCGCGACCTTACTGGCAGGCTGCCGGAATTCCGGCGCCTTTGAGCGCACCCTGGACTGCGGCGACGATGCTTTGCTTCTGCTGCCCCTGGGCAACCAGGGAATCACACAAGCCAGCGGCTTGAAGCATGTATCCGTTGTTCGGAGGTGGCGCGCTTGCAGCATTCTGCTTGAGTGCAGAACAGCACTTCTTCAGGCTAGGCCCAGCGACGCCAGTTCCCTTCTTCACTTCAGGTGCAGCAGCATCCGGCTCCACCCTAGCCTCAGGCTCGGGTGCCAGCTCAAGCGGAGGGGGCGGCGCCGCGACGGGAGCGGCAGCGGGCAACGGGGGCGGTGGCTCTTCCTTCTTGCAACCTACCGTCGACACGGCTGCCAACGCACCGAGCCCCAACAATGTGAAAGCGAACTTCAAACCCAAATGCGCACTCTGTCGATTCATCGCAACTATCCTCTCGGCCTCTTCGGTCGGCCTCTTCGGTCGGCCTCTTCGGTCGGCCTCTCAGGGCACGACACCCAGCTGTTCTCTTTACTACCCCCAGGCTTTTATGCCCAGGGGCAGCTCCCGCAGCAATCCCCGAGTTTAGCTACAGCCCATCGAATTTCCGCAGTTCAGGCACTTATAGCAGGCGCCATTTCGCACGGTGATGTGACCACAACCATCGCACACCGGCGCATCGCCCATCATTTCCTCAAGCTGCGCATCGAGTGAACCGTGAGCGTCGCCGCTCTTTCCAAGCTCAAGCCTGGCCGGCTCTGCAGGAGCTTCGACCTGCACGAGATTCTTATCCGTGGGATCTTCAATCTGAAGTGGCTCATCTGCCGGCTTGACCTGCGCAAAATCATAGCGCTTCAGGTACTCAACGCCGAGCACGCGGAAGATGTAATCGACAATTGAAGTTGAGAATTTGATGTTGGGGTGGCCCGTGACAACACCGTGCGGTTCAAAGCGCGTGAAGGTGAACTGTTCGACAAATTGCTCAAGCGGCACTCCATATTGCAGGCCCACCGACACCGACATGGCAAAACAATTCATGAGCGAGCGGAAGGCTGCTCCCTCCTTGTGCATGTCGATGAAGATCTCACCCAATGAGCCGTCTTCATATTCACCCGTGCGCAGAAAGACTTTGTGCCCACCGACCTGCGCCTCCTGAGTGAAGCCGCGGCGCTTCTTAGGCAAGCGTACGCGAGAACCTTGTGGCTGTGTCGGAATGGCCGCCGCCCGAACCTGAACCGCTGCGGCAATAGCTGGCGATTCGGTTTCTTGTTCGGTCTTTTTGTCGCTGGTAGAGAGCGGCTGCGAGGATTTGCAGCCGTCGCGATACAGAGCAACGGCCTTGAGCCCAAGCTTCCAACCTTCAGCATAGATCTGCCGAACATCTTCGACCGTAGCTTCGCTCGGCAAATTGACGGTCTTGCTGATCGCGCCTGACAAGAAAGGCTGAGCCGCAGCCATCATCTTGACGTGCGACATTGGAGCCAGAAATCGCTCACCCGTCTTGCCACAACGATTCGCACAATCAAAAACGGCGTAATGCTCTGCGCGCAGGCCGGGAGCTCCCTCAATCGTCATGCGACCGACGATGACATCGTTGGCTTTTTCGATTTGCGATGCCGTATAACCGAGGTGTTTCAGCAAGCTAAAGCCGGGCTGGCTGATCTTGGCGGTTGTCACACCCAAGCGCTCGTAAGCTTCCTTGCCTACGACCCAGGGAGCGAAGGCCATTCCCAGGTCGAACACACCGACCAGCGCGTTCTCCACCTTGGCCAAATCTTCGTCAGTGAAGCCCTTCTCGCGCAACGAACCGCGGTTCACCTCGGGTGCTCCCAACAAGGTGTTGGTGCCGGACACAAAGGCCACAATTTCGCAAATTTGCGCTTCGCTGTAGGCCAAGCGGCGCAACGCTTCTGGCACTGACTGATTAACAATCTTGAAGTAGCCACCGCCGGCCAGCTTCTTGAACTTAACCAACGCAAAATCAGGCTCGATGCCCGTCGTGTCACAGTCCATCAACAGGCCAATCGTGCCCGTAGGTGCCAGAACGGTGGATTGTGCGTTCCTGAAGCCGAAGCTTTCACCCAGCTCCACCACATTGTCCCAATCCTCACAGGCTGCACGCCAGAGGATGTCCGGGCATTCATCGCGGTTGATCGCGTACGCAGCTTCCTGGTGCATTCGCATCACCTTGAGCATCGGCTCGCGGTTCTTGTAGTAGCCAGGGAAGGGGCCCTTGGCGCGCGCCATGTTGGCACTCTGAACGTAGGCATGCCCACACAGAATCGAGGTCAATGCGCCGGCGATCGAGCGGCCTTTATCGGAATCGTATGGGATCCCAAGCAGCATCAACAAGGTGCCGAGATTCGCGTAGCCTAGGCCTAGTGGGCGGTAATCGTGGGAATTTTTGGCGATGCCCTGGGTCGGATAGCTTGAGAGATCCACCAAGATTTCTTGAGCCATGAAGAACACGTCGACGGCGTGTCGATAGCCTTCAACGTCAAACTCGCCCTTATCGCTCAGGAACTTGATCAGATTGAGCGAGGAAAGATTACAGGCTGAATCATCCAGGAACATGTACTCGGAACACGGATTCGAAGCGTTGATCGGGCCAGTGTTGGGGCAGGTGTGCCAGCGATTGATCGTGGTGTCGTATTGCACGCCCGGGTCGGCGCAATTCCACGCAGCTTCCGCGACGGTGTTCCAGAGCTCCGAAGCGTCGTAGGTGTCGATCACTTCACCGGTCGTGCGAGCGGTGGTTTGCCACTTGCCTCCGCCGAGTGCGGCCTTCATGAATTCATCGGTAACACGAATTGAGTTGTTTGAATTCTGTCCGCCAATGGTTTTGTAGGCTTCGCCATTAAAATCACTTTCGTAGCCGGAAGCGATCAGGGCGCGCGCCTTCTTCTCTTCTCGGACCTTCCAGGTGATGAAGTCCACAATTTCCGGATGGTCCATATCCAGGCACACCATCTTCGCCGCGCGCCGCGTCGTGCCGCCGCTCTTCGTGGCTCCCGCTGCTCTGTCGAAGACTTCGAGGAAGCTCATCAGCCCGCTCGATGTGCCACCACCGGAAAGCTTTTCCTGCTTGCCCCGCACGGAACTAAAATTGCTACCGGTGCCTGAGCCATATTTGAAGAGGCGCGCCTCATTCTTAATCAGCTCATAAATGCCCATCAAATCGTCAGAAACGGCTTGAATGAAGCAGGCCGAACACTGCGGGCGCGAATAGGCGTTGGCGGTTTCGGTGAAGGTATCAGTGCTTTGATTCCACGCCCAGTTGCCGCCGGAACCTTCAATTCCGTACTGATGGAAGAGCCCGCAATTGAACCAAACGGGTGAGTTGAAGGCGCCGTACTGGTGGCACAACATCCATGTCAGCTCGTCTTCAAAAGTTTGCGCGTCTTCCGCGCTCTCGAAATATCCGCCGAAGTCCTCTCCGGCACGACGAATCGTCTTAGAGATACGCTCGACGACCTGGCGAACGCTGACTTCACCTTGGTCTTTGTCGCCGTGTAAGCCCGCCTTGCGGAAATACTTTGACACGACAATGTCGGTGGCGAGCTGCGACCATTGGCTTGGGATCTCCACGCCTTCCATCTTGAAGACCACGGAGCCGTCAGGATTGGTGATCACGCTCTGCCGGCGTTCCCACACCGTGGACTTCAGCGGATCTTCACCCGCCAGAGTGTAGCGGCGGCGAAACTTCACCCCGGTTTGTTTCTCGCTCGGTGCCGCCTTACGCCGGACTTCGCCACTCTTCACGCCAATTTCCTGACCCACGATCGTCGATTGCGCCATCAATTGCCTCCTCAAAAAACTCAGTTCAATTAAGACTCTGCTTGCCTACGAATCCCACTCATGCACACATACAGACGCTGACGGACCCCAGACAAACGCCCACCTGGACCCGTTCCAAGTCAGCCGACAGGCTGCTCGGGCAGGTCTAGGGGTGATGGCCCACCCATCACCGCCAACTTATTTTCGAATCCCTGAGCCAGCCCTGGCACCCCCTCGTCGGGGAGCGTGAGTCGGTTCGGGGTGGTCGTTGCGACTTTCCTTTTTTGGACTTCAGGTGAAGAGAAGTTCAGTACCGCATCTTAGATTTGTCTTCAAGCCCTGAGATCGTGTGCACGTAACAGACGGGGTGAGAACCCCAAGAACCACCCTGATACCCCAATCAATTGGGGTTCGGCAAGTTAAAACCACTAGAATTAGCCCAAGGGCCCTAAGGGCTCGTGCTTACTGAACTTTCGCGCCCCCTGAACACAATTTACCCACCCATCCGACACGTGATAGCCCCAACTCATCCCCAGGAACTCCACCCGGCCCAACAGTCGAATGAAACTCAGGGGACAGGCAACGTGCCCGTGACGATGGCCGTCCCCGGAAAATCGAAGGCAACGGGCGGGGCGCACAGGACCTTTTCGGAGGCCACGCACACACCTCCGACGGCTGTCTCGGTCAGAGCCACACACATCTTTGCCATGTAACGACCTGGCGGGACGCAGCTTCTCTCCTGGCAAAGACTCGTGCCGCCGCAGGAGTTAGCTAAAAACCGAGTGCCATCCCAGACATATTCCAGGCCCAGCTTGGCAAGCGGAGCGTTCTTACAAACATCTGCCGTGCAAACGGTCTGCTCGCAGAGGTCGCAGGTTACCGCCCCGCACGGTAGATCTACGACGACGCTTGCCCCTTCGCTGCTGGTGATTTCGAGCCAGCCGACAGAACAGGCACTTCCGCAATAGCTGCCCGCTGGGGCGGCTGGCGGCGGAACCGCCCGGAGCGTTACTTTGCCGACAGCGCAGAAGCTGCCGGCCTTGGTGCCCCCTTGAGGGCTACCGCCTGAACTCACCGGCGAGCCGCCGCTACCCAGCGCCGAGCCCGTGTCGAGCTCATGATTTGCGCCTGTTCCGTTGGCTCCTCCTGACACCGTGGGAAGTACGCCGGGCGCCAAGCTAACGAGGCCGTTTCCGCCTGAAGCGTCCGCATTCAGCGCGTCGCCCGCGCGAAATTCCGCACTGCACGCGAGAAGCGTCAGCCAAAGGAGTGGGACAGAGCGACGGAGCAACATGAGGCGCTACGCCAGTAGCTTAGCTTCAAATCAAGGCTGAGTCGAACTGGCTCAGCTCATTCAGGTACGTCGAGTGTGACATTTGGATCATGGGGAAGCAGCACCTGAGTCGCAAACTCCTTCTCGGGATCCACCACGCTCACCTTTCCAAATCGCGTCAGCGGCTTAGCAATTCGATCCGCATCACCGGCAACAACGATGATGACGCGCCCCGGCACGTAATAGCGGGCGGCGACTTCTTCGACGGTGGCGGCGTTCAGGTCACGCACCTGTTGCCGATACTGGTCGTAGTAATTGTCGGCGAGCCCGAGCACGGCGAGATGCGCGCTGAGCTCGGCGACCGTTCCGAGAGTTTCCAGCTGAATCAGGAAGCTATCAGAGAGATATTGCGACGCGGTCTGCAGTTCGTCAGCGCTCGGCGGGGAATTGCCGAGCTTAATGTAGTTGTCGAGCAAAGCCTGCACCGCCAGCGGTGTTTTGGCGGTTTGTGTGCCGGCGGAGAGAATGATGGGCACTGGGCCATGCGCTAACTCCGCCACGTCAGAGTACGTGCTGTACGCCAGCGAGCGCTGCTCACGCACGTCCAGAAACAACCTGCCCGAAACGCCCCCGCCCAAAATTTGATCAGCAATCGCGAGGGCAGCCCAGTGTTCGACAGTGCGCTCCGGACCGAGCGTTGCCACGCGGATTTCACTCTGAGCTGCGCCGGGTCGATTGGCAATCCAGACGCTCGTTTGCTCAGGCAAATTGGGGCGCGTGAAGTTCGGAAGCGGGGGCGCACCGCCCGTCCAATTCTTGAATAGGCGCTCTGCTTCACGGGACAACTCCTCCGTATCGATGTCGCCTGCGACAACGAGCACCGAATTGCCTGGAGTGACGTTCGCCTTGTACCAACGTTTGCAGTCCAAAAGCGTGAGCGCCTTCAGACTTTCGGGGCTGGCGTCGTACTTGGAATAGGCGTGCTGACCTGAAGGCAGGCGAAAGAGCTCGCGATGCATCAACATGTTGGCGGCCCAGCCGGCGCTCCCTTTCGCGGAGCCTTTGACCCGATCCAGCTCGCGCTCCTTGAGCTTCTTGAACTCTGCGGGGTCGAACCTCGGCGCGGTGGCGACGGCCGCCAATAACTCGAGCGCCGGCTCAAGATTGTGTCGCGTGACGGACATTGAAATCTGTGTTTTGTCGCGGCTGGTGACGATATCCAGGCCCGACCCTAAGGTTTCCGCATGCTCCATGAGCGATTGGCTGGTGTATTTCCCAGCCCCACCCGCTTTGAGCAGCTCGCCTGTTAGGCTGGCGAGGCCGGCCTTTTCTGTATCTGAGGCGACGCCCGACTGAATGACCAGGCGCAACTCAATGATTGGGAATCTGCCATGGCGAATAGCGCGCAGCTCAAGGCCATTGTTCAGCTTACGATGCTCAATCTTCGGAAACTTGAGTTCAGGTGTCAGGCCTCGCGGTGGGGGGCTTGCAAATGGATCTGCTTCGACCTTCAGCGGAGCCCGAGGCGCGACTGCTCGGAGGGGTGCCGGGCTCTGCGGAAGCGCGGGGCTGCGGCATTCGAGCGCGACCAAACCCAAAAACAGGGAGCCCAACGACAGAAAACGGAATGGGAGGCAGTATTTCACTTGGCAGCCTTTCGTGCAGGGTTCACTTCGACAACGCTGCGGCGACTCGACACGAGCATGCTGGAAACAGCGCGTTTCACAGCTTCGGGTGTGACTCGCAGGTAACCTTCGAGTTCGCGCGTGAGAAGCCGCGCGTCTCCCCAGATCGATTCATATTCTCCGAGGCGAATGCCCCGGTGCATGTTGGATTGCAGGCCAAAGATGAAGTGGGTGCGCAGGCGATTCATGGCCCGTGCGAGCTCGGCGGGTGTCGGTCCAGAAGTGCCGAGGGCGGTGATCTGAGCGTCCACCGCTTTCTGAACCGCCTCAAGCTTCGCTCGCTCCGTGAGCACGACCTGCAGTTCGAACATATCTTGTCCGGGGTGGTCTCCCGTCCAGGCGTTCACGCTCTGCGCGACCGCTTTGCCAAGCACGAGATCACGGTACAGGCGCGAACTCTCACCATCCGTGAGCACGAGGGCCGCCAGCTCGATCGCATAGTGTTCCGCTGAATGGGTCGGAGCGATCGGCCAAGCATAGTAAAATCCAGGCGTTTTGATGTTGGAGTCTTCCACCTGAGCGCGCCTTTCGGCTTTCTGCTCTGGCATCGCGGGGAACTGAAATGGCGAGAGGCTCGGCTGACGCGCGGCTTCACCGAAATAGTGCCGGATGAGTGCCACCGCTTCATCCGCGTCGAAGTTCCCCGCCACCGTGAGCACGGCGTTATTGGGCGCGTAGTAGCGCTGGTGGAAAGCAAGCACCCACTCCAGCTGGGCGTTGTCGAGATCTTCCATGGAGCCGATGGTTGAGTGCTCGTAAGGCCAATAGCCCTGATAGGCGAGCTCCTCGAGACGGATATGCCCCATTCGATAAGGCGCGTTGGCGACCCGCATCCGGTACTCTTCTTGGACGACTTTGCGCTGATTTTCGAAATTTTCCTGAGTCACACTCAACCACTTCAGGCGATCGGCTTCCAGCCAGAGCCCGAGCGCGAGTTCGTTGCTCGGCAACACTTGATAATAATTGGTGCGGTCCTCGGAGGTGGTGCCATTCATGGAGCCGCCGCGCGCCGCAACCAGGGTGAAGTGCTCGCCCTTTTTAATGTGGCGGCTGCCCTGAAACATCATGTGTTCGAACAGGTGGGCAAAACCGCTACGCCCTTTTTCTTCGTTTCGCGAACCCACGCCGTACGTCATTGAAACGGCAACAGTTGGAAATGTGGAGTCCACATTGAGCACCACACGTAGGCCATTTTCGAGCGTGAGCCGTTGAATGGAGGCGCGTAATTCTTCGAGCGCCGTGAGCGCTGGATCTTTGCTTTCTGTGTGGCCGATGGCCGGAGGTGCAACAGGTGCGACGGGCACGACCGCTACGGGCTTGGCAGCAGCCTTTGCTGGTTCTTGAGCGAGCGGCGCCGCCCCCGCATTGAGGGCGCATGTTGCCGCGAGTGAGAGGGTGCCGAGCAGGGAGAGCACTGTGAGATGACGCATAGGGACCTCGTTCTTTCTGGGCGTCTTCTAGCACCGTGCGGAAGCCGGCTCTACACGAGAGTGGGGAGCGCGGGGGATTAGTTGAGGCCTTGCCAGTCTGAGACGTAAGTGTGCACCAATGCCTGTGTATTGAGGCGATTCGGCACAGCCGGGACGGGTTGCATGTCTTTCGAGAAAACGAACAGAGCGCGGAGGCGTTCGACGTCCAGAAAGCGGAGACCCTTCGGGAGTGGCACCTGTTGCTCGAGCCGGCTACTCCCAGCAAGCACAAAGCCCCATTCACCAAAAGAGGGAACGAAGGCGTGGAAGGGCGCTGTCGTCAGCCCGGCCGCCTTCAAGGTCTCGACGATGCAATAATAGGATTCCCGTGCGAAGAGTGGTGACGTCGACTGTACGGCAAAGACGCCTCCGCGGCTCAAGTGCGAGTTCAATTCGCGATAGAAAAACTCAGTGTAGAGCTTGCCCAGGCTGTAGTTCGTTGGATCGGGGAAATCGACAATGGCGACGTCGAAGCTCTGCTCTGTGTGCTGGAGCCACACCATCGCGTCTTGGTTGACAATCTGAACGCGAGGATCGGTGAGCGAGTTCTTGTTGAGCGCAGTGAGACGTGGTTCAGAGCCGAAAAGCTCCGTCATCCGCGGATCGAGCTCCACCAGCACGACACTCGCCACCGTTGGCCATCTCAGAACTTCCCTGAGCGCGAGGCCATCGCCACCGCCCACAATCAGCACGCGCCTCCGTTCGTGCGCGTACAGCATCGCGGGATGCACCAACGCTTCGTGGTAAATGTACTCGTCCTCAGCTGAAAACTGTAAATTGCCATTCAAGTGCAAGCTGAGTGCGCCCGCGTGCTCGGTAAGGGCAATCCTCTGATACGCAGACTGCTCCGTGTGCAGGAGGGTTTCCCCGCGATAGAATCGACTCTCCACAAACGACATGAGCGGAGTGGCAAAGACACCCACTCCTCCGAGGAGGCAAAGTACCAAAAAGGCCTGAGTTTGAGCCAAATACCGAGCTCTCGCGTCTCGCAACAGCAGCCGCGCCCCAAACCAACCCACCAGGGCGTTCAACGCGCCGCACAGGAGGGAGGTTTGCACCAGGCCGAGTTCTGGAAAGAGCCAGAGCGAGAAGGCCACCGAGCCGAGGAGCGAGCCAATGTAGTCGAAGGTTAACGCTCTGGAAATCAACTCCCGGAGCTCGAGTGTGTCCCGAAGCAGGCGCACCATGAGTGGCAGCTCTAGGCCCACCAACATGCCCACCAGCAGCACCAAGCCATACAGCACGAACCCGAAGGCATGGGCATACGCGAACGCCAAGAACAAGACCGGGGCTGAGAGCCCGCCCAAGAGGCCCGTTGCAAGCTCAACACTCACAAACACTCGCTCAAGGTCTGCTTCGACGAACCGCGAAAGGTAGGCACCCACGCCCAGCGCCGAAAGATAGACACCAATGATGAGTGAGAACTGAACCACCGTATCGCCGAGAAGATAACTTGCAACGGCGGCCATCACGAGTTCATACACCAGGCCCGTCGTGGCTATCACCAGGATCATGGTGAGCACGATCCACGTAGCGGGAGGCATAGGGTCGTTACCCGGTGCAACCAGTGCACGGTAGTTGGGGATGGGCTGCGTCTGCACCCAACCGACTACCCGCTGATGCCCGCAGCAATAATGATGCTAAGGCCCAAGATCACCGCGCCAATCAGGATCGCCAGCGCTACGTTATGGTCGGTCTCGATTTCCTTGCGAATCGAAAAGGGGGTGAGCTTCTGAATTAAGAGAAAGCTCAGGAGGAACAGCGCGATGCCGAGCGCCGAGTACGCCAAGGTAGCCAAGAGCGCATGGGTGAAGCCAGACCAGTTGATCATCAAGAAATACTCCGCTTAGAAACGGGGCGTCTTCTAGCACGCACGCCGCCGGGCCTTCGAGCAAGTTTGGCGTCAGGGCGTTTTGCGCTACGCTTCTGCGCCGATACCGGCTCTTTCATGCTCATCCTGCTCGCCCCCGATTTTGACACATCCCCCTCTAGCTATCAACGGCTTGCAGAGTTGACGGGCTTGGTCGTGTACGATCTGAAGAACCGGGTCCGGACGGGTAGCTGGAGCCTGCTGAAGACGTTAGGTGACCTGGCAGAAGCGACTGAACTCGCTAATACCTTGCGTGGCAACGGCTTCCACGCGTGTCTGGTAGACTCTGAGTTCGCCCACGACCCCCAGCGCAAAATCGTCAAACTGGATGCACTTGAGCTCAAGCCAGACCATTTGGTGCTCTTTCTCCAAGGGCGCGCCATGGATATTCCATATCAGGCGCTCCTCACGATCGTGCGCGGCGAGGTTCGCCTGGGGCGCCACCAACCGCGGAGCGGCAGCTCCAGTAGCAGTTCGATGCGCGCTTTGGCCCCGAGCGCTGCGGAGGTGGCTGTTTTTCGAGAGACGTTCAACGCGGGAACCGAGGAAGCCTTTGCAGGAGCCGATCTCCACTTCCACACAGTACTGTGGGCAGCGCGAATTGACTCTCGCGGCTTCGATTTTTCATTGCTTCCCGAGCCTACCGGCAATCTTGCGGAAGATCTGCGGCGTCTCACTGAGCTGATTGCTGATCGCGCAGGGGTTCGGATAGACGAGAGCATTCGAAAGTCGAGCCTGGCCTCATTCGCGGGTCGGCCACCGCCCATGCGCAGCATGAGCTTGCCCCCAGGCGCTACTCATCGGATCGAGGAAAAAGACGATTTTCAGTTCAGCGCCTATTCGCGCCTGGTGGCCGAAGCCGAGCGACAAACGAAGCCTAAGCTTGCGGCCATCTAGAATGTGTCCCGAGTGCCGCTGCTGCTTGGCATGACCACAAGACGGGAGATTTTGACGCTCCTTTTGGGCGCACCGCTGGCCGCTCACGCGTGTCGCCGCTCGAGCCCGGTCCGGGGGCGCCTGCTGGGACCTTCACCAGAACTCGGGCATCTGCTGCGCGATGCTCGGCTGGCTTCACAGACCGACGACGCGAAACCTGTAACTGTTGATATCGCGATCGTGGGCAGTGGACCTAGCGGGCTCTCGGCAGCGTGGCGGCTCGATCAATTGGGTTTATCGGATTTTCAGCTGTTTGAAATGGATGGGTGGTTGGGCGGAACGAGCACCTCGGGCATCTCGTCGGTGAGTGCGTACCCGTGGGGCGCGCACTATGTGCCGCTTCCGGGCGCAGAGAATGGAGCGTTGCGTAGGCTGCTGCAAGAGGTTGGCGCGTTCGATGAGCGCGGTGAGCCAGCAGAAAACGTTCTGATCCGGGAGCCTGAAGAGCGGATCTTCTGCGAGGGTGCTTGGCATGAGGGGTTTTTCCCCGCGGCGGGGGCCAGTCCCGAAGACCTCGCGGAGTTTGAGCGCTTTGAGAGTTTGGTGCAAAAGTGGGCGGGTTTCCGGGACTCCGAGGCGCGACGTGCCTTCACGCTCCCCGTGGCGTATTCAGCAGAATCAGCCGATCTCACGGTCCTTGATCAGCAATCTGCGGCGGCGTTTTGCGAGACTCACGGCTTCCGCTCGCCCCGGGTTCTCTGGTACCTCGACTACTGTTGCCGCGATGATTACGGCGCCACGCTCGCCACCACGAGCGCCTGGGCACTCCTTTTCTATTTCGTCGCACGCCAGCCGCAGGCGGGCGCTCCGACGCAGCCATTTCTCACCTGGCCTGAGGGGAATGGTCGATTGGTCCGGCATCTCGCTGAACGTGCCGGCAAGCGCGTGAGCTCGGGCCAGTTGGTATACGAGGTTTCTCCTCATACATCTGGCGTTAGCCTAAAAGTGCTGGATGTTGCCAGCAAGCGAACCCGGGTGGTGCACGCGCGCGCCGCGATCTTGGCCGTGCCGCAGTTCATCATTCAGCGGCTCTGGGTGCCGTTTAGAACATCACCTCCGGCGTATTTCCGCGAGTTTAAGTACTCCAGCTGGCTCGTTGCTAACCTGCATCTAAACGGTCGCCCCAAGGAGGCGGGCTTCCCCATGGCTTGGGATAACGTGCTTTATGGCAGCCCTTCAGTGGGTTACGTGGTAGCCACCCACCAGGCGCTTTCCGACTTCGGACCCACCGTACTCACGTACTACCTGCCGCTCGTCAGCGCGGAGCTGGCAGTGGAGAGGAAGAAGCTCTTACACCTCGACCACGCGACGGCTTGCGACGCGATCTTGGCTGACCTTGAGCGTGCTCACCCCGACCTAAGGAGCCTGGTGGGTAGCATCGATGTTTGGCGGTGGGGCCATGCGATGGTGCGCCCTAGCGTCGGCTTCTGGAGCTCAGAGGGGCGGCGACGCGCGAGCGTTGTGGCTCCGAACGTGTTTGCGGCTCACTCCGATTTGTCGGGTGTGCCGCTCTTTGAAGAAGCTCAGTATCAGGGGGTGAGCGCAGCCGAGAAGGTGGCAGGCCTGACCCAGATCCCATTTAAATCGCTGTATGGCTGATCCATGCACGCGCGTGTCGATGCCAAGCGCACGAGCACAGCACACCTGCATTGGGGGTGCCTGGATTTGGTCGCCACGGTTGGAGCTCAGCGTGTTCGGCGGGAGCGCGTTGTTGGCGTTGTTGCTCGTCGCGTTCAATCATGTTTTAGATTGGTCAACAGATCCGTTTCCTGAGTGGGCGTGGCTGTTTTTGGTGTTGGGCGTGGATGTGGCCCACGTGTACGCGACGCTATTTCGCACTTACCTCGACGTTACGAGGGGTGGTGAGGATATCGTTTGCTCGTTAACGGTTGGCACTGAGTGCCTTGACGACTCGGACTGTACCCAACCCAACATTTGCAACGAGGGAACCTGTGAGGCTGCATTGAGCATGCCGCTCACGCCGTCACCCCTGGTTGCCACGCATATCGATCATCCTGTTTCCGCAACTCCTACCGTGATCCCCTTCGATCAGCCAGACGTGAACCTCACGGTCCAAAACGTCAACGTTTTATATTTCCGTCACGCATCAGGCTAACTACGTGGGAGTAATTCCTACACTTGGACGGAAAATATCGACGGCGACGCCGGATTGGAGAGCTGTACGCAGGTCGAAGACACGGAAAACAACTCAATATTCGTGGTCTGCGACGGATACGCTGCGGAATGTCCCGACGGGAGCATTGTCGATAGTGCGCTATTCACGGAAACCGCCGCTGACGGGACCTTCACTCTTGGCACGGTGGGCGATCCATGCCAGCTAGCTGAAGCTCCGCTCGCTGGATGCAACTACGACGCGCTTGGCAACGACTTGAGCTGCTGCAATTGTGCGCAGGGGGCCTCTACGGTTGCAATCAGCTGTGCTCCCGCGAACCTCGCGGCTTGCTCATTCGCCGAAGACTGCAGCGCCGGCGGCGGTACAGTTTGTAACGCTGGCACCTGCCAGTAGGAGCGGACGCTTGGGATCCGAGCAAGGGGAGCCCAGCTCGCGGTCCCCTTGACTCGCCTGAAGTGAACAAAGACCAGCGTTTTTCGACTATGCATGCTCCGCCACGCATCAGAGCCGTTCGCTGCGGGCCAGGTGCGGGCTTGAGCCTTGGGTTCAGGCTGTGCGTCGACGGGCCATTGTGTCAGCGCCTACGAGCGCAACGGGGCACCGTTGAAGCTCGCACGCCATTAGTTGGGCGGCGCGACAAGCTCCGCTGCGCCACTAAAGCACACTGGTCCGCAGGCGGAGTCGTCACCGTGCAATTGGTGCGCTTTGTACACAACCTCGCCCTTTCGTACCAAGACTGTCCCGTTCGCAGCACTGACGCGGAGCGTGAACGTTGCAGTGTCGGGCTGTGGCCTACGTGTGGTCCACCGCACACTAAGATCGACCCCCGTTGGCGTGGCCAGGGACCGAAACTGAAGAGAAACGTTAGCATCTCCTGCGTCGACGAGCTCGGGGGGAGTGGCCGCTTCTGGAGGCGGTATTGTTAACGTCCCCTCAAAGCACCCGCCGAAGCCGCATAGCATCAGAGTTGCAGGCCCGTCTGGCAACTCGTCTCGGGCGAAAACGGTGTGCAGGTTAGCCACGTCGGTGCACCCTACGGGAGGACATGCTGTCGCCGCACACCCAGTCGTCAACAACGCGGTGGTGAGAAGAAAGGCTAACGGGGAGTGATAACTGTGACCGCGGGAGAGCGAATTCACTTTCATTTCGGTAGCATGAGATCGAATTGGCGTCCCTGCAAACAGCAGACCGGTCAAACTGCCTACGGACTGGCAACGACAGAGTTTGGAGGAGCCATGTGACATTATTTGGAATGCAAATGAGGGGATTGCGGGACGACGCGGAGGCGGCTAAACAGACATTGTCCCGCCATTTCGCGGGGCGGTTCCTGGTACGGTGTATAGTGAGAACGGATAAGTGCGTTGGCTTGGCGATGGTTGCGCTCCTCGCGTCGGCTTGCGGTGAACCCGCTCAACAACGCGAAGTGGCATCCCCAACGTCCCAGCAAGCGAATCGAGCTCTTGCAGCTTTTGCGCATACTCG
>CAZSUA010000113.1:0-15412 GCA_964609655.1 uncultured Polyangiaceae bacterium | reverse complement strand
GTGGAATGGGTGGAATGGGTGGAATGGGTGGAATGGGTGGAATGGGTGGAATGGGCGGCGGCCACGACGACTACGATATGTAAGTTGTTGCATCCGACGGGCCCGCAAACTGGGGTTGCGGGCCTCGCAGCTCGAAGTACCATGTGGGTCACGGTTTAGGCGCTGCTACGCCCTACCGTTCTTTGCTAGCATGGAGCTTCGGGTTGTTGGATGTCATGGTGGTGAGACGCCCAAGCACCGGACGTCTGCTTTCGTTCTGAATGAGGAGCTTGCGATCGACGCCGGCTCGCTCACGAGCGGCCTTGAGCTGGAAGGTCAATTCAAGTTACGCGCCGTCGTGGTGAGCCACGCGCACCTGGATCACATCCGAGATCTGGCGACGATTTCGGACAATCGTTGTCAGGCCGGTTGCGAGCCCCTCGTTGTTGCGGGCACGAAGGGCACGCTTCGCGTCTTGAAACGGCACTTTTTCAATAATCTGCTTTGGCCTGATTTTTCACAAATCCCGAGCCTTCGGCGACCTACGATTGCCTACCTGGAACTCAAGCCCGAGAAGTGGACTCAGGTTGCCGGCTATAGTGTGAAGCCGATCTTAGTGGATCACACGATCGAATCGGCCGGGTTTGTCATACGCGACGCTGATTCGTCGATAGCCTACAGTGGCGACACTGGCCCCACCGACCGAATCTGGACGGCCCTGCGTGAAGAGCCCAACCTGAAGGCCCTGCTGATGGAGGTGAGCTTTCCGAATCGGCAGCAGAAGTTGGCAACGGTAAGCGGCCACCACACGCCACGAACCCTGGTGGCAGATCTTAAGAAGTTCGGAAAAGCTAAGGATTTGCCCACACTTCTTTATCATATCAAGCCCGTATTCCAGAGCGAGGTGGAGACAGAATGCGCCAAGCTTGCGGGCGTGAATCTGACCGTGCTGAGGCTCAACGATCAATTCGTGTTGTAGCAGTTTGCGGCGGGGATTCGGTCAGCGGGTAGCGGGCCCATCCCGACGTGCCATCGCGTTTCCGGAGCCAATTCGTATCGAAGTATGCCCAAAGGGGCCATCTCCAACCTTGAGTTCGCCACGCAAACCTTCAAACACGCGGCCGCCCAAAGGGCAGATGACGAGGAACTTAGCCGACAACAAAGACTATTAAGGAGCGCGAACCGTGCGCTCCAATGACCAGACTTTGCTCGATATCTGCGGTCTTTGAGGGCCCTGAAATAAAGACACCAAATTCTGCCCCTCCGAGTTCAAGCTGAGCATACGCCTCGTGCATGTTGCTCACCAGCGAGGCGCGACTGATGACTAAGCAGAGATGTTGAGTGATGAATAACAGAGCGCGCGTCGGAACATCCGCTTCGCGCACCCAAACGGCAGCAT
Source organism: uncultured Polyangiaceae bacterium (assembly GCA_964609655.1). Lineage (GTDB taxonomy): Bacteria > Myxococcota_A > Polyangia > Polyangiales > Polyangiaceae > JBBRRP01. The sequence continues at coordinate 14,034 of CAZSUA010000113.1, read as the reverse complement.
TCTCAGCGACCGCCAAACGCCCCGGTGCCACCGCAAAATCGACAGCCTCAAGCTCGTGCGGATCCGCTACCTGCAGTAGATCCAGGTTGGGCACTCCAATTCCGGGAACCAGAGAGCAAATCAGCTTCGCTTCCTGATACGCGGGTTCACTCTGAAGCACGCCCTGGGCCTCAGCGTGCGAAGCCACCGAGATCGCCTTGCCGCCAACCGTTGCCAGCACTTCTGCAAACTTTGCCAACGCATCTGGGTACGTACAAAAAGCCTCGTCGAGAGCGGGCAGGGGAGCCGGCGAAGAGGCGCTGGGGCGAGCGCGAAGCGCCGCGAGAACACTGGAACGGCTGCTCATCGTGGTAGCTTTCGGTTGCGGTAGAGTGCGCGAAAGCTCTTTGCCGGAAGCGGCGGTAGATCACGTTGAAGGCCCCAGCCATTCAGTCGATTATTGACCCAACGCTTCGGTAGCAGGCGCCCAAAACCTCGGCCCAACGCGCCCAAAAAAGCGTAAAGGCGCGGCCGTTGAAAGACGAAGCTAGCGAGCGTCATGCTCAGCTGCTTGAGCCTGGGCAAATAGCCCTTCAGGGTCACTTCATTCCGCATCAGCAACAGCTGTTCATGCAGGTTGATCTTCACCGGGCACACATCCGTGCAGGAACCGCACAGGCTGCAGGCGTAGGGGAGGCTTTGAAAGGCCTGTGGGTCACGCGCGGGCGCTAAAATGGAGCCGATCGGTCCCGGCACGGTGGTGCCGTAACTGTGGCCACCGCTGCGACGATAAACCGGGCAGGTGTTCATGCACGCACCACAGCGAATACAATGAAGTGAGCTCTTGAACTCGGGACTTTGGCTAATACCGCTGCGCCCGTTGTCCAACAGGATAATGTGAAGCTTGCCTTGCGGGCGAGGCCCGAAGAAATGCGAGGAATAGGTGGTGATCGGTTGACCCGTCGCAGAACGCGCCAAAAGGCGCAGGAAAACGGCTAAATCCCGAGTGCGAGGCAATAACTTTTCGATACCCATACACGCGATGTGGATCTTGGGCAGGGCCGTCCCGAGATCGGCATTGCCCTCATTCGTACACACCACCAAGGCTCCCGTCTCGGCGATCGCGAAATTGACGCCCGTGATCCCCACGTCAGCTTCCATGAATTTTGTTCGAAGGTGGCCCCGTGCAGCCTCGGTGAGATATTGAGGATCCGAGGCGCCGGCTTCCGTGCCGAGATGTTCGTGAAAGGTGTCGCCGACTTCCTCTTTCCTGATGTGGATGGCGGGCAGCACGATGTGGCTGGGTGCTTCATTGCGGAACTGCACAATGCGTTCGCCCAGATCAGTATCGACGACCTCATATCCACGCTGCTCCAGAAACGGATTAAGGTGGCACTCCTCGGTGAGCATGCTCTTGCTTTTAACAACGCGCTTGGCGCCGGCCGCCTCGAGAATTCCGAGTACGATCGCATTGTGTTCGGCTGCATCCTTGGCCCAGTGCACTTCCGCCCCGAGCGCTCGCGCCTTGGCTTCAAATGCCTCTAAATACTCGGGAAGGTGAATCAGCGTGTGCGTTTTGATCTGGGAGGCAAGCTCACGCAGACGCTCCCATTCAGGCACACTCGCTGCCGCTTTATCGCGCTTCTGGCGCACAAACCAGAGCGCTTTGTCGTGCCAATGCATGCGCTCATCGTTCGCTACGAACAACGCTGCCCGAGTGGGGTGAGCCTTGCTGGGCGCCAGCACCGCCAACTGCGTGCTCATACGCTTCCAATCTCTGGGGTGCGACCCGCGAGGATCTGCGCGACGTGCAGCACAGAAATAGGCTTCTTTTGCCGACGAATCAGGCCTTCCAGGTGCATCAGGCACGACATATCACCGGCGGTCAGGACTTGACTCTGCGCTTGCTCGTGGTCGGCGACGCGATCGTTGCCCATCGCGCAAGAAATAGCCTCCTCAGCCACGGCAAACGTGCCACCAAAACCGCAGCACTCGTCTGGCCTCGACAATTGGGTAAACTCAATTCCGGTCATGCGTTCCAGCACTCGCCTTGTCTTATTGAAGTCATCTAGCATCCGCTCACTCGAACGGCCAACGCGCAATTCACGCAAACCGTGACAACTTTGGTGAAGTCCGACGCGATAAGCAAATGGCCTAATAGGCAACTTTTCGACACCAATCACGTCCACCAGGAACTCGCTTAGATCGAGCACGCGTGGAGCCAAGCTCTTATAACTCGGGTCGTCGTGCAAAAGCTCCGCGTAGTGCGAACGCACCATAGCGACGCAGCTTCCAGAAGGCGCCACGACATATTCAAACCCGGAAAACGTGGCAACAAAGCGCCGCGCTAGGGGCACGGCATCGGAGAAGCATCCAGTGTTCGCCATCGGTTGGCCGCAACACGTCTGCGCTTCGGGATACACAACCTCACAGCCAACGCTCTCTAAGACTTCGAGCGTCGCCAACGCTACGTCCGGATAGAGCTGATCCACATAACACGGGATAAACAAACCAACGCGCATACGGACTCTCTTAGCCGTTCGTTGCGCTGGAGTCAGCCGAGCTACCGACCTGCCGAGGGCCGTGTAGAAAGTTTACATAACCCATCTTATGCGAAGTACTCGAGGGAGGTTCAAACGGCAAATGGCAGCCCATTCAGCTCGATACCCAGTGGGTCAGCATGACGCCGGAGCGAACGCACCTGGGCTGGGAATGGCGGCTTCGCGCTATTGGCTGACTGCTCAAAACGGCGACTGGAGATGCAGGCCGAGCAAAACCCCTGCGTTGGTCAGTGCGTAAACACGACTGCCAAAGGCCGCAGGAGCCGCGTCGATGCCCCCAGAGAGATGCACACCGTCGATGATACTGCCGTCGATCGGCGAAAGTGCGAACAAGCCTGATTCAGAGCCAGCCAACAATAAGACACCCTGAGTGGCCACGGGCTTGGAGGCTGCACCGTTCGGGAGGTCTCGCTGCCAGAGTATCGAACCGGTGAGCGGATCGAGTGCCCAAAGGCCAGAAGTCCCGCTACTGGCCAAAATTAGCGTCTTTTCTGCGATCGGGAGCGCGGCACGGTGGCCGCCTCGTGGAGCATGTTCGGGCTCGTGCCACAGCGTGAGTTCCGTCACTCCGCGTGGCGCCGTGTTTGCCCAGAGCTGAATGCCCGTTTCAGCGTCGAGCGCGAAAACACCTGCAGAATAGCTAGCGACCAGCACTGCCGGGCCGGCTTCGGTGGTCGCAGCTAATGGCGTGGTGTCGACATCCAGATACGTCGGAATATCTCCCAGCACTTGCTCAGCTTCAGCAGCGAGATCGACCGGGTTCCAGCTGGGAGCTCCAGTGGCTTCGTTGTAGCCCATGACGACGCCATCGCTGAAGCCTACGTAGACGCGCCCGTGGGCTACGAGCGGACCCGAATATCCGGCAATCTCCATCCCCATGGCAGGTGTCCTGTGCTGAGACCACAGCAACTTTCCGTTACTCGGATCGACCGCGAGCACGGTGTCGTTGGCGTTCACCACGATCAATCGGCCTTGGCTGAGAACCGGCGGCCGCTGGATCTCGGCGTTCGTCATGAAGCGAAAACGGAGGGCTCCAGTGTCGGCGTCAACGGCGTACAAAGCCCCATCGTGGGAGCCAAAAAATACTACGTTTCTGGACTTATCGAAGAGCGGAGTAGACTTGACGGGGCCAGCCGTTTCGAAGCGCCAAAGCGTGTTGCCGTCGGCGGCGTTGAGCGCGTAGAGCCCGTGATCGCTAGAACCTAGAAACAACCGACGGCCATCGATGTCCAGCGCTGCCCTAGCGTGTTCATGGGGCTCGCCTTGAGTCCGGCTTTTTGCTTTGAGATTCTTGGAGAAAACCAGGCTGAGGGAACCGCTGGGACGATATTTCCAAAGCGGAGTCTCCGGGTTCGCTCCCGTGCGACCTGCATCGCAAGCAAGGAGCGCGCAGAGGCTCAATGCCCCCGCCCAGAGCAACTGCTTTGAGGCGCGGATTCTGTGCGTTTTACAGAGCCAAAGACTCATGGGGTCGGAGCGCTCTTGCCAGGATTTGGCCCGCGCGAGTTCTTGCCAAGTGCGTCGATCTGCGCCCGAAATCGCGCCATTTGTTCGGGTGTCATCCCACCGGAGCTCGGTGCTTGAGCCTGGGTCGGATCGATCAAGGTGAGGAGCGCACGCACCGAAGATTCAAGCTCCGAAGGTGGCGCATAGGCATCCGCACTGGGCTTATCTGCCTCGAGCTTCTTCAGTGCCTTTTCCAGCAGAGGCTTGGCTTTCTCCGCCTGCCCTTTCGCGTACAGCATCCGCGCTTGGTGGTACTGGGCAACAGGAACGAATCTGGAAACGCCCATGTTCTCGAGTTCACGGAGCGGCTTGAGCGCGCCCTCGCGATCCGCGAGCCCTTCTTTGGCCTGGCTTATCCCGAGCAGCGCACGTGCCTTCAAATCGGTGTCTTCGGCGGCGATGTCACTCGCCTTGACATTGGCATAGAGCCGAGCGGCTTCGCTCCATTTATGGGCATTGAACGCGGCCGCGGCCTGGCCCATTTCTGCCAAGACTGCGGCGCCTTGGTTCGCTGCCTGTGCTTTGGCAAGCTCGTACGCGCGCGACATGGCCTTGCCGCGTTCAGCCTCGGTGCCAAAGCTAGGTTGGACGTCAGCCAGGCCCGTCATCTTGTCCGGCCCACGTTCGCCGGTGTCGCCAATTCGGCCGTTCTCAACCCTGAGCGCATTCGCCATGACGTCGGATGCCGCTTCAAGCTGCCCGTCCCGACGGTGGCTATAGAGATGCGTACCCACCGCGGTAGCGATCCCTCCAAGCACCACCCACTGGAGTACATTGAAGTGCTTCTTGGTGAAGCCGATGGCTGCGTGGGTGCTGCGCGTCAGCGCATCATCGACCATCTCAGTGGTGCCCAAGCCAGTCGCTTTGGAAGACCGAGACTTAGTTTGGCGCGAAGCATCGCGCTTTTGAGCGGCCTGCTCACGCACCCGCTGATTGCGGTCGCGGATCTCCGTGGCAGGGCGAACCTCGACTTCCCCGCCCTCGCCCCCTTTAGCTTCTTCAGCTTCTTCCACAACCTCGCCCTGAGAACGCCTTTGTGCTCGCCTTGAGGCCGCACCCTGCGGTAAATCCTGTTCAGACACGGGCGCCTCTATACCACCGAGAGCCCCCTTGCCTAGCACCTGATCTGCAGTTCTCGTGCGGCGTCATTCAGGCACACCTGCTGCGCTCCAGGGGCGAGGCGCAGGCGGCGGAAGCTCATCGCTCAGGGGAACGAAGGCGAGTGCATCCAGCTCGACACCTGCGGCCGTAACCACGATGAAGACGGTGCTCTGGCCCGGTGCGGCTCCAGAATCGGCTTTCAGGTTGCCGTGGACTTGCACGAAGTCTGAGCCGCGAGGGACAGGGAGTTCGATAGTTGTGTTGTTATCAAGAGTTGGCAGATTACGCGAACTTACGAGCTTACCTTTACTGTTATAGCTGAAGGTATTTTTGCCCGAACTCACCCTCACCCAGCCCTGACCTTCCCGTGCCCGCGCGCGGATTACAACGCGGACCCCGTGGCCGTTTCCGCCGCTCGGGATGGTCACGTGCACAGCCACACCGAGTGGGCTCTGGGTGCGCAGCCGGTCCAGATCGCGTCGCGTGGGCCCACCGATATACTCCAGCGCTCGGCTCCGTGTGCCGATCCAAAGCCCGTTCGGGAGCGGGTCTGGCACGCCAAGAAAACGAACCAGTGGCGCCGCCACACCCGGTCCTGTGTCCAACGCGACCAAGGCTTCCCCGAGCGCGACCCGGGTATTCTGGTAGCGTTCTTCTGCGAAAGCAGCGAGGAGCGGTCCCACCGCGGCCTTATCCCCGATTGACGTCAGCGTCCGCGCAATCTCAGCTCGAAGGCGCACGTCCCCAAGCGAACGGGTCAACGGATACACCGCATCTTTCGCTCGTACCCGCGCCAGAGCCTTCAGTATCAGACGCGAGCGCTCAAAATCACGCGACTCCGAATCTAACCACCAGGCGATCAGCTCGGCCTGGCCCGCAGGATTTCCATCCTCTGCCAGCGCGAGCGCGCTCACGCGGCGCCATTGAGGGTCCCGATCTTGGAGGAGTTCGAAGGTGAGCGGTGCCCCTTCCCCGAGGCGAGTCAGCGCCACGGCAGCCCACCTTTTCACGCTTTCGTTCTCATCCCGGCGCAGCGCCAAGCGGAGCGCCGGTGCTGTTTCCACGCGGCGCAAACCAAACAGCTCTTCAGCCGCTTTCGCGCGGATCCCCGAATCCGCATCGTCCAGAAGTGCGGCCAGATCGAGTGCGACATCGCCGTCGCCTGCCATGGCGCGCAGGATCGGCGCAGGCCAGCCTTTCCCTTCGGCGTGCAGCCCTTGTTGTTCGAATTTTCCGTGAGATTCAGCGAGTGCCGCTAGCCGGGAGCGCATGGCAGTGAAGCGCTGGGTCTCGTTTCGAGAGATGTCGTGAAGCTGTGCGCTGTCTGTCCTCAGATCGTAAAGCGCGCAGGCGCCCACGCGGCGCGCACAAATCAGCCGAAGCGTGCCTTCGGCCAACAGGGTTTGTTCGTCGGTTTCAACCAGGGCAAGGCCTGCGTCAGATGGGGTTGTTGGTCCCGAAAGCAGGCTTGCGAAGCTGCGCCCTCGGATGCGCGGGGCCACGGGAATGCGCTGAAGGTCCAAGAATGTGGGTAAAAGATCGATGGTTTGGACGGGGGCGGAGATTTTTGCAGAGTTCAGCGCGCGCGGATGCTCAGGTATTTGCACAACCAACGGAACGCGCACCTGCTCTTCGTAAACGCTCGTTCCGTGGTAGCGGCCGCCGTGCTCTCCGAATTCCTCGCCGTGGTCAGCCGTAACAACCACAAGCGTGTTGGGGTCGCGCCCACGCATGAGCTGAACGAGTTTTCCGATCGTGGCGTCCGCGGCGGCGATTTCAGAGTCGTAGCGGTCAAGATCCCGTTCACCGAAAGGGTGCTCCGGGTGAGCTTCATAGGGCTCGTGAGGTCCGAAGAGATGAACCCAGACGAACACGGGCGCTGTGGGCTCCAGGTGCTTGAGATAATCGCTCACCTGCCCCACTCGCTTATCGCCTTCCGCGAATTCCTCCTTACGATACTCAAACCCGAGCGCTTTTTGCTGAAAGCCTGAAAATCGTGCGCCATCAATGAAGAAAATAGCAGGCGGGTAGAATGCGGCTGTCTTGTAGCCATAGGTGCGAAAGATTTCGGCCCAGGTTGCGGAGTCCCCACCGCTTCCTTGGAGCAACAAGGGCCGCATGTATTTCCCCGTCATGAGGGAAGTCACCGAGTAACTGGTGTGGGGTGTTGGGCAGTACGCGTAGTCAAACACCGTTCCAGTGCGAGCGAGCTCATCGATGTTCGGAGTGGTGGGGCGTGGGTAGCCGTAGGCGCCCACATGGTCGGCACGAAGCGCGTCCACACTGACCAAGAGCAGACTTCGGCCGCGTAAGTCCAACGCTGTATCTGTCGCCCGACCCACCTCGGGCAAAGAGCAGGCCGCGGTGGGTGAACAGGCTTCAAGCGCCGGGGGCGGTGCTAACAGGCTTGCAAGACTCACTGCGTGGCGCACTGACGGCGCCGATTCAAACAGTGTCAGCCGGAAATTATCGAAATGGCTCAAGCGTTCCGCGCTCGGCTTCAGAGCCAAGGCGCAGCCCAGGATAACCAGCAGGACCGCTACCCCTGCTCGGGAACGCCGTTGGGAAGCTTCGAATTTGCCCAGAAAAGGCACGCCTGCGATCAACAGAAAGGCCAACGTGCTGAGGCACAGGTGAAACGCTGGGTAGAGCCTCACCAACCAAAGCTGGTTAACGACTTCTAGCAGAATGGCGCACAGCACCAGTGAAACCTGAAGCGCCCTTGAACCTAGCCGGCGCGCCCGATTCAGGCGTGGACCCAACCACCAGACCGGCAGCGCCGCACCTAGTCCAATCAGCGCGGCGAACCCGCCACGCAACGCGATGTTTTCCAGATGGCGCCCACCTCCAACGCCCCACGCAAAGCCGGCAATCAAAACGCCCAGGCCGAGGGCCGCCAGTCTTTGGGTGTGTCGTTGGTCGTGAGTGACGAGTGCCCAGAACGCGGCGCCCAGCAAGCCCACCGCCGAAGCGGCGAGCCAGAGTGTTGGAAGCAGCAACAGTACTCCGGATTGAACCTCCCAGAATCCCGTGAGGCGTGCCCGGTTGAGCCCAAGTACTACTAAGAGCTCGAAAAGACTCAACCCCCATGCCCAGAACACAGCGAGCATTGCCCGCCGAACCCCAGCACCGGCAGAGCTCACGGCTACTTGTACTCGATGCTCACAATTTCGTAGGTGCGCTTGCCGCCGGGGAGCGTTACCGAAATCTCGTCACCAACTTCTCGACTGATCATGGCGCGGGCGAGCGGTGCTGAAATCGAGATCGTGCCTTCATCGATATTGGCCTCTTCGGCTCCGATGATCTGGTAGGTAACCTCTTCTTCAGTCGCAATGTTAAGCAGGCAGACGGTCGCCCCAAACTTAACCTTGGCTCCCATCAACGTCGTCGGGTCAATGATCTCAGCTCGACCCAGCTTGTCTTCGATATCCTTGATTCGCGCCTCCACCATGCCTTGGCGCTCTTTTGCCGCGTGATATTCGGCATTTTCCTTGATATCGCCGTGCTCCCGGGCAACGCCGATCTCCTTTGAGATCTTGGGGCGTTCTTCTTTGAGCCGATGGAGCTCTTCCTTGAGTTTTTGAGCCCCTCGGGGTGTCATCGGGACGGTGTCCACTGCCATGGGGCGACTCAATACCTGAGTCGTGGGCCTAATCAAGCCCACTCCGTGCTTTCCCTTCGGTGCTGGGGCCTGGCATGGGAGGGGGCCCTTGCACCGCCTTCGCAGATTCGATAGGCAGAGAGGCTCGAATGCGGCGCTATTGGCTTGTTACTTCCCTGTTCTTTTTGCCGGTGGCTTGCGCGGCAACCTCCGAACGCCCTGAGACCGCCGCGGAATATCGCGAGAATTCTAAGCGTGCCTACGACACAGCCATGGAGGACTATTTTGACCACGACTGGGAGCGCTTGGTGCCTCAGATGGAAGAGGTCGAGCGCCGCTACGCCAACAGTCGCTGGGGTCGGCTAGCAGCGCTGCGCATCGCTGACGCCGAATTCGAACAGCAAAAATATTTGGAGGCGAGCACCTCCTACAAGAGCTTTTCCCACGATCACCCGAATGATCCAGAAGTTGCCTATGCGCGATTTCGGGCTGCAAAATCGCTGTTTTTGTCGACTGGCGACAGCGCCTTGCTCCCACCGCTTGAGGAACGTGATTTGGCGCAGGTTCGGGACGCCAACAACGCGATTCTGGCGCATCTAGCCGATTTCCCGACTTCCAAATGGCTCCCCGAACTCCGCTACATGGTGGAAGTGACGGGCGGGGTACTAGCTCGCCACGAACTGTACGTGGCGCGATTTCATCTGACGGATGACCACTTCGAAGCCGCGGCTGCACGCGTTAAGTTCGCTCTTTCGAGCCAAAAGGGCGCCGGGCTCGAGCCGGAAGCCTACGTTCTTTTGGCGGAAATCTACTTGAAGATGAAGAAGCCAGAAGAAGCTCGCTCACTCCTGCACAAGGTGATCGCCGAATTCCCCGAGAGCGCGTTTGTGATCCCGGCTCAGCATTTTTTAACCCAAATCGGCAAAGGCTCGGCTCCGAGCGGTGCCCCTCCCCACGCGCCTTAGCCCAGCCCACATGACCCCCACGGCCTCCGGCAATCAACTCTCGCTTGTGGCACCCACGGTGCTGGTGGTCGACGATGAGAAGAACATCCGTCGGACCTTGGGGATGGTGTTAACTGGAGAAGGCTACCGCTGCCTAGAGGCTGAAAATGCGGAGCAAGCGCTGGAAATCATCGCGAGCCCTGCCGAGCCCGTCGACCTAGCCATCATTGATCTCAAGCTGCCGGGAATGTCCGGTTTAGATGCATTGGCTCGAATTCGCGCTGACGAAGCGACCCGCGATTTACCCGTCATTGTGATCAGCGGTCACGCCACCGTTCATGATGCCGTGCATGCCATCAAGCTCGGCGCGACGGACTTCTTCGAGAAGCCGCTCAATCGTGATCGCATTCTGGTAAGCGTCATGAATAGTTTGCGTGCCGCTCAGCTGAGCCGCACGGTGGCCGAAATGCGTGCCGAAATGGGAGCACGCTACGAAATGATCGGCACGAGTGCGCCGCTCCAGAAGCTCTTTCAAGATATCGATAAGGTGGCTCCCACCAAGGCTACGGTCCTGATTGTCGGAGAAAGTGGCACGGGCAAGGAGCTGATCAGTCGCGCGGTGCATCGGCTGAGTCCGCGCAGTGAGGCGTCGTTTGTGAAGGTCAATTGTGCCGCGATTCCGCGAGAGCTGATCGAAAGTGCACTGTTCGGGCACGAAAAGGGCGCGTTCACCGGAGCCCAAAATCGCACGCGAGGGGTTTTTGAACAGGCGCACGGCGGCACGCTCTTTTTAGATGAAATCGGGGATATGGATCTCTCGGCTCAAGCCAAGCTGCTCCGCGCGCTTCAAAATGGCGAAGTGGTGCGAGTGGGCTCCGAACACGTGATTCACGTGGATGTGCGCGTGTTGGCCGCTACCAATCGCGATCTGGAGAAGCTCGTGGTCGCGGGGCGTTTCCGCGAAGATCTCTACTTTCGTTTGAACGTGTTTCCGCTCGCCGTGCCCGCCCTACGCGAACGTCCCCAGGATATCCGAGCTTTGGCCGAGGCATTTGTGTCGGCATTTTGCCGCGAAAACGGCATACCGCCGAAGGCTATAGACGAGGCGGTGTTTGAGGTTTTGGCCCGGCGCTCCTGGCCTGGGAATGTCCGCGAACTCAAGAATGTGGTGGAACGGGCGGCCATCTTGTCTGAAGCCCGCATCACCGTGGCGGATCTGCCTGAAGATCCGCATGCCAGCCCGTTCGACGACGACGAGGCCGAAAGTTCACCCCGGAGTCGTTTGCCCGACACCGATCTTGCCGACGAGCGCCTCACTTTGCGCGAATATCGCGACGCGGCAGAGCGCCAATATATCGTTAAAACGCTCCAAGAATTGGAGTGGAATATCTCGAAAGCGTCGGCGCTCCTCGGCGTTGAACGCACGAATCTGCACAAGAAGATCCGCGGCTATGGGATCGTCCGCGGGGAAAACTAAAGGCTTCCGGTTGAGCCGTAGCCCCCAACAGCACGTGCCGTATCTGTGAGATCAGTCGCCCATTCGAGCTGTGCTCGGGTGACCGGCGCAATCACTAGCTGAGCAATCCGTGCCAAAGGCTCAACCACAAACGGTGACTCGCCGTGATTGATCAGTACAATCCCCACCTCCCCGCGAAAATCCGCATCAATCGTGCCCGGCGCATTCACGATGCTGATCCCTGACTTCAGAGCGAGCCCAGAGCGCGGCCGCACCTGGCCCTCGTAGCCCTCCGGGATCTCGAACGCGAGCCCCGTCGGCACGAGTGCCCTCGCACCCGGCAAGAGCGTGATCGCAGCCGATAAAGCGGCACACAGGTCGAACCCCGCAGCCAACGCTGTCTGATACGCCGGTAGCGGAACGGGCACTCTACCCACGGCTTTTGCTTTCAAACGCAGCATCTTTGCTCCCTATTTGGCATTTGCAACGGCCAGCTCGCTCTTGTTGCTGTGGCGTTCAAAAATCTCGCTCGCCATCTCTTTGAGCTTGGTGGCTTCTCGGAGAATCGCATCGTTCTGTTGGTAGTGCGAGGACTGAGCGACGTATTGAACAAAGGCCGTATAACTTTTGGCAACTTCGAGTTCATTGCCGATTTCTTTGGCGATCGCGATCGAGCGCATAAAATAATCCACCGCTTTGGCCTCGTGCCCCTCGCCCCAAGCGCCAGCTCCGGTGACCTCTCCGAGTGTGCGAAGCGCCGCTGCCAGGCGAACTTTGCTGCGGAGTTGACCGAAGAGATCCACCGCGTGCTTGATGGCGTGGCGGGCTTTTAGGAGCTCTTTTTGCTGCAGATAGGTTTTGGCCAACCCGCGTTTGGCTTCCGCGAGGTGCAAACGATCCCCGAGTTCGTCGCACAGCTCTTCGGCTTGCGTCAGAAAGCGCAGGGCTTCCTTGGGATTGCCAAGGCGGTGATGGGTTTCGCCGATACGTGTGAGCACGCCGGCGATGCGGTTGTGCTCGCCAATATCTTGCGCGGCCTGGTACGCCTGATTGAACAGCACGAGCGCCCTTTCGTGATCAGCCTGATCGTGCGCGAGACGCCCGAGGTTATTCAAGCTCTCCACAACTCCCAATGGATCCCCAACCTCACGCCGGATTTGGAGGGCTGCTTCCAGAGCCTCGGCAGCCTTTCGGGCTTCGCCGTGCTCCATCCAGACCAAGCCAATATTGTTCAGGCTGAGAGCAATCGAACGCCGATCCCCAATTTCTTTGCGCATATCCAGCGCGGTTTTCATGTGTTTGAGCGCGGCGGTGTAGTCCCCGCGCACCCACAACAACATGCCGATGTCGTCATGGCTAGAGGCGACACCTCGCTTATCTTCCGCAGCTTCGAACAGCTTGAGACCTGTGTCCAAGTGCTCGCGGGCGTCGGCGAGCGCTCCGGTATCACGGCACAAGCGCCCGATACGATTGTGGGCAGCGCCGCCTTTGGGTAACAGCGCAAACTGGTAAGCGAGCTTTAGCATCTCCCGGAAAGCCGCCAGGGCTTCATCCGTTTTGCCGAGCACGCGCAACATGTCACCGTGATTGTGGAGGCCGTCGATGCGGCGTAGACAATCGTCCGCACCGAGGAGTGAAAGGCCCTTGGAATAATACTCATCAGCTTTCCGTGCAGCATAGTGGCCGCGCGCCAAGTCCCCCGCGTCGAGGTAAGCTAAGCCGGCGCGAGTGAAGGAGCCGGACTGTTCCAGGTGCTGCGCGAGCATGGCGCAATAGCTCTCCTGCGTCTTGACTTGGGGTTTCTGTGCCAACCAATCAGCAATCGTTTGATGGAACTTTTGGCTCGCCGAAGCGGTCGTCAGCGTGGCAATCTTCTGGCGCTCAAGGTTGTGCTTGAAGACGTATTCGATATCGCCCAAAAACGCAGAATCCTGCAGCTTTAGTACGTAATCGCGGCGCACGAGGTCGTCGAGCGCTCTAGCAATCGCGAGCGTGTCGCGCCGATCGTCAGCTTGCCAGAATGCCGGCGTCGCACGCTCCATTCGCTCCAGGGTCACCAACCCCCCCAGCCAGAACACACCGCCCATGGCAGCGGCATGCTCCAAGACTCGCCGGTCGAGTGCAGACATCGCAGAAACGCGCAACGCCACCGCATCATCCACCGTGAGCGGCATGCGCACGCTAGCAAGCTTATCCAAATTGACCACCCAGCCGCTCGCGCCATCTTCGGCTCGCTGCAGCACCCCTGAATCATGAAAAATATTCACCATGCCGCGAAGCAGGCCAGGATTTCCGCCGGCTACCCCGACGCTGGCTTCAATCAGTGCGTCTGGTGGTCCGTCGGCACAGGGGCTCAAGAGCTGGCTAATGAGCTCGACACTCTCATCCTGGCCGAGAGGCGTTAACTCCAGGAGCTGATGGCGTGAGCCGCCGTATTGTGACCAATTCGGGTAGCGAGTGAGCAGTTCCGGGCGAGCCGTGCACAGCAACAAGATTCCACCCCGCAGGTTCTCGAGCAGATACAGCAAGAGTTCGGCAGAATCATCATCCGTATGGTGGATGTCTTCAAAGAGCAGGCAGATTGGCGAAAGCTGCGCATCTTTTTCGAGGAAGCTACGCACCACCGCGCGCCGTAAAAATCGGGCTTGGGCCGGATCATCGGCTATCGCCCGCGTGAGGGGACTCTCCTCAAACTCAACGCCCATCAATTGGGCCAGCAAGAAACAAACATCCCCCACTTTTCGGTCCTCGAGCACCTCTGCGACCCGGGTTCGCATCTCACTGCGGATCTGTTCTGGGTCCATGCCCTCCGTGATCTCAAAGCGATCACGCAACAGGCGCCCAAACATGCCGTATCCGAGCACTTGCGAGCGCGCTCGACCGGAG
>CAZSUA010000112.1:0-15477 GCA_964609655.1 uncultured Polyangiaceae bacterium | reverse complement strand
TCGGCAAAGGCCGAATGCGCGAAACTCCGAGCTATCACGTGGGCCATGGGTAGCTTGGCGGTGACCCAAAGCGCTGTGTGCAGATTGGCGCCATCGTCGCTGGAGCTCAGCAGAATCAGGGGCGTCGTCCCAGCGGAGCTGAGCAGCTCCTGCCAAACTTCCGGGTCGCGCAAGTCACCGTTGACCACCACGTGGGTGAAGCCTGAAGCGAATCCAACTTCTGATTCGAAGGTCATCACGTGGCGCTTGGCGGTGAGGTCCACGATGATCACGCGATCAAACTCGCCCGACATCGTCTTCTGAAGCTCATCGAGCACGGTTTGCCCGAAGCGTCCGAATCCAGCCAAAACGACGGTGTCATAATGCTCGGTACGCTGGAAATGCTTGAGGATGTCGGTGCGTACCAGGTGGGCTGCCGCCAATTGGTGGGTATTGAAGACTACGCACTCGCGGCCCACCCGTGTCCGGGCTACGGCGCGCATGAAGGCAAGATCGCTGACGTGCAACAGGACCTTACTCCCTAGCTGGGGGTACTTGTGGATGATCGTAGAAGCGGCGTTCAGGTTGGTGAAATCATCACCAGTTAACAATAAGATGCGCTCAGCCAGATCAAGCTTCAGCGTCGAGAGCAACGCCTCGCTGGAAATATTGCCCACGATCACCCGCGCGCCGAAAGCATCCACAAAAAGATCGAGGTTCGGATGATCCGCCTTGAGCTCTACTACTACGACGGGCAGCTGCACGCCCTCCGCACGCAGACGCTTCAAATAGACCGTTGAAAGCTCGCCCGTTCCAGCAATCACGATGTGGCCTTCCAGCTTGCGCAGCGACCAAGCGTTCGGATCTACAAGACGCATCGCTCCTTCGACAACGGCGCCAGCTGTGATCGCGGGTGCCGCGAAATAGCAAAACCAGAGCAAGGCTTGCGCCCACGCAGGGCCACCATTGGGCACGCCCAAATCCATGCCGCCGAGCACAAACAGACCTATCGTGTAGTACACTTGGGTGACAAGGCCGTTGTCGCTGGCGTGGGGGCGATCGCTCACGGTCGCCCCACCCATGAAGCTTGCGAGGCCAGCACTAAAAACGAGAGTGAGCACTAACGCGCGCCACAAGAAACGCCGCGAAGCACCACGCGACGGACGCACGTGAGCAGGGAGGACGGTGCGGCGGGCGGGTGCCATCAGGTGGTTAGATTACGGACAGATCGTACAGCGCATTATAGCCGCGGACGGTATCTTCCCAGGAAAAGCTACGGGCTTTGCTGCCCAGCCGAGCCAACATAGGGCCATAAACCGCTTCGTCTTGGAACGCCCGAGTGCCTCGCTCAAGTGCCTCTGAAAGCGCCTGCACCATCTTTAGGTAGAGCGGCACGGTTTGGCGGCCTCGTGGAAACTTAGTGATGTGCACTTGCTTGAGCTCAATCTCCGGTGCGTGGCTCAGACCCTCACGAAACAGGATGCCTGTTGCCAGTTGGGGTGCGTCATCCAAATCGGCGACTTGGGCGGTGAGTCCGCCCGTCGCTCGCGCAATGACCGGCGTACCAGCGAAGTAAGCTTCGCTAGCGCCGCCAAAGGGCTCAAACAAGGACGGGAAGAGCGCGAAGCTCGAGCCAGCCAAGATCTCTGCGTACCCCTCGCTCATTCGAAACGGAAAAACCACCAAATCCCCGGAGCGATGTTCTGCGACCTCGACAAAATCATCAACGTAGCTCTCCGGCGCACCGCTGGTGCTGGGCGTTAATATGAATTTGGCAGAGCCCTTGGGCCAGGCTTCGATGGCACGAAGCAGGAGATCGAAGCCCTTCTGACCCGGATCCAGTCGGCCAAACATGCAAAAAATCGGTACGCGACGATCCAGATCCTGGAGGCGTGAGTCTTTACCTGAAGTGAGCTTGCCGAGCTGCCGAGGATCGTTGAAGCCCTCCAGCCACGCCAGGAGTTTCTGCCGTTTGAGGGACTTTTCTTCGATGATCTTGCCGGGTAGGTGGCGCTCTGCTGCGCGTTTGGCGAGCGCGCTGAAGGGCTCAGTGTCGCGGCCGAAGAACCCATTGCTCACGCCGACGACTGGAAGCTGACGCAGCTCCTTCTGGAGGTGGGGTGCAAAAACAGCTGTTTGCAACGGATCGTGCGTCAGGTCGTGCGCAAACTCCCGGCTCACTGTCGACAACGCTCCGGTGAGGAGCGGCAACATGGTGCCAAGCACCGTTTCGGGCGGTTCCTGGCCTTGGAACTCGCGTTGCGTGATCAGCGAAAGCTCGCCCGTAAAGCCCTGGTCGTACGAATTGTGGAGAGTGAGCACCACCGAAGCGCTCTTGAGAATGCGCCCGAGCAGTGCTTCGCGCACCGTGAGCGCGGCAGAAGCGACCTCCCAGTCTTGAGCATGCACGATGACATTCTGATCGCGCCCGAGCGCCGCGAGCGCCCGCGGTAATGCTTGACAGAAAAAGAGGCTATCAATGAGCAGCTTGTTGGTAACGTCGTGAGCGTAGGGGTTAGTGCCGTCGCTGCCCCCGCGCGCGTCGAAGAAGCCGCTGGCTGAAAGCAAGTACCAGGTAACGCCGTTGGCCTCGACGTGCTCCAGGAGCTCAACCGGGTGAATGTTCCTACCGAAGGGCACGTCAAAGCGCCGGGCTACGGGCAGAGCGGGCGCACCGCGCAGGCTCCGATGATAGGGCGAGAGCACCAGCACCTCAGTGTGATGATTCAGTTCTCCCGTAGCGTTGAGGGCCACCGGGAAGATCCCGCCGGCTCTCCCAAAGCGATTCTCGTACACGCTATAAGCGACGACACGCGAGGTGGCGCTCTCGGGACTCGAACGGTGGCGCGCCAAGAATTCGCGTTCGTCCGCGCTGAAGAGTGAGCGTGCTGGGTCGCTGAGAGCCAGATAATTGCGCAGGCCTAACACGGGTGGCCTGTCGTATCCTCCGAGGTGGAGGACAGTAAATCCAAATCTTGCATCAGCTGAGAACCCGGCAGTTACAGGCAGTTTTTTCGCGAGCGGATCCAGGCGTCGATCAGGGCCACGCCCGCGCCATCCTCGATCTCCGACGCCAGCGGAGGCATACGAAACGACCCCGGCCGTGCACGCATTCTGAGGCTAAGGATGGAACGGGCTGGATCTCCGGGAACCAACAAGAGGGCCCCAGCGGTCCCCAACGAGCCGGCGTGGGCGTGCGGTTCGGCATTGCACAACCCCGTTTTGGTGAAGTCGGTAGTGAATCGCAGATCGATGCTGTCGAACCTTGCGCCCGGGGTGTGGCAAACGGCACAGTTGGCGTGCAGATAGCTGCGCGCACGCGCTTCGAGCGTCGCGCTGGCGTCACTCGGAGCGGGGTAGGGAGGGATGTGCGCTGGGGCCAGGCCTGACTCAAACACATGGAGGCGTCCGAGCACGTCGAGCTGATTCTCAGGTTTCGCCTCGGGGTAAGCGAACGTTCGGTCCATCTGGGCTGTCTCCAATCCGAGGCTCACTCCGGATGTGGTCGTGTGGCACTGAAAACATTCCGAGCGGGAAGGGAAGTACCAATGCTGGCTCACTTTCTGAATTCGGAACGTGCGCTCCACGCCTCGGAGTGAATCCGGAAGCAACTCGGCATCAGTTTGACTTTCATTCCACGCGTAACTGTAACCTGCCCACGTGTCTTGACTATATCGCATCAGCAGGCGTGTTTCGATAAAACGCTCACCCAACAGGAACGTTTTCATCAGCACCGTGCCAACCGGGAGCTCCCAATCGCCGTTAACAGTGGGCGCCCCGTGCTCTGAATTGCACAAGGTTGGCTCTTTCGCGCAGTCCTTGACGCGGATTTTCCCGTTGCTCGGCAAGGCGAGGAAGCGTTGCTTGCCCGCGCCATCGGACCAAAGTGGGCTGTTAACATCGTAGGGAATGAGGCTCGGTGCAGCCTGTTTGGGGTTCAGGGCATCCACGCAGCCGGTCTGGCTGAGCTTGGCTATGGGAGCGCGCGCTTCCCGGAAAAGATTGCACGTTTGCTGAGGAAGAGGCTTCAAGGGATTGAAGCGTGAGGGCTTCGGCGCGGTTTTTCTGGATATCGGTTGGGGTGCTGGACCACGGGAGCAACCGAGACCGGCAACCGCAACGAACAACAGGACAGTGCTTGCAAGCGCAGATCGCCTCGATGTGTCTCGCCGCCACATGGGTCGGATGCTAGCATCGCGCCCGCAAGCCTATGCGTAGAATCACACGTGCCCCCTCACTTCGCGCCCGTCTCGTTGGGTCGTTCGTTGCAGGCTGTTGTGTGGCCTGGCCCTTTCGAGCTCACGCGCAGATCGAACCTGGGGAGCCGTCGGTGGCGTTGGAAGCGACCGTGCTGGCGTCAGGCTTGGATGCTCCGACGGACATCGTCGTGTTCGAGGACGGCAACGCCCTGGTCGTGGAGCGCAACGGGGGGATGGTCTTGATTCGAAAGGATGGTAGCCAAGACAAAGCTGCGGGCAAGATCGAGGTGCTGCCCAACGACACCGAACAGGGGCTCCTTGGCGTTTTTCCGCATCCGGATTTTGCCGAGAATCGCACGCTTTTCTTCTACGCGTCGGTTGATAAGGACATCGCCAATAAACACAAAGTCTTAACGGGTGTCCTCGACGCGACCGGAAAAGTCACGGTGGACCTTCGACATCCCATCATCGACAAGGGCTTGGAAGGGCCACGCAATCACAACGGCGGGGGCCTCTTCATCTCCCAACGTCAGCTTTACGTATCGGTGGGCGATACCGGTTATAACCCGGAATACGGCACTCTGGGCAGTCTGGCGATTCCTATCAACAAATATGCGAGCTGCTTGAACAAGGCGAACGGCAGCATTCTGCGGGTGAATCTCGACGGTAGCATTCCGAGCGATAACCCGTTGGTGAACGAGAAGGTGGTGACAGGCTGCGAGCGCCCGAATCCTCCACCCAATACGCCCGCGGACAAGCGCTTCAACAAGCCGTTCAAAGATTCGCGCAAACCCGATAAGCGCATCTTTGCTTGGGGAGTACGCAATGGTTTCCGATTCTGGGTCGATCCTAAGACCGACCTACTTTGGATTGGGGATGTCGGGGAGTTCCAGGAAGAGGAGATCTCGGTGGGTGGGAACGGAACGCATTTTGGGTTTCCCTTCATGGAAGGCATGCACCGCTATCCGGATCGCGCAGACTGGAAGATCAACGATTGCACGGCCATGAAGCCGTCACGGCCCTGCACTTTGCCGGTCTTTTCCTACCCGAATCGAGCCGAGCGGGCCACGAAGAAAGGCGCTGACAGCGTGGTGATCGGTGGGCTTATCATCGATGACGCGCGTTGGCCCGAACGCTTCCGAGGTCGTTATTATTTCGGAGATTTTGAAAGCGGTCGGATTTGGACGCTGGATGTGACGCCGGATCGCAAGGGTGTGGACCCGAAGTCGCTACGCCAGATCGCGAACGTTCCTTATCTCTCCAGCTTTCGGCTCGGCCCGGATGGTGCGCTCTACGTGGTGAGCTACGGTGGGAACAACATCGTGCGCATTTCCCCAAAGGTCGCGCCGATTCCGAAGGAGGCTACTGAACCCGAAAAGCCCCTGGCGCCGCCCGCTCCTCGACATAAGGCCGGCTTTCCACCGCCCGCCGAAGAAGGGCTGCGTACGCCGATCATCGCCGGATTGGGCGCGCTCTTGGCGGCACTCTTGGGAGCGTTATTCTGGCGTCGTTCCCGGTCGGGCAACTAGCCAAACGCGCGCTACGCTTGTCTCTTCTCGAGATCTTCCCAGCGAGCCATCAGGCGCACCACGTCCGCCTGCGCTTGGCTGAGCTGCTCGCGGAAGCTCGCCATCTTCTCTTTGTCTTTGTAAATTTCCGGTTCACCGAGCTTTCGTTCCAACTCAGCCGCATTGGCTTCGCCGGCAGAAATCTTGTCGAGCAGCCCTCCGAGTTCACGGCGTTCGTTGGGTGTGAGGCTCGTCTTGGAGGGTGGGGGCTTCTTTTCTGGGCGGGCGCTACTGCGCGCGGCCGCAAGGCTCGGGAGCTCACGGCGTTCGTCGAGCTTTTCCTGGGTACGCGTGGCCTGGTAGGCAGAAAAATTGCCCGGGTAGAGCCGCACCCGGCCGTCGCCAAGGAACGCCAGAATGCTAGTTGCGAACCGATCCAGGAAATAGCGGTCGTGGGTGACTACCAACGCTGCGCCGGCGAACGTCTGCAAAAGATCTTCGAGGGCTCCGAGCGTCGAGGTGTCCAAATCATTCGTGGGTTCGTCCAAGAGCAGCACATTGGCAGTGCCTTGCAGCATCTTGGCCAGGCCAACCCGGGCGCGCTCGCCGCCAGACAGTGAGCCTACCGGTTGACGGATCTTATCAGCAAAGAAAAGGAATTTTTCCAGATAACTGAAGGCGGTGATCTCGTTGCCGGCCCAGGGCAAAGTACGGCGATCGCCCGCAACATTTTCGAGGATCGAGAGCTTGTCGTCGAGATTGGCTCGCGCCTGGTCAAAGTACGCGAAAACGGTGTTTTTGCCGATTTTTAGCTGGCCTCGCGTGGGCGTGATTTCCTGGGTGATGCACTTCAGTAGCGAAGTTTTCCCCGTGCCGTTGACGCCAACGATGCCCACACGATCCCCGCGACGCAGATGTAACGTGAGGCAGTCGATCAGGGTTCGCCCCGCGATATCAACGCCCACATCGGCGAGCTCAAGAATGGTGCCCCCCGTCCGCTGGCTGCTCATCGCGAGCTCAACGTTTTCCGCCGCTCGGAGGGGCCCTTGAGCCACCGCGTTTTCGGCTCGCGATATACGTGCCTTCTGTTTACCACTGCGAGCCTTCGGCTGGCGCCTGAGCCATTCAAGTTCTTTGCGAAGGAAATTCTGTCGGTTCGATTCAGTGCGTTCGACGTGTGCTTGGCGTTCAGCCTTGGACTGGAGATACTGCTCCCAGCCGCCCTCGTAACGAAACACACTGCCGCCGTCGAGCTCCCAGGTGTGTTGCGCTATCCGATCGAGGAAATAACGATCATGTGTGACTAGGAGCAGAGCGCCTTGGTATTGCTCCACCAGGTAAGTTTCGAGCCACTCAATGGTCTCCACGTCGAGGTGGTTGGTGGGCTCGTCCAAGATTGCCAGATCCGGGCCCAACGTGAGCAGCCGCGCCAAGGCGACCCTGCGTCGCTCGCCACCGCTCATGGTTCCGACCAGCTGCGCCGAATTCTTGATCCCGAGCGCGTTCAGCGTGGCCTCGACCTGAGCTTGAACCGCCCAGCCGCCGGCGTGTTCCACCGCTGCCGCCGCGTCAGCTTGCTCTTGCAGCAGCGATTCAAGCTCACCGGTTCCAAGCTCAAGATCCCTTGAAACGTGCTCATGCCGGTCCTTGGCAGTTCTCCAGGCGGTTAAGCCGTCCAGCGCGACGTCCAGGGCCGAGCGATCCTCAGGAAATCGCGGCTCTTGAGCCAAGTATTCAATAGTGGACGTGCGTCGGCGCGAGATAGTTCCCGTGTCAGCCTGCTGAATTCCGGCAAGGATCTGGGCGAGGGTGCTTTTTCCGGTTCCGTTATTTCCAACCAGTCCAATGCGCTGACCGGAGTGGATCGAGACCGAAACACCTTGAAATAGAACTTGGGGACCGAAACTCTTTTCCAAGCCCTGGGTGGTGAGAATTGGCACGGTAACTTCCTGAAAGGAGGCCTCGGGGAGAACATCACCCAAGGCTCACAGCGCACGGCCTGCCAGGTTTACGCCGGAAGGTCAACATCAACCCAACCCAACATCAACCCAACCTCTTCGGAAGCCGGCCACCGGTCTCGGGCATTGCACTTCTGCAATGCTTTGGCTCAGATTTGTGCTAACCCAGGCGCTCATGCTCGACAAAACGAGTTCGACGTAAACATTCGGCGTTGACGTAACGCCTCATCTGATTAATGTTCAGGTCGAAACTTTCAACCAATTGGGTTGAATCAACTAACCAACTAGCAAGAGAGAGAGAAGAGAGACATGCCGAGACGAGGTAACCTCAGACATGGACACGCCCTCCGGGGGGACACGTCGCCCGAGTATCATATCTGGCGATCAATGTGGGCTCGCTGTACGAACTCCAACGTACCCAGTTATAAAAACTATGGCGGCCGTGGCATCACGGTGGCTCCCCGTTGGGAAAACTTTGAGAATTTCTTGAAGGACATGGGCCCGCGTCCTGACGACACACGGCTCGGTCGCGAGAACATCGACAAGGGTTACACACCCCAGAATTGTCGTTGGGTATCGCTCGCTGAGAGCATGAACAACCGAACAGACAGCAAGTTCGTGAAGCACAAGGGCAAGGAGCGCACACTCGCTCAGTGGTCGGATGTGCTTGGCATCAAGCGCTCAACGCTTTGGCACCGTTTGGCCAAAGGCTGGTCGGTCGAGGAGGCGTTTGCTCCGCCAACCCGCACGTCCACCGGTGGGCAGAAGCCTGCGAAGAAAGCTGCCGCGAAAGCTGCGCCCGCGAAAGCTGCGCCCGCGAAAGCTGCAACAAAGAAGGCTGCTCGTAAGGCAGCACCGGCAGCCAAAAAAGCAGCCGCCAAGAAGGCCCCTGCTAAGAAAGCCGCAGCCAAACCGGCTCCGGCAAAGAAGAAGAAAGCTGCCAAAAAGGGCGGCCGATAATTGCTAGCGCTCATTGAGCGTTGAAGCAGTGGCATCCTGACCGCGCGTGCTTCGTCATGAGGCGCGCGCGGTGGGCTGGCGCCCCGGCAGCTTTGACGGCATCCTTCCGGAATGTGCGGCCGGTATTCCGACACAGCTGAACTCAGCGATATTCGCCTGACTTTCCAGGTTGAAGGCGAGTTCACGCACAGCTGGCACCCAACGTACAACATAGCGCCGTCATCAGGCTCGGGCTTCGAGCAACTCATTGTTGTTGCGCCCGGGGATCAACCCCCTGAGCTCAGGTTGGGGCGCTTTTGGTTCATCCCGAAGTTCTGGAAGAAGCCGCTCAATCTCCTGCCCAGTTCCTTCAATGCTCGTGCTGAAGATCTCACAGCGCGGCCTTTTTTCCGAGAAGCGCTGCGCTCGAGTCGCTGCCTCATTCCAGCCACGGGCTGGCGCGAGTTTGTTGGCGCCCGTGGACAGAAGCAGCCTTTCCACTTCCATAGAGAAGAGCCCCACTTCGCCTTTGCGGGCCTGTGGTCAGTTTGGACCTCTCCCGAAGGTACTAGCGTCGATAGCTTCGCGATCATCACAACGGCACCGAATCCCGTGGCAGCCAAGGTCCACGATCGGATGCCGCTGATCATGCCGAGTGGGTTGGCGTCGGCGTGGTTGCAGCCGGAGTCCGATCCCCAGGAGCTCCTGTTGGAGGCGCAGGCTCAGAGCTTTGCGGCTCCACTCGCGGTGTTTGCCTCGGATCCCAAGGGGAACAATCCGCGCTTTGAAGGGCCGGAGGTGGTGCGCCCAGCGCCGTCTGAGCAGCGAAGGCTCTTTTGATTGGAGGTTGCTTTGCCGGTGGCGTGTCCGTGCTCTAAAGCTTAGGCTAACGCTTCAGAATCATTGCGAGCACGAACACCACCAGGAGGCCAACCAAGAGCGCGAGAAGCCACCATTTGCTGCGTGTTGGCGCGACTGCTTTGGTTGCCGCTGGCCTGGGGCGTTGTGGTGGAGGCTTGGCTCGTTGGGCCCCGGTAGCGTTGGAGCGGCCTCCCGCGGATAGCGAATTTTGTGCCGCCAATCCCGCTCCGCCTGAAAGAGTGCCTGAAAGAGTGCCTGAGAGCGCAAGCCCGACGTCCAAGGCTCTGTAGTTGCGGAGCTCCTTCAGAAACACACTCACCGTTTTGTATCGTGTCTGCGGTGCTCGTGCGGTGGCCTTGCGCAGCACGCGTACCACACCATCGGGAACAATTTTGCTGAGTTCATCCAATTTGGGGATTGGGGATGGATCACCCGGCGGAAGCTCCTCAAGCAGCACAAAGTGGGCAAGTTGCCCCAGACTGTACACATCGACACAAGCTTCGAGGACGATACCCTTCAGAACTTCGGGGGCGGCGAAGGCTTTGTATTCGTGGTCGAGTGCGTCCGCCTTGGTCATGTGATCCGCGATGCTAACACTGCCCGCTTCCGTCAGGATCGGCCTGAGATCGTCGTTGAGAAGCACGTTGCTCGGACACAAGCAGCCGTGGATCAGGCCCACCTCATGCAGAGCTTCGAGGGCCGAGCCGATGGCGGAGATGAAGTCCAATTTCTGATCAAGCTTCCAGCGCAGTGCCGAGAGATCCAGCGTATTCCCGACGGTCCACACGTCACTCAAGAAGGCATGGTGCTCCTCATACACGGCGTGCACTTTTAGAATATCGTGCCGTGCGGCAAGCTCCTGCATCACGCGGGCGCCAGCGAGAAAAAGTATCTGCTCGAGTTCTGGAGCGTTAGCATTCACCCGCGTGAGCAGGCGTTCGGTGCCTTCGGGAGTGCGTACCCGGAAGCGGGTCGTCGAACCGCGTGGCGTGAGTGACTCGAGCAATTCAAAACCTAGCTGATCTAACAACGCGCTATCGGTGAGCGGAGCACTGGGAGCAGCCTGGATCGGAGGAGCTGCAACCGGAGGAGCCGCAATCGGTGCGGCCGCGATCGGTGGGGGCGGGCGCGGAGGAGCTGCTAACGGGGGTCGCGGCGCAGCTGGAGTGACGTTGGGCCCCGGCGGCGCTTGGTGCAAAGGAGGCGGCGCGGGAGGGGGCGCCTTGCGAGGCGGAGCCGCTGGCCTGCCAGGCGGCGGAGGTTGCGGAACGTTGGGCTTCGTCATGGCAGGGCGCGGACTTTATTCTTACGGATGTAGAGGTGAATCACAAAAGGCCCGTTGCCACTTCAGGCGGTTCGGGCACGTGGCCGGCAGAGTTTTTGTGGAGTTCGGGTAGTCGTGTCGAGGGGCTTCGCTTAGGGTTATCTGTTTTTCAGATGAGCCGTTACTGATCTTCTTTCGGAGTGGACGCCAACAGATGATGCGACGTGGACTTGCCCTAGCTTGCTTAACTAGCCTTTTTCTCTGCTCTGAAGCGGTCAACGCTCAGACTTCCCAAGGCTTTGCCCTGAATCGCTTCGATCCGTCCGAGCGTGGAAGCGAGTGGTTCGTCGGGGACACACTTGACCTCAGGGGGCACGAACGGGTGGCCCTAGGGGTCGTGGCAGACTGGGCGCATAAGCCGCTGGTTGTCTACGACGCCAATGGGGATGAGGTGTCCGCCTTAGTGCGGAATCAGGCTTTCGCTCATCTGGGACTCTCGTTTGTCCTTTGGGAGCGTTTGCGTCTTGGTGTCAACCTTCCCGTGGCGTTTGTGCAGGAGGGGGCAAGTCAGGCGGTGGGAACGACTCAGCTTAGCGTACGCAGTGGGGCGGCGCTGGGTGACCTGAGGCTGGCTGCCGATGTGAGGCTGTTGGGTGAGTACCGGGAACCGGCAACGCTGGCTTTGGGTGTGCGGTTGTTCGCACCAACCGGTGATCGCGCTAGCTTCGCGAGTGATGGCACGGTTCGAGTCCTGCCGCAGCTTCTATTCGCGGGCGAAGTCGCCGCGTTCGTTTATTCGGCGCGCGCCGCTTTCCAATACCGACCGCACGATGCTGCTTTCGCAGGCGTGCCCATGGGCAATGAAGTCGCCCTCAGTGCGGCGGCAGGTTTGCGCTTGGCGGATGGACGCTTGGTGATCGGTCCTGAGCTGTTCGGAACCACGACTGTCCAACAAGCAGACGCTGCCTTTGATCGAAAAACGACGCCATTTGAGCTGATTCTCGGCGGCCACTACCAGGCCGGCTCAGGTATCCGCTTAGGCCTTGGTGCCGGCCCAGGGCTCACGCGTGGCCTGGGTGCTCCTACGTTTCGAGGACTGGCTTCGCTTGAGTGGGCCCCCGAGTACAAGGAGGCCGAACTCCCGCCGACCGCCACCGCGGATCGCGATCGCGATCACGATGGAATCAGCGATGCTGACGACGCTTGCGTGGATGAGTCAGGTATTCGTACCGCAGATCCGCGAACCAACGGCTGCCCTGAGCCCAAAGATCGCGATCACGATGGTGTCCTCGACGACAACGACGCCTGCGTGAGCGAGCCCGGCGTACGGACTTTGGATCCGAAAACGAATGGCTGCCCTCCGCCTAAGGATCGCGATCGCGACGGAATTTTGGATGTTGACGACGCCTGCCCAGATGAAGCAGGCGTGAAAACGGACGACCCGAAAACGAATGGCTGCCCTCCACCCAAAGACAGCGATGGGGACACGATCATCGATCCGTTGGATGCGTGTCCGGATAAAGCCGGCCCTGCCAGCGAGAATCCCAAGCAAAATGGCTGCCCGATCGCCGTGGTGGAGAATGAGCAAATCATGATCCTGCAGCGTGTTGAGTTTGAGAACAACAGCGCCACGTTGCGACCGGAGAGCGAGAAGGTGCTCCAGGCCGTATTCGAAGTGCTCACGGTTCACTCAGAGATCGATAAGCTTTCTGTTGAAGGGCACACGGATGAGCGCGGCGCAGATGCGCTGAACAAGCGTCTGAGCAACGCCCGCGCTAAGGCCGTTGTTGCCTGGTTGGTCGCTAAGGGTATCGTGCCTGCAAGGCTTGAAGGTCGCGGCTTCGGGGAAGAGAAGCCCGTCGACACCAATGCCACGGACGAAGGTCGACAGAACAATCGGCGCGTGGAATTTCACATCATGAGAAAGAGCGAAAAATAATGGCACAACGTCACCGGTCTTTTCTGTCCACTGCAGCCAATCTTGGTGGACTGCTGGCTCTTCTAGGGGCCAGCAACGCGTGTTCGGGCGGTGGGGAGCCTCAGCCCAAAGCCGATATCGCCAAACCACGCCAAATTTCCCAGGCGCTGGCCGCCGAGGATGGGGTGGTCAGCATTTCGGGCGTTGACAATGTTGTGAATGGTTATGCTGTGCTTGCGGCTGACGCGGCGCTCGGGGCAAGCGCATTATCTGTCACCAACGCGGCAGATCTTGCGGTTTCCGGGCTTGGGGCCTTAGCTGCTGGCGATCTGTTGGTGGTGTATCAGGCACAGGGCGCCACCATGGACACGACTGACACGCTCGCCTACGGGAGCGTGGCGGAGCTGCGCAACGCGGGTGGCTACGAAGTGGTGGGTGTCCAGTCGGTGAGTGGCAATAACATCACGCTCACCTGTGCGCTGAAGCGCGCCTACACTACGGCTGGGAAAACACAGGTGGTGCGGGTGCCGCAGTACGACGCCTTGACCGTGCCGAACGCGACCTCGATCGTCGCGCCCGCTTGGGATGGAGTGCGCGGTGGGATCGTGGCGATTCACGCGACCACGCTGACGCTGGACGGTGCCATTGACGTGAGCGCGCGCGGGTTCCGAGGCGGTGTGGTCGAGAATCAGTCTGGGACCGTCGGCAATAACGTGCCGCTCTACCGCACCAACACAGCCTCGCAGGGTGCCGAAAAAGGGGAGGGGATCTCTGGCAGTGCGACAGAGTACGCGACTCTTTTCGGACGTTATGGACGCGGAGCTCCCACTAACGGTGGTGGGGGTGGCAACAGTCACAACGCCGGTGGTGGTGGGGGCGCCAACACGAAACCTGCAGCTGTTAACCTGAGCACCTGGACGGGCCAGGGCTTCATGGATACGAATGCAGCATGGGCGCCCGCCTGGGCCCTCGATCCCGCGTTTGCTTTGAATAGCAGTGTGCTCACGACTTCGCCTGGCGGAGGCCGCGGCGGCTACACCTATTCAAATAGCCAACAGGATGCGCTGGTCCTGGCGCCTGGTGCCAACAACTGGGCCGGAGATTTGCGTCAAGAACGCGGCGGATTGGGTGGCCACCCACTGGATACGGATCCGACGGCGCGCGTCTATTTTGGTGGCGGCGGCGGTGCCGGAGATGGGAACAACAACGGCGCCGGGCGCGGTGGGCGCGGTGGCGGGCTCGTGATTGTGATCGCCACGACGATAACCGGAAGCGGCTTCGTGCAGGCCAATGGTGAAAACGGCCAGAATACCTCCGGCGGCCACAACGATGCTCCCGGTGGCGGTGGCGCAGGCGGTTCGGTGGTCATCGACGCCACAACGCTCAGTGGCATTTCCTTGGAGGCCAAGGGCGGCGTGGGCGGCACGCAGCTGATTGGTTCCAACAACACGTTGCCACTGGAGGCCGAGGGCCCCGGTGGCGGCGGCGGTGGCGGGTTGATCGCGTTGGCTACCGGAAGCCTCACGAGCAGTGTGGTCGGCGGGGGTGCGGGCACTACGACAGCACCCACGCTTTCAGAATTCACGGCTAACGGCGCCACGCTCGGTGGTCCGGGTCTGGTCATCAACGGCTTTGCAGGTGCCGCTTTCTGCACGGATGGCACCCCACCGGAAACCAGCATCGATCAGAAGCCGAGCGATCCTTCGACGCTGCTCGCGCCGAGCTTTGTGTTCTCAGCGAATGAACCTGGCACGTTCGAGTGTCGGATTGACGCCGCGGCCTTCGCAGTATGCCCAGCTAACTTCGCGGCTCCAACGTTGACGGTTGGGGCGCACACACTTGAAGTACGGGCCATCGATAAGGCAGGGAACGGCGATCCCACTCCTGCCTCGTATCCCTGGGTGATCCTGCTCGATACGGATTTAGACGGTCTTCCTAACACCACCGAAGCAACCCTCGGCACAGTTCCGGACGACGCTGATACCGACGACGATGGAGTCATGGACGGCGCAGAGCTCCAGCCCGGCACGGATTCTGACGGCGACGGGCTCATCAATGCCAAAGATCCTGACTCGGATAACGACGGCTTGCTCGATGGAACAGAGCTGGGCACCAACTGCCTCGGTGCCGGCACCACGCTCGCTAAGTGCGTTCCGGATGCCGATCTGGGGGCAACCAAGACGGATCCGTTGAATGCGGACACCGATGGTGGCGGGGCGAAAGATGGCTCTGAAGATCCAAATCTCAACGGCAAGCTGGATGCGAATGAAAAGAACCCACTCGCTGGGCAAGGCGCGGATGATGCCACTGTCATGGATACGGACGGGGACGGGTTGAGCGATGGTCTCGAAGCCACGCTGGGCTCGATTCCGGGCGACGCGGACACTGACGACGACGGCCTCTTGGATGGCCTCGAACCGAATCCGTCAGTGGACGGCGACAACGACGGACTCAACAGCGTTTTAGACGTCGATAGCGATAACGATGCGCTATTCGACGGCACCGAAACCGGTCAGCTGTGCACCAATCCCTTCACCAATACCGGACTTGGGCACTGCATCGCCGATCAGGATGCTGGACTGACCAAAACATCGCCACTCAATCCGGACACGGATGGCGGTCGCATGCGCGATGGTTCTGAAGATGGCAATCGCAATGGCGTTGTAGATCCACAGGAGACGGATCCTACCGTAGGCCACGCCGCAGATGACTCCAGTTTGGCAGACACCGATGGCGACGGACTCAGCGACATTCTGGAAACGAGCTTGGGTTCCGGGATCAATGACGCGGATAGCGACGACGATGGCCTGCTCGATGGTTTGGAGCCAAATCCAAGCGAAAATCGCGACCG
>CAZSUA010000111.1:0-15541 GCA_964609655.1 uncultured Polyangiaceae bacterium | reverse complement strand
GCCCAAGAATGCGTGAAAAAGCAGCGGAACACTGACGCCGTCGATGAAGTAGCCCACGTTGCCCGGTGGGGCCCCGCGGATGAAGAAAAAGGGCAGGCCCGAAGCCACCGGGGTGACCCCGGGCAGACTCTCAATCGCCCGAAACGGATCGCCAAAGGCTCCGGGCAGCTGACGCGCTTCTGCTCGACTCACCGAACTCGTGTCGGCGGGAACCTCGTCGCCCAGCACCGTGACTTCCAGCGGTCGTACGGCACCAGCTGCTCCTGGCTCTTCGGCTGCGCTCACAGCGGCCGTGCTTTCAGGTGCAGCCTTGACTTGTTCGAAGCGCACTTCAAAGCGGATCTTGGCTGCGATCGCTCGCCCGTGTCGGGAAGCCGGGACAAACTTCCACGCCAGCGCTTGTTGCGGCGCGGCCTCCGAGAAGGGCAATCCACCAGCGAGTACCTTTGCTGAAAGTACCGTCCCTGTTTGGCTCACCACCAGCTCAAGCACGACCGTGCCGCTGCCTTGACCGTTAGCGGGGTAGGTCACGCTCGTGTCTAGTGGCAACGGGAGGCTAACGTCAGAAGGCTCAGCCCCTGCTACGCCGGTAGCTTCAGCTTCGGCGGCGCCCACTTGGCCGAGCGCTTGAACTGGCGCTAGGCTCAGCGAAAAGAAGAGGCCCATGAACCCTAGACAACCCCGAGGAGTCCTCCTCGGGCGCGGGAATTGGAGCGGGATCTTGAGAGACAGCGGCACTTACCCAGGCCAACTGTATACTGTTTGCCTCATGTCGTCGGCCCTTGATGTCACCCTAAGGTACTTCCTAGCACTTGTCTGCGGCGGCTCGGCGTTCGGGGCGTTGGCCTGTTCTTCGGTGGAGGGCGGTGTTTCCGGGTTTGGAGAGAAGGTGCTGCGCCCGGAGGACACGTATGTCGAGGGGCCGGGGCGCCTGTTAGCGAGTGGCGTTTACAGCCAATTCGCGCTCGACCCGGTGGGGCCGACGGGGCCACATGTGATCGGCTTTCAGCGCAAGGATTCCGGAGTTAGTCTGGTATCGATTCCGTTCGAGGGTGGCGCGAGCTGCGACCTTGGGCCAGCGGTGGCTTTCAGCGTGTTCTCAAGTAATGGCGATACGCCGCGACGCATCTCCTACTTGGAAAGCCCAGGGTCCAAGCGATTGAGTGGTCTGCTTCGCTTCGGCGACTACGAGTGCAATCACTACCTGGAGCCCATCGCAGACACGACGTTACCTTCTCGGGGTGGCGATCCGGATCGGTTTCTCTCGCTTAGCGCGCAAGGCGAACTGTTATTGTTGGATCCTTGGCTGGAAACGAAGAAGGTCTTGGCCGCGGGGGTAGCGCAGTACGAGTTCGTGGCGCATCCGAAGTTTCCCCTTAAATCGATGTGGTTGCTGGAGTCTGGAAAGCTGTTGTTGCGAGCCGCGGACGGTACCGAATTGGGCCGCTTTGGGGACGGTGTTCGCGAGTATCGGGCGTTTTCAGCGAGTCCCGAGGGGACACGCTGGGTAGCTGCTTACGCCGAGCCGACGGGGATTTTCTTGGTAGACGATACGCTCGCCGTACCGACTCGCATTGAAGAGCCAGGTTGTGCGCTTGGTTTACTCTCGGGTTCTGGCGACGCGCGCGGCTCCTGGCTGAGTTACTTCTCACCCTGCGATAAGGGGGCCTTGGCCCTGCAGAATCTGGGGTCCAAAGAGAAGGTGAGTGTCGCAGAAGGGGTGAGCACGGTGCCACGGTTTCTGACCACCTCACTCGGGTTGAGCTTGGCGTATTTGGTGGGGGGCAATGGGCGAGTAGGCACGCTCACGCTTTCCCCTTTCCGGGGTATGCCCGTGAAGCTGGCCGAGCAGGCAGATTGGCGTGTGGTGGGTCCCGCCACGGGAGATAAGCTGAGAGCGCTGGTGGAAAGCGATGGCAGTGTGGGCAAGCTGGTCGATATCGACGTGAAGACTCAGGGGGTAACAGAGCTCGCAGTGCGCGTTCGTCCGGATTTTGGGCTCGGATTGCTGATCAACTTTGACGGCCTGGTGGGCGATTGGGCCCAAGTCGACGTGAACGGCAGCGTGCGCACGCTGGCTCAGGGGGTGCCGTTGCACACGCCCGTGGTGGTCAAAGATTGGGTGCTGGCTCTCGATAATATGAGCGGCAAGACGGGTCGCTTGATAGCGTTCAATAGCGGGCTCACCAAGCTCACACCCATCGCTGAAGGCGTGCCCATCGGCGGCTTCTCAATCGTCGAAGAATCCCCGGTGGCCCTCTACCTCACCCGCTACAGCGCGGACCTCGGCACCGGCCAGTTGCGCGCCCAACTCCTCACCACCGGCGACGATCTTCCGGTGAGCGACGGCGTGGGCGATTTCGAAGAAACACTCTGGCCAAAGCCCGGCGTGCTGTACTCCGTCCCGAGCGGAGCCCGCCAAGGCTTGTGGTTTGCGGCCGCACGCTAGTCTCGAAGCCGAGCATACATTCACCTACTAAGCCCCCGCCCTCCGGCTGGTGGTTAACGTGGAATGAAATGCGGCGGGCTACTCACTCGCCTGCTACGCGCAGACTATGCTTGACGGCGTGAAGCACGGACGGCATTCTTCCAGGTTATGCCAAACCTTCACCGTCCTTTCGTGATGCGAGCCATCGTCCGCTTCGGCACCGCCATGCTGCTTCTCAACGCGGCTATCGTGGTGTCTTGCGGATCGACGAGCAGTAGCTCTTTTGGGGGAGGAGCTGCGAGTGGCGCTTCGAGTGGCGGAGCAGCTTCTTCGAGTGGCGGAGCAGGAGCAGCTTCTTCGAGTGGCGGCGTAACCAACGGCGCGGGGGGAGCGATCGGAAGCACTGTCCCTACGGGTCCACGTGGTGCGGGTGCGATCGCGTGCAGGCAGTCAGGGGCGACATGCACGGTGGGAACCGATTGCTGCAGCGTGAGTTGTGTTAACGGCGCGTGCAGTGCGTCATTGTGCGTTTCGGACGGATTGGCGTGCGCCTCGAATGACCAATGCTGCGGCGGGCAGTGCGCGAATGGGACCTGCACTGCGCTCAACGCAGCTTGCAAAACCTCCGGGAATACTTGTGCTGCGAACGGCGATTGCTGCTCGCAGTATTGCGCAAGCGGTATCTGTTCAGCTCCGTCGTTTTGCACACAGGACGGAGATGTTTGTGGGACCGATACGGAGTGCTGCGGAGGCCTTTGTACCAGAACGACTGGCGCCGCGCTCGGCGTGTGTAGCGTCGCCGTAGCGCCTGGCACACCGGGTTGCACGCCCTCGGGTCAAGCGTGCAATGGTGCCACGTCGGGTGACCTCATGAGTATGGGTGTGCCGGTCTGCGGTGGCGATTGTTGCAGCCGTTCCTGTCGCCCGCACGGGGCAACCGGCGTGCTGATCTGTCAGCCGCCGAGCGGATGCCGCCCGACCGGGGAGTTGTGTCAGGAGGATAATGACTGCTGCGGCGCCCCAGGTGCACCGGGTTCGGAGAAACTCGAAGGTGGATCCGGCCAAATGACGGACGTGCACTGCAGCAAGGCGCCCGGCGCAGCGGTAGGTCGCTGTGATAACGGAAACGCCTGCAGCCCCGCCGGCTCAATCTGCCGGCTCGAGACCAACTCATGCAACGCGACGGCTCGCTGCTGCTCGGGTACCGTGCTGCAACATCCTTTGAACTGCCAACTCGACACGTTGGGCATTCCGAGGTGTACCGTCGCATCCGACTACGATTGCAAGGTCAAGGGGCCACCGCCTGCTGGGACGGCGTGCGCATCGAGCGCTGACTGTTGCGGGACGCCGTGTGTTCCGAATCCCTCAGGCGCACCGCCCTTCGTGTGCGGAGAGGCTGCCTGCGTGCCGAAGGCCGGCGCGTGTACAACCACCGCCGATTGTTGCCGAGGAACAAGCTGTGTAGCTGTAGCCGGCTCCGCTCAGGGCACGTGCGCTTCCAATGAACCGCCGCCGCCGCCGCCGATGACTGCAGCGGGCGGAGCTCCAGGTGCGGCCGGAGGCGCTCCAGGCGCAGGTGGTGCCCCGGGAGCAGGCGGTGCGGGTCCGACCGGCGGCTCCGGCTTGTCGTGCTCGGACTACGGTCAGCTATGCACGATGGCCAGCGATTGCTGCTCTGGCGTCCCGTGTAACGGTGGCCGCTGCGCTTACATCATCCGATAAGCCTGGCAACTCCGGAGCCCGCCAAGGCTTGTGGTTTGCGGCGGCGCGCTAGTAGTGTGGGGGGGCTTAGCGTTCGGAAGAGGAAACAAGTGGGCATGACGAAGCGATGGTTGGCGGGGTTGGTTGGAGTCGTCTTATCTGCATTGGTCATTGGGGGAGGCTGCGGGGAGAAGAATCCGGCAGTTTGCTCCAATGCTGAGTTCTGCAATGGCTCCACCTCGTTAGGTGGCGGAGGCAGCTCGGGCAACTCTTCCGGTGGAACGAAGGGGACGGGCGCCACGAGTAGCGGCACCGGGGGTAGGCCAGGAGTGCTCAAGTGCTCAGATGCCGGCGCATGTGCTGGGCCATCCAGCTGCGACGATTCGAGCGGGCGCGCCGTCTGCACGTGCAACGAAGGCTACGTGTTTGAAAAAGGCAGCACGAGCACCTGCGTGGTGGATAAGACCTGTATTAAGATCCGACCGCTCGGTGATGATAGTTGCCGCCAGGTGGTGGGAGGTATTTCTGCCGTCGCAGCTTTCTTCGCCGTTGACTACTGCGCGGGCACGGCCGTGCTCGAGGCCGATCTGGCACCACTTGCAGCGGTTCCCGGGGATCTCAACTCCGTCTTCAAAGTGTCCGAAAATGGAACAGGCTTGGACAGCGAAAGCACGGTTACGATCATTCCACGTGATGTGGAGTCGTACGTGACGATCGCTTTGGATGTTTCCAACTCGATCACGGTGGATCAGCCTGCATTCTTTGCGGCGCTCCTCGGGAAGTTACAAACTCTCGTCCAGGCGCTGAAACCACTGCCTGGTAAGCCTGACGTCGGAGTGTCAGTTCTGATTTTTGGGAAAACGGTTGCTGAACTGGTCCCGTTTACTACCGACCTAGATGCGGTCAGCGCAGCAGTCGGTACGCTGAAGGATTCAACCGTTATCACCACTCGTGTCCCCGCGGATGGAACAGCGCTGATTGAAGCGGCGAACACTGGTGTCACCAACACCGAGCGCATCATCGCACTGCGCAATGGGGTGACCCAGGGGGGCATCCTTTCAACAGGCACGCTTATCCTCGTCACGGACGGGAAGGACAATTCCGGAACCGTGCCGTCGTCCGGATTGACGACGACTTCAGTGAATCTGATATCGGTTGGTGTGGGCCCTGCCGACATGTTGGATGGTACGCTGCTCAAGACGTTGGGGCGGGATGGATCATTCTCAGCGCCCGCGCCAGCGGATCTCGATATTGCGTTCGCGGAGATCACCAAGCGTGTTGCTGAGTATCCTGACCGAGCGTACTTGCTCGGCTATTGCTCGCCTTCAGTTACCGGAACACCGGCGGTGACGATTTCGCTCAAAACACTCGAGGTTAAGCCCGAAAATACAGCGAGCTGCACGTTCAATCCGGCGCTCTTCAATGCGACGATTGGGCAGACCTGCGATGCCGCCTTCTTCACGAGTGAATGCGCGAACCGGAAGTGTGGCGGGCTGACAGCCTGTGGAAAATGCGCACTAGACACTGACTGCTGTGTGGGGGCTACGGGTCAATGCGCTGCACCCGCAGCAGCGCCGACGTGTGAGGGCGACAGCACGCTGTGTGGTCCCGGCCCTTCGGAGTGCAATATCGATACCAAAACGTGCTCGGCTCGATTGGATACCGGAGCCACGTGCGGAGCCCAGCCTCCTGCCTGTCGCAGTGGTACCGTGTGCGGGGCCAGCGGCAAATGCGAAGCCAAGCTTCCGCTCGGTGCAGAATGCCTGGTGGCGAGTGACTGCGAATCTCAGCGCTGCGAGCGCGCTAATCTCGCGTCAATAACATCCATGCATGAGTGCAAGCGGCCCGCGCAGATTGGCGAACTCTGCAGCGGTACGCTAGCGAACGCGGTGTGCGAGGACGGAAGCGCCTGTGTGGGCGAAACGTGTCAACCGCGCGGCCTAGTCCAGTGCACCACTCAAGCGGACTGCCTCTCTGGGGCGTGCACGCCTGGAGCCCAGGGCGCACCCGGTTTCTGCACCCAAATCGGTTCTTGCCAGTTCTCTTGGGATAGCAAGATCAAGAAGTAGACATTGTCCCTTACCCAGTCGAAAGCATTGAACGCGATTGTGGCGAGTTGGATCAAATAACTGGAGACTACCTGACGGAGGACCGCGTGGATTGGTTATCCGCGGGCACCGGGGGCACCCAGAAGTTCGTGGCGCTTGCGTTAGGTTTGCGAAGTGGCTTCGCCGCAACTATGAATTTCCGATTCGGGAGGTGTCGCACTATCAGCAATGGGTGCAATCTGGGGTAGCATTATGCCCCGGCGGACCAGTAGCAGTGCGCGCAGCAATAGTTGAGTGGTGCTCGGCATTATTGTAGGCCTGCAAGTAGTGACGGAGGTTGGGCCTTGGTTGCTGGGCTTTGGGGATAGAGTGGTATTCGACTGGTCGTTTTGGGCCATCACTCTCAGGTTTCTCATTGTTCCTATTGGCGCGGCTGTGTATGCGGTGAACGTGGTGCCGTCTGCCGTAAGGTTTGGCTATTACACGCCGATTGTCTGGCTCCAAGCCGCGGTCGCTGCGTCACTGTGCTTCTATCCGCTTATAATGCTGGCTGTGGCTTTCCTCGCGACCTCTTTGGTAGCGCGGCGGTAGGGAGACCCTTAGGTGGCGAGAAGATCAATCCATTCAATACTGCCCCCCTCGCCTTGGCGCTGGCATGCGGTGCGCCTTTGGACATTTCCCTTGTGCTTTGTGGGGTATTTCCCAGTAACTGGATTCTTTTACTCGGGCAAAAATCTCCCTTACCTCTCCAGTCGATGCCAACGATGCAGGAGCCGAATTGGCGAGCCTATCCCGGGGCGTTGATCGCCGATGAGAGCCTCCCACGGCGTCGAGTAGAGGCGTTATCCTACGACGATTACTAGGGATTTCGCCGGGAATGCGGCGCCTTCTAGCCCGCGTCTTCCAATGTTCTGGAATCCAGAGGCGCCAGCGCGTCACGAGTTGTGGGCAATCGAGCGCGGGATCAAGCTTGATGTTGCCCTTGGTCAGCCGCGCATGACACGCCTTCACAAGATGCGTGGCGCTCGCGTCCTGCTCGGCGAGAAACCCTAGGCGCTTCCACACCGCCCCGTTGCCGAGACGGCTCATGTAATCCAGTAGTCGTTCGTCGTCGCGATCTTTACGCCGGAGATACTCGGCGAGGCAATCGGAAGTGTGTTGGATGCCCCCACCGATTGCGGAATCGTCCAGCATGTCGATGACGGTCCGCTCAAGGTCGGAGACAAGCACCTTGCTACGCCCACGCCAGACGGTCTTGGTACCGAAGAACTTCTTCTCGGCCACATGCTTTACGGTGAATGTCACGCCGTGGCGCGGCTGCGATTTGTGGCGGACCGTCTGCGTGGTGATGACGACGATATCGTTGAATATCTGCTCGCTGAGATCCCAGTACTCTGATGCAGTGCGGCCTCCGACATAGGCGGGCGCAAACAGGCTCGGGACGAGCACCCACGCATCGTCGAGCACATGCTGGCTGCTCAAGGAATCTAGCGCGACGGGCACATAGGCGCCGCGCCCGACACGACGCAGCCAGCCTTGCGAAGTCCAGCGCGACAGCATCTTCGCTGCGGCCGTCCTGTCGCTGCTTGATTGCTGCCGACCTTGCAATTCTTCCAACACGTGGAATAATTGCAAGGATGATCCCCCGGACCATTCAAGCCAGTGTGGCCCGCTTATTGGCTGAATTCCCAGCCGTGGCGATCCTTGGACCGCGGCAGGTTGGAAAGACGACGTTGGCGCTTGAGGTGGCTGCCGTCCGTGGCCCCGCATGCGTGTATTTGGACCTCGAATCCCCATCGGACCTGGCCAAGATAAGCGACCCAGAAGTGTTCCTTGAGGGTCACAGCGACAAGCTACTCATTCTCGATGAAGTCCAGCGGGTGCCCGAGCTCTTCAAGGTGCTTCGGGGTGTGATCGACCGACGACGACGAAAGGGTCAGCGCGCAGGGCAATACCTGATACTCGGCTCCGCAACGGGTGAGCTGCTCGCACAATCTGCTGAAAGCCTGGCCGGACGCTTGGCATACACCGAACTCACACCCTTTCTCGCAACCGAAACCGAGAAGCTTCCTGGACAGCGCGAGGAGCGTCTTTGGATCCGTGGTGGGTTTCCAGATTCGCTGCTCGCTCCCAACGATGCAGCTAGCCTGCGCTGGCGTCAGCAATTCTTATCAACCACCCTAGAGCGCGACATTCCGCAGTTGGGGCCACGGCTACCAGCGCAAACGTTGCGGCGCCTGTGGACCATGCTCGCCCATGAACAGGGCCAGCTCATCAATGCCGCAAAGCTTGCTGCTTCGTTGGCACTCAGTGGCCAGACGGTGGCCCGCTATGTGGATCTCTTGTGCGATCTGATGTTGGTCAGGCGACTGCCACCATGGCACTCAAATTCAGGAAAGCGCCTGGTGAAGGCCCCAAAAGTGTACGTGCGTGATAGCGGCCTCACCCATGCACTCTTGGGCTTGCCTACGCGTGATGCGGTGCTCGGTCACCCTGTGGCAGGTGGAAGCTGGGAGGGTTGGGTCGTCGAAAATCTCATCGCAGCGGCCCCTCGCGACACCCAAGCGAGTTTCTACCGAACGTCCGCAGGCGCGGAGCTTGATCTCATCTTAGAACTTCCACGCGGACAACGCTGGGCCATCGAGATCAAACGTTCCAAGGCACCAGCCCTCACGCGCGGCTTTCACCACGGAATCCACGACATATCGGCGGAGCGTTCGTTCGTTGTCTACCCGGGATCCGACAGCTACGAGTCGGGCCCAAAGACGACTACAATTCCGCTCGTCAAACTGATGACTGAGCTTCAGGCCCTATCGGATTTTGGTACACCGCGTCGACGGATAAGCTGACACGAGCATGGTCTTCGTCGACGCCCCCGAATGTGCCACCTCCGTCCCAGCACGACTCCATTGTCGCAGCCCAGGGTGGCCCAAGGGTTAACCCGATACGGTCGGTTGCTTCGAGAATTAGTCCCCGTCCTGCCTTCGCGGTACATCTGGAACGGAATGTGCTTAGATGCGCCGTTGGAGGTTTTCCTCATGCTGCGACGAGTGAGAATGAATCAGTTTCGGGTTCAATGGCTTTTGGGGTTGGTCACGCTGGCGGGAGCGTTGGCTGTGAGTTGCTCATCCGACGACAGCAGCAGTCCCAGAGCATCCTCGAAAAGCGGGGGTCCCGCCGCGAACGGGTTTCCAACGGACGGCAGTGGGAATCCCGGTAGCGGCCTTGGCGCAGCCACCGGGGGCGCTTCCAGCTTACCTCCCACATTGCCGCCCGAAATGGAAGTGCCGATCGATGCCGAGCGTCCTCACGCGGGTGATCGCTTCGTGTATGTTCCGAATCCTGCGAGCGACAATGTTGCGGTGA
Organism: uncultured Polyangiaceae bacterium; assembly: GCA_964609655.1. Classification (GTDB taxonomy): domain Bacteria; phylum Myxococcota_A; class Polyangia; order Polyangiales; family Polyangiaceae; genus JBBRRP01. The sequence continues at coordinate 5,998 of CAZSUA010000111.1, read as the reverse complement.
TCGACGCGGATACGCTGGCGATTCGTACGGTCGAGGTCGGGGATGAGCCCCGCTATCTGGAGACCTTGGGTGGCAAGGATATTGCGATTGTTTTGAATGTGCTTTCGGACGATGCGCACATTCTCCGCACTGATCCAAGCGGGCAGACGACGCCCAGTCGCTTGGACGTGCTCGCTGGTTCGAATGCGATCGCGGTCTCTCCGGATGGTAAACACGCCGTGACCTACTTTGACGCCACTCGCGGTATCAACGGCCGAACCGGCAGCTTCCAAGATGTGAGCTTGATCACGATTGGTGAGGATGCTTCGAAGGATAGGGCAGTGGGTGTTTCGGTCGGCTTTCGCCCGAGTCGCGTGTTCTTCAACACGGATGCGACGAAGGCGTACGTCGTGACGGAGGATGGCGTGTCCATCCTGGATTTCGCCGCGCTGCAGCAGGGTGGCATCACCAAGACGGTATCGATCGCACCGCGCGAAAAAGCCAAGGCCCTCGATGTTTCAGTAACGCCCGATGGCAAATATGCGTTAGGTCGGGTTCCCGGTGAAAGCTCGCTACGCCTCGTGGATCTTGAAGCGCAGGGAGCGCCGGTGATCCTTGAGCTGAAGAATCTGTTTCATGTAACCCCACCTTCAACCGGTGCTGCAGGCATGTCAGGTGCCGCTGGAAGCGCCGGAGCTTCGGGCTCGCCTCCGCCAGTGCCAGTGGCGGGCATCGACTTGAGCGACGTCGATCTGGCAGCGAACGGGCAGTTTGCGTTAGCGGTCGTGCGCAATCTGAATGCTGTGCTGCAAATCCCAGTGCCCGGGGGTTTCATGCAGCCCTCGACGGTACGCATACGGGTCATTGATGGAGAAACGATTGGTTCGGTGGTGATCGCTCCGGATGCCACTAAGGCGCTGCTCTACACCACCGCATCGCCCACGATTGAGCGCGTTACGACCTTGGATTTGGTCGCCGCCACGACTCAATTTTCGGTTCAGGATCTTCGGAAATCGGCACTCGCGGTGGCCATCAGCGACAACAGTCAAACTGCCCTGGTGGTGCATGATAATGTCGCGGGCGATCCGGCGGAGCCGGGCATCGATCAAGATGTGTTGATCGATCGGTCTTTTGGCTACAGCGTGATCAAGCTAGATACGGGCTTTGCTAAGCTTCAGCTCACCCAGGCGGCCGTGGGGCCTTTTAGTATCACTCCTGAGAGCAGCGCGCTCTTTCTGCTGTTTAATTCACCGAGCCTTCAGGAGATCCAACGCGTGGGGCTGGATAATTTCGGGGTCACGAAGATTGCGCTGGGCAGCCCGCCCGTGTCTCTCGGCGCCGTTCCACGAACCAAGAAGATGTTTGTGGGTCAGCGGCATGCCGATGGGCGCATCACATTTGTCGATTTTGCTGGCTTGCAGGTGGAAAGTGTCACCGGTTTTGAGAAAAATAGCCGAATCCGCGAGTGAGCCGGTCGTTAGCCTTAAGCCTATAAGAAGGAGAGCCATGTTTTCGATTCCACGTTTCTTCTCAATTCCCTGTTTGCTAGCGCTTGGCGTCTCAGCCTGCGGCAGCTCCGGCGCTAAAGAAAATCCGAGCAGCTTTCTGCCGCCGCTTGCGCTCATGGACCACGCGGTCTTCATTGATCGGGAGAATGATCGCGCCTTCTTGCTTGATGTGTCCGGAAATCTGACGCCGCACACCAACCAAGTGCGGCTCCCAAAGGCTCCGATTTTGGCCCAGCGTCGTTTGAGCTTGGATCCTGCAGCCGATCCAGATGAAGTGTTGATACTCTCTGCTGGAGATTTGGACGCCACCGAGAGCGTGCCCAGTGTCACGGCTCTCAATAAGAGGGGCGAACAGCGGATCTACAAGTTGGCTGCCGCGTTTGATTCGATGGTGCAGTCGCCCGACGGGCGTTACCTCGTGGTGAAGTTCAGTCAGGCGAACGTGGCGAATCGCTTGCTCTTCAATCGGAATGAGGTGGCGATCATCGACTTGACTCAGCCGCCAAAAGCGCAAACTGAAGCGTCAGAGGCAGATGAGCTCACCAATCCGGTGGATCGAACGATTCGTGGTTTAGGGGAGCCGCCGGAAAGTATCGTGTTTTCGCCGCCCCTGACGATCAACGGGGAGGAGCGTCAGCTGGCCGTGGTGCTCTTCAAGCAGGTCGTCGCGCTGCTCGATCTCAAACATCTGGATCGCCCCGAGTTCACGATTGAGCTAGCGGCGTCGAGTGTGGACGCGCCGAGCATCAATTTGGAACAAGTTCTCTTCGATACCCAAGAGAATAAGGTGTATCTGCGAGGCTCTGCTTCGCCGGATATTTACGTGATCCAGATAGCTCCGCGCGATGTCCAGAATGAGCCGAATAAGAATGATTTCGTGCCCTCTTTGAACCAGCTCGGTGGGGGAGGCCAGCTGAAGGACATCGCGCTCTATGGGAATGCGCCCGAGCGGCGTTTGCTAGTGGCGGCGGGAGCCAATGCGCTGGTGATCGATGCTGATTCCAACCGCGTCACGAGTATTCCTTTGCCCTCTCCAGCTACCAAGATCCTCTTGTTTGAGGGTCGTTCGCCACAGGTGGATACCCGGGAAACCCGCGCTCTGCTCTACAGCCTAGGGAGTTCGGATGTTGTGTTCCTGGACCTGTCGCAGATCGAGGACAGAAAGCAGCGCAACGCTGAGCGCCTTAAGCTCAACTCGTATCTTGAAGTGATTCCGTTAAAGCCGAATGTGGGAGCCGCTTCAGCTTCCAATCAGGTCATGCTGCGGCATGCGGGGTTGCTGGGTGCGAGCATTGTGGACCTCGAAAAGCGCACGGTGAATGCTGTTTCTTCGCAGGTAGATCTCAAGGGCGGAACGCCGGATGCGTCCTTGAATGGTGTTTGGGTTGCACCGAGCTACCAGAATAAGGTTGGTTTCATCGACCTTTCTGATCCCAATAAGATCCAGCCCAAGGAGGTGCGATTGGATTATCCCGTCACTGATCTTCTGCTCTTCACCCAGGCTGCTCAACAGCGCGTTTTGGTGACGCACGACAGTTCACTCGGCAGAGCGACAGTGCTCAAGGCAACCGATCTTCGAGACCTGACTCAGGCGGTAACACTTGAAGGCTTCCTTTTAGGGGAATGAGTGGAAAATATGATCATGAAACTTGAAGCCAGCAAAGCGTTGTTTTTTGCGATCATTGCGTTCAGTGCAGGCGCCCACGCCCAAACTCAAACCCCTACTGAGCCGCCGGCGGCCCTCACCGAAGAGGCACCTGCGGCCGAGGCTCCGCCAGCTGTTTCTGCTTCAGTGGCAAGTCCTGCGCCGGCGTACGATTCCCAGGTCGAGCTAGCTCCCAGCGGGGGGAAGCCGAAAGGCGCGCAGCCGCATCCGTTGAGTGCCCCGCGGGTGATCGCGTTGAATGAGGCTTCCAGCAAAGGCTTAGACACTGACGCGCCCGCTAAGCCGAAGGGCCCACGCATGATTTCAGTGTTTAAAGGTGCCGTTCGAACTTCTCTCGACGTCAATACAGTTTGGAACCTGGACGACCGCTATCAGCTGTTCGATTCAAGCGACGTTAATGTGCGGCTGGGTGTCAGCGCTGGCTACGATCTGCTGAGCTTTGATGGCGGTTGGGTGGTCGCTCCCGAGTTGGGTTGGTCGCGTGAGTCGGCCTCGGGTGGGCCGAATTCTCCCCAGTTCTCAAAAAAAGAACTGGTGGCTGATCACTTCTTCGGTGCGTTCCGTGCCCGCTATCCCTTAGCGTCCTGGCTCGAAAGCTTTGGTCGTCTGCAAGGCGGCGTCGCGTGGACACGGGTGGACCTCGAGTCTTCGGGGGTTGGGTTCAATCAGTATTCAACGGAAGATAAAGCTCCCGAGTTCCAGCTGGGGGCCGGGCTTGTGGTACGCACGCCCGATGCTGAGAGTGCACCTCCGGGTGAGAGTCTGGCGTTAGGGTTCACGCTCGAGGCGGGCTACCAAGTGGCTCCCGCTTTGAAGCTCAAGCTGGATCGGGCCGTCACGGATGGTCAACGCATCAGCGTGCTGACCTCGGATCTGGGAGAGCTCTCGCGCAGTGGGCCCTGCCTTAGGCTCGGCATTTTTACTCGATTTTGAGGGGCCGCTCAGATCGTATCCCAGGCGTAACCCTCGCGCTCGAAAGCAAAATCCGCCAAGCTCTTCACGAGCTCGTCTTCGTTCTTGTCGATCTCGATAAGATTCACATCGATGCGCCGTTGGGCCTGCCCAGCGAAGGCTTTAGCAATATCAATCTCGCGGCTCACGACGCTTTCACCTTCGGAGGTGATGCGCGAGGTAACCCGACTGAGAACGCAGCCAAGCGCGAACAGATCGATCATAATGTCCGCCAGGCGGCGCGTGGCGAACTGCTTCTCGATGATGAGCTTGCCATGGCGGCGCAGCAAGCGATCGGCAGCCGTGGCTAGATCCCGAGTCTTGTCTTCGAAGATGGCAGCCTGAGCCTTTAGTGAGGGGTGTACTTTGGTGAGCCGGCTCTTCTCGCGGGGCACACCGGTGGCGAGCGCGGCACGTCGAATCGCGTAATCGCGCACCACACCGAAGCCCTTAATCGGATCATCGAAGACCCCTTTGAGCGAGCGCGAGAGCTCCTTCAACTCGGCACCCACATCGTCCATCGCGGAAAGCGCGATGAAGAGCCGGAGGATCTCGTTCGTACCCTCAAAAATGCGATTGATTCGACAATCCCGCACCAGGCGTTCATACGGGAATTCGCACATGTAACCATTGCCCGCAGCAATTTGGAGGGCTTCGTCGGCACTCCGCCACAGGCATTCGCTGGCCAGAACTTTGCTGATGGCAGCCTCAATCGCATAGTCCTCAACCTTATGATCGACGAGGCCGGCGACCATCGATACCACCGATTCAGTGGCATAACAGTCGATCACCATTTGCCCGACCTTTTGCTTGATCAAGCCATATTCACTGATCGGTTTGCCAAACTGCACACGCTCAGTCGCCTGTTTGGTAGCTAGGGCAATCAAGCGTTTCATGCCGCCCACGGACCCACCGCCCAGGCCGGTGCGTCCGCTGTTCAGAATGTTCATCGCCACCTTGAAGCCTTTGCCCTCTTCACCGAGCAGGTTGGCTTTAGGGATCCGAACATTTTCGAAATGTACGGTGGTGGTCGAGCTCGCGCGCAGGCCCATCTTGTTTTCGTGCGGCCCGGTGGTGACGCCCGGCATGTCTCGCGTCACGAGGAAGGCGCTCAGGTTCTTGCGTTCGTCGGCTGCGCCTGTCTTAGCGAAAACAGTGAAAAAATCGGCAATTCCACCGTTGGTGATCCAGATCTTTTCCCCGTTCAGCACGTAGTCATCGCCGACTTTTTCGGCGCGTGTGCGAATCGAGGCGGCATCCGAACCAGAGGTGGGCTCAGTGAGGCAGAACGCGGCTATCATCTCGCCGGACGCCAGCTTCGGGTAATACCTGGCACGTTGCTCAGGGTTGCCGAACAGTAACAGCCCGCGCATCCCAATTGAGCTGTGTGCTCCAACCGTCACTGCCACCGAGGCGTCGTACTTTGAGATCTGCTGCAAGGTGCGTGAGTAGGCGGTGCTTCCGAAGCCGACCCCACCGCCTTCTTCAGGTATCACCAAACCAAACAAACCAAACTGTCGAAGCTCTTCGAGGAATTCCTCGGGCAGGTGCGCCTCGCGATCCCAGTCTGCGAATTCCTTAGCCTTGGGTTTCAACAGTGAATCGATGGACTCGAGCACTGTCTGCAGAGTTTCGCGTTCCTTGTCATCCATTTGGGGGAAAGGGAACAAAATGTCTTCGTCGATCTCTCCAATCGAGAGCGAGACCATGAAGCTGCTTTTCGGTCGATCATTCACGTGGGGGTCCTCCGTCAGGTCGGACGAGGATACGCGCTCGTGCCCGACTCCGCGCTGGGCGAGTGTGCGCGGACGAAAAGCGACATCAGGCCTTCCGGGCTTACCCCTTCCGGCCCGTATCTCAGCCCCGCTCCCGGCCCGCTCCCGGCCCGTATCTC
>CAZSUA010000110.1:0-15615 GCA_964609655.1 uncultured Polyangiaceae bacterium | reverse complement strand
GGGCAGCCCTCACCCGTGCTGGCAGTGCTTGAGCTTCTGTGTTTTTTTGCGATACTTCTCGCTGCGGGGATGACGCTGGATCCGGGGAGCCAGCCCAGACACGCATTGTTGCTATTGGGCGGTCTGGGGGGCGGTCTCGCTTTCTTCCTCGCAGCCGAGGCCGCACGCCATGCTTCGTCTGGATTTTTTCAGGTCGTGGTGCAACGATCGCTGGATAATTTGCAGACCAGTTTCACGCCGTGGGCGGATGGTCGCCTCTCCAGATTTCTGACCGCATTAGTCTTACCCGTTTCAGCCGCGCTCCTTTTCACCCAGCCGGCACGCCTACCGCTCGCAGCGGCCATTTCACTCACCCTACTCGCTCGGGGCTCAGGCGACGTGCCGTTGCTGGCCTTGCAGCTTCTGCTCGCCGCATTTCTCTTGCCGCTCACCCTGGCCGCGCAGGGTCCCGTTGTTCTAGCCGTCGGTCCCAGAGCGCCCTCAGGCACCCGCCGCTCCTAAATGTTTACGGCAACAATCGTGGCGTAAAGCGCGATCAAGTAAGGCATCGAAGCAAAAAACAAAGACCTCGCCCAGGCGATCGGCGACGCTGCGCGCAGGCCAATCAAGGCCCAAATCAGAAAAACATTGCCTGAGGTGAGCGCAACCACGGCGTACACAGGCCCCGCCAACCCAACAGCCAACGGCGCGAGGCTTCCCACCACCAATAATAGTGAGTACCCAACCACTGCGTACAGCGTGTGGTTCAAGCCCTTCACCGCCGGCAACACCCGGATCCCGGCGGCCTCGTACTCTGACTGTCGGAAAATCGAGATCGCAAGAAAATGGGGGATCTGCCACAAGAAGAGGATCAGGAAGAGCGCCCCAGCTGCAGCGTCCAAGCGTCCCGTCACGGACGTGTAACCGAGCACAGGTGGAATCGCGCCCGGTACCGCCCCCGCATGCAGCGCCCACGGCGAAACGCGCTTCAGCGGCGTGTACACCCAGACGTAGCTGACGAGTGCAAACAGCGCCAGGCCTGCAGTTATTAGATTAACTGCCAACGCTAAGAGCAATGTGCCCGTGAAGCCGAGCGCCAGACCGAAAGCGAGCGCAATTCTTGGAGCAAGCTGGCCCGAAGGCAGCGGGCGGGTGCGCGTGCGCTTCATGCGTTTATCGCTCTCCCGCTCCAAGTACATATTGAGGGCGTTGGCTCCCCCCACGACCATGACCGTCCCGAGCATCGCCAAGGCCAGAACCGACCAAGACTGCACATGGTCCGGGCTTGCCAAGGCACCGCACAGCATGGTGATCAACACCATCCGCGTGATGGCGGGTTTGGTGAGCGTGATCAGATGGCGCGCTAGATCCCCGTTCTTCGGTGAAGGCAGCGCGTTGTCTAAGGTGCTTGGAAGTACGGAGCTTGTGGTCAAACCGGCGCGAAGCTAGCTCAGCCCCCGGGGGGGTGCCAGAACTTACGTGCGTTGGAAGGTTCCGGCTGGAGCGGGGGCTGCTTCATCGGGCTAGAATCACTGAGGACGAGGCCCCTGGCTGCCAAGGCGCTTTCCTTTTGTCCGCGCCCGCCGATGATGAGCGCCATGTCCAAACCCAAGCTGAGCTATTTTGATGCCCCAACCAGTCGTGGCGAAGAGTGCCGTTTGGCGTTCGTTGCAGCGGGTGCTGACTTCGAAGATCATCGCGTGAAGCGCGAGGACTGGCCTGCGTTGAAGCCTCAAACGCCCTTCGGGCACATGCCGATGCTCACGCTCGAAGGGAAACCCGCGCTCTCAGAAGGCAACGCTATCCTGACGTATGTAGGGCGCCAATATGGGCTCTTGCCGAATGATGCTTGGGAAGCTGCCCGCCAAGAGTCGATGCTCTCCGCCTGCGAAGATCTGAGAGCACAAGTAGGACGCACCTTCGGCATCAAAGACCCGGAGGAGCTCGTCCGGCGCCGAACTGAACTGGTTGAAGGTCCCCTGAGCGCGTGGGCGCGCGGCGTGGAAGCGCAAATTAAAGGGCCGTTCTTCAGTGGCGAGAGCCTGAGCATCGCGGATATCAAGCTATTTGTGGTCGTGAAATGGCTGAGCGGTGGTGCGCTCGATCACATCCCCGCGAACACACTTGCGGCTTACGCGAAGCTCTCGAAGCTCAGCGAAGCCGTTGCAGGTTATCCGGCCCTCCAGGCTTGGTTTTCCAAGTACCCGAGGTGAGTTCGGAGTCGCACATTTCCGTTGACGGTAAGACCGTTGGGCTAACCGTCACGGCACTGATTGCCTTCGCGGCTAACTCCCTTTTGACTCGGCTTGCGCTGGGCGCGAAGGAGATCGATGCGGCAAGCTTCACTGCAATTCGCCTGGTCGCGGGCGCTTTCACGCTGGGCTGTCTGATCCGGGCAAAATCGGGGAACTTTTCGGCTTTACGGGCGCGGGGTGCGCTCGGGCCTCTCACCCTGTTCGCCTACGCAGCCCCTTTCTCCTTCGCGTACCTCCGGATTGGTGCTGCGAGCGGCGCGCTGGTGCTGTTCGGCGTCGTGCAGCTCACGATGATTGGCTATGGAATTGTCTGTGGCGATCGACCTACTCGCCTCGCTTGGCTAGGCCTCGCACTCGCAGGTTTTGGCCTTTTGGTACTCACCCTGCCCTCCACAAGCCAACCCGATCCGCTCGGACTCTTGCTGATGAGTATCGCTGGCGTGGCCTGGGGCGTGTATTCGCTCGCCGGCAGGAAGACGCCCAATCCCCTCGAGGCCAATGCACGAAGCTTTCTGTGGAGCTGCCCCCTCGCAATCCTCTTGCTTCTGGCCTTGCCGGTTTCGGCAGCGCCAAGCCCGCGAGGGATCCTCCTGGCACTCGTGTCGGGTGCTATCGCGTCCGGTCTCGGTTATGCGATTTGGTACTGCGCCCTGCCACGCCTGGCCGTCACGCACGCAGCCGTCGCCCAGCTCTGCGTGCCCGTGATTGCGGCGCTCAGTGCCGGGATATTTCTTGGTGAAACGCTGAGCCTGCGCTTGGTCATTTCAGGGGCCGCGATCCTGAGCGGAGTGGGATTAGTGTTAACAACGCGGCGCCCGATCACCACTTAGACAGGCCACATTCCCGCTCCACTGGCAAACGCCGCCGGAGTCGGGCTTCTGGAGCAGCGTGTTGCCTCCGAAGACAGGCGTGGCTATGCCTGCGGAATGCGTTGGCTCTGGGTTTCGTGCGTGTTTGGCGCTTTGGCTGTGGCTTTTGGCGCGTTTGGAGCGCACGCGCTGAAGTCCCGCCTGTCGGCAGACATGCTGGCCGTCTACGGCACTGCCACCCAGTATCACCTGGTCCACGCCATCGTGCTGTTCGCTGTCGCGCTTTATTCGCGAGCGACAGGCACGCCGATCACCCTGCCAGCTTCGCTATTTTTGGCTGGAATTGTGCTCTTCTCTGGTTCGTTGTATCTGCTCGCCATCACGGGCAATCGGGCGCTCGGCATGATCACGCCGTTGGGAGGCTTGTGTTTCATTGCCGGCTGGCTCACTTCTGGCTGGTCGCTTTCGCAACGTTAATCTGGAGAGCTATCCGTGCAAGAAGCACGGGGGCGGCCTCAGAACCTGCCGCAAGTGCCAAAGGCAAGAGCCAATAGCACCAGCCCGCACTATTGTGCTGATCTAGATAAATGTAGATTAACACCATAATCAGAGCGGGGCCTAAACCTAAAACACCCCCGATCAAGCGCCGGTCTCGCCCCCAGCGCGACGCAAGCCGCACTGAAATCCACACGAGCGCCCAAGTAGAAAGAATCACAAACGGAACGCGACCGCCGAACTGATTCGTTGTGGGTCGACCCCAGGAAGGAAGTCCCGAGACAGAAGCTTCACGGACGCTCAGTGAGCTTTCAGGAAAGCCCTTGCTCTTGACCAAAAGCCGCAGCTCCGTGAACTTGAACCCGCGCAGGTCGTCGCTCGCTTCAAGGTTGCGAGCACTGAACGCTGCCCCCAACGCGGGAAGCTTGCCCTGAATTTTCGGGACGGCACCCCGGCAATTCCACGTAAGCCCGACAATCGGGATGGCCACTTCGCGCCCCGCGGTCTGAAAACAGCTTTGCTGGCTTTTCTCCACGAGCCGCTGCACCAACCGACCTGGCGCCTCGGATTCTTCGTAGCTGCGCGTTAGGATCACTGCCTGAAGCGATCCAATTACGACCAAAAAGGCTCCCAGGAGCATCCAGTGTCGGGTGCCCTCGGTGGCACTAAACCAACCGATCCCGAGCGGCACGGCCAGCAAGGTTGTCCACTCAAACGCGTGAAAAAGCAGCGCCCGCATCAGAGGCCACAGCACTCCGGCCGGCACGCTCGCCCACCACGGCATGAGCCGAGCTACAAGCAATCCCGCGCAGACTACACCCACCATCAGACTGCTCGCGAAGATCGACAGTGCCGCGCGCACGATGGGCCGCATCCCCCGAGTCTATCGCTTACCTGGACCAGCGTCGCGCCAGGACGGGCGTAGCCGCCTGCTCCAACCGATCCGACCAAACAGCCGAATCGCCTGTTCAGGCTCGATGGTGGCCTCGGCCCTTCCCACGCGAAGGCCAGATGATATGCTCAAGGGCTATAACTGCTGCCTGGCAGCAGAGCCTTTGGAGATCCCATGAGAAGAGCCCCCTTTCTGGCAGTGTTGAGCTTGCTGGCTTCAACTGTCCTCCCGCACTCTGCCTCGGCAACTGGCGTCGCCGAAGCGTCCCCGACTGGCAAGGGTATCACGGGCGGCGCACTTTTGGGCGGTGAACTCGTGCTCGTAGTGGAGGCGGCGGCTGACGTGAAGCCTGGCTGGGCTTATCTCGTTGGAGGCGCGGCGGGAATGGTTGGCGGCGGTGTGGGTGGCTATTTTCTTGAACAATCCGCAAGCGCCAAGGTGAACATGTTCGTGTTTGTTGGCGGTTTGGCGTTAGCCATCCCAACCACGGTCTTCGTGCTCAATGCGCGCGCCTATGAGCCGCCGACAAGTGACTTGCAGGATCGTGGGCCCGCTGACGAGCCCGTCGCGGAGCCGCCGCATGCGCAGTTGGAAAAGAAGCCCGCGCGCACTGTTTCCCGCCGGCTTGAGCGGCGCGTCGCGACCGCAACTCTCCCGCCCGCGCTGCTGGGCGTTGGAGATCAGGTGACGTTGAGCATTCCCGCAATTGAGTTCTCACCTGTCTTTACTCGAACTGAGCTGGCTCAGTTTGGTGTGGCTCAACAAACTCAGTGGAATCTTCCCGTCCTAAACTGGATTTTCTGAAGCTTCGATAACCGGCGTTTCCGCGTTCGGACTGCCATCCGAACGGCCGAAGGTGTGCGTCACGTGTGCGCGGGTGTGCCGCGATCTCCGCTTGATAAAGCTCGGCACGCGCAGGTTCACGCGTTGGCCCCCTTTGTTCACAAGAATACCTGCCGTAACATACTGAATCTGAGTGTTATCACTCGCGTTGTAGCTCCCATCCCCCACTATTGAACCGCATGGCACAACTCGCACCCCGACCCACCCGCACCAAAGCCAGCGATGATCCAGCATTGGGCAAAGTCATTGCCGGCCGCTACCGACTTGAAGCTCGGATCGGCGAGGGCGGCATGGGCATCGTCTATCGCGCCCGACACGTGCTCATCGACCGAGTCGTGGCCGTCAAGCTGATTCGCCCCGATCTCCGCGGCGAAACGCACCTGCGCGCGTGGATGCTCCGTGAAGCACGCGCTGCCAACCGTGTGGACCACGCGCACATCATCGACATTCACGATATCGGTGAAACCGACGACGGCGAACTCTACTTGGTCATGGAATACCTGGTGGGCACGGCGCTTTCGACGGAGATTGGCCGCGGGCAAATGCCGATTCAGCGCGCCGTTGATATCCTTGAGCAAATGGGTGCGGCGCTTTCGCGTGCGCACGATTTAGGCGTAGTTCATCGCGATCTCAAGAGCGACAATATTCTGCTCACCGCACGCGGTGGCCGGAAAGATTTCGTAAAAATTCTGGACTTCGGATTGGCCGCGTTGGCCCACGATCCGAGGCTTGCACCCAAGGGCGCCGTCTTTGGAACTCCTGAGTACATGTCTCCGGAGCAGGCCCGTGGTGAACAAGCGGGGCCGCACTCCGATCTCTACGCACTCGGCATCCTTTTCTTCGAGATGCTCACCGGTCAGCTGCCGTTTCGTGCAGCTGACAGGGACACCCTCTTGGAAATGCAGCGCACGGCGCCCGCCCCCAAGCCTTCCAGTCTCCGCAAGGATTGCCACCCGGATGCTGAACGCATCATCTTGCGGTTGCTCGAGAAGGAATCACGCAAGCGCTACCGCGACGGTCATCATTTGCTCGAAGAGCTGAAGGCCCTGCAACGCTCGCTACCGAACACCACTTCCTGGGAAAAAGAGGGCACGGAAGCGCACGCCATTCCTCCTCCGCCCCCGCCCTCACGCTCAGCCGACGTTACCCAGTGGGCAACCCGAGCCGGTTTTTTTGCACGCATGGTGTCACGCGCTCATCCTTCGGGCAGCATTCCGCCCGAGGTAGGTTCTGCGCTCAGCCAGCTTTGGGATGTCGCTGCCAAAGCGAACGGTCTTGAGGGCGCGCTGGCCAGTCACACTCGGAAGCTTGAGGCGCTTGAAAGACGAGGGCGCGCGCTCCGCGCTGAAATAGGCCGCAAAGTAGAAGAGCTCGCGCAGGAGGAATCGCGCTCGCTCCGCGAGGCCGCTGCGTACCAAGAAGAGGAGAATCAAGCGCAGCTTGAGGCGGATGCCGCCGAGCAAGCAGGCAAGTTGAAGCTCGCCGAGGCCAATCAAGCCGAGCGAGCAGGCACGGGAACCCGAGCAATCTATGAGCAAGCAGGCGCCGCCGCTGCCTTGATCGAGGCTCGGAAGCAATGGCTGTTAACCCGGAGACAGCGCCGAGAAGGCCGCGAGAAGGTAGCTCGTGATTTAAGGCGACAGATCGAGGATCTCCGCGTGCAATTGGCGCGCTACGCCGAAGCTCTCGAAGAAGATCTCGCACTCGGCCGCGAGAAAGTGGCCACGAAAACTCGCGAAGGACTCACCTTGGAGAAGGATTTTCACGACGCTTCCACCACGCTCACCACGCATTTGAATGGTAAGCCCGAATGTCGTGATCTGATGGCGCAGCTGATGGAACTGTCCGCGCAGCCCCCCGCCCCCCGTAAGAGTTCAGCCAACGGCGGTTAAGCTCAGCCTGGTTCAGCTTAGCCGAGTTCCGCTCAGCCTGGTTCAGCTCAGCCGAGTTCAGCCCAGCCCAGCTCAGCTCAGCCGAACTTCGACAACCGGGTGTGCAGGAACGAGCTCAACTTCGTCAAATTGCGGACATCGCGGGCGAAGCTGGGCGGCTCGAACGAGTCCGCCCAACTCTTGAGTTCAGTCAGAAACTCTTCACGCACCAGAGCCTCCGCGACAATCGCGTCAACGCTTCGCCCACGCACCGTCACCGTATTCACTCCCGAAACGTAGGCCTCGAGCCGCGAATAATCCTCTCCCAAGAATTCACGGATCAGCTGCGATTCTTCGCTCAGCTTCGCGAGCATGTCACTTTTGCCTTTGAGCTCCTGCGGGAGGCTAGCGACGGCAACACGCAGCACAAAGGCATCATCAACGAAGCCAAGATCCTCAATCCCATCCGGGATCAGATCGAGCGAGCGAAACAGGTAGTTCAAAGCTCCCGCTAGGGTGCCTGCCGCTGGAGAGTCAGGACCCACTTCAGTCAGTGCGGCAGCCAGGCCTCGCACATCCTCGGGTAGACGTTTGAGCCAAATCGGAAAAGCGTCCAGAAACTGTGTTTGCTGAGGAGTCATGGTAAGCGTATCTTCCTAGCATTTCTAACCGGCACGCCGAAAGTTCAAAATCCCTCACCGCACAGCAAACGCAGCGCATTTTTGCTAAAAATGTCGCGAACGCTCGCTTCGCTGAGTCCAGCCTTGATTAGCGCCTGCGCCAGATGCGGATAGCTGGCGGCGTCGGTTAACCCAACCACGGGGCGAATATCGCCTTCGAAATCCGAACCAAGCGCCACGTGGCGTTCCCCAACCACACCGACCGTGTACTTCACTTGGGCCACCACATCATCGAGTGTGGCGGGTCTGCCGCGAACCACGAAGGCCTGATGGAAATTCATGCCTACCACGCCACCCGTCTTGGCAATCTTACGCATCAGCTCGTCCGTCAGATTTCGCGAATGCTTGGCAAGAACCCGCGCGTTAGAATGCGTGGCTATCACCACCGCGCCAATTTCTGCCGCGTACTGGGTCGCTTCTTCGATCGCTTCATCCGATGCGTGAGAAACGTCGATCAGCCCGCCAACTTTAGAAATTTCACGCATCACGGCCCGACCGCGCTGAGTGATGCCAAAATCGTGCGGCACCGCCGCAGAACTCATGAGTGCGTTATTCTCATTGTGCGCTAGTCCAAAAATTCGCACGCCCCTGAGCGCCCACTTGGCGACGTCCTCGGGGCCAAGTGGGCCCACGCCCTCAAACGAAAACCACGTTTTCACTCGCCCCGGACGCGCGTAACAGCCCGGCGGCAAGAACACGGCATGCTGGATCAATTGCTCAAAAACGCGCGCATAGCTCAGCTCAAAATCGGACAATTGTCGCCCTGTTGGGTGCACGCGCTGAGGCACAAATAGCGGCAAAACAACTCCCTCCACTCCACCGCGCGTCAGCTTATCCAACGAGAATTGTCCCGAGCCCTCGTTGAACGCCCGCCCTTCGTAGACAAACTGGTAAGGAAGGTCGACGTGAAGATCCACCACATGAAACACACCGGAGTCGGCTTCTGCTGGTCTGCCAACGGTCGCCAAAACAACCACCGCCCCCAACAAGAGGCCAATCCAAGTAAAGAGCGGGCGCAACATTCGGCTCACGCATGCTAAGCCTTGGACACTCGGAAATGAAAGCGGTCTGCGTATTTGGAGGGGCACGGTCGGGTCGTAACCCCGCGTATGGTAACGCCGCTGAAAAGCTCGGAGCCCTCATTGCCCAACGCGGTTGCGCCCTCGTGTACGGTGGTGGCAGCATCGGCCTGATGGGCCGCGTTGCCAACGGCGCGCTCAATGCAGGTGGAAGCGTTACGGGTGGTTGCCCAAGGCGCTAGCAACCCGCGAGGTCATGCACACCGGACTGAGTGAGTTGTGCGTAGTCGAGAATATGCACGCGCGCAAAGCTCTGATGGCAGAACGGAGCGACGCGTTTGTGGCGTTGCCGGGTGGGTACGGCACACTGGAAGAGCTGCTTGAGGTGATCACCTGGGCGCAGCTTGGCTTCATCCACAAGCCCGTGGGGCTGCTCAATGTTGCCCATTTTTTCGATCCGCTGCTGACGGTTTTCGATCACTCCGTAGCGGAGGGTTTTGTCTCACCTGAGCAACGCGAGCTGATCCTGGTGGGAGCGGAGCCCGAACTATTGCTGCAAGCCCTCGCCGCGCGCCGAGCCAACGCTCCAGGCAGCGAATTTTCGGCGTCACTCACCTGACTGCCCACATAGCTAACGGACCCACCCCTCCTGACTCACCGGCGCAGCGTCCAACGGCACCGAGTCTACCGGCACAGCACCCAACGAGCGGCGCAGGCTCACCCGGCAAAGGCTCACCGGCAAAGGCTCACCGGCAAAGGCTCGCTGCTACAGCGCTCAAGCGTACGAGGGCGCGTTGCCCGAGCGCCACTTGATGTTGCACCCGACACTCGGACGCTGTTCCTCAATTGGAGGCTTCTTCGCGAGCATGAGCGACACGGCTTCACGAAGGTCTTTCCCGGTAACCGGGATGCCACTATTGGGCCGACTGGCATCGAATTGGCCGTGATACGTAAGCTTGTGAGCTGCATCAAAAAGGTACAGGTCTGGAGTGCAGGCCGCCCCAAAGGATTTGGCAACCTCCTGAGTTTCGTCGAACAGATACGGAAATTCATAACCTGCGCTGGCGGCCTCTTTCGCCATGAACTTAGGCCCGTCTTGGGGGTGCGTCTGCTCGTCATTCGAACTGATCGCAACCACGCCCACGCCCACGCTGGCACACCAACGCGCGAATTCTGCAAACTCTTGCCGAATGTGTTTCACGTAGGGGCAATGATTGCAGAGAAAGGCAACCACCAACCCAGAGCGCTCTTGCTCGTGTGCGTCGGAACGCACGAGTTCGCCTGAGACCGCATCGGGCAGTTCAAAATTCGGCAGAGCCGCGCCCCTTGCCATTTCGCCGTTTCCGCTAACCATGCCCGAGCTTACCTCAAGCACGACCCTCCCGCCTAGTTCAAACGCAGGGGCAAGCTCAGTGTTTCTTCAGCCACCGATTTCTTATACAGCCAAGCATAGGTTGCCCGACTCGCTAGCACGCGCTTGGTGTAACGTCGTGTTTCGTAAAATGGGATGAGTTCGACCCAGACGTCAAAGTCAACTCCAGGTTTCGCCGCCTTCCACTGGCGCGATCGCGACGAGCCTGCATTGTAGCTGGGGATCGCCAGCAGGGGATTTTCGCTGAATTCAGCGTTCAGTTTAGCCAAAAGCGCCGTGCCCAGCCGTATGTTCAGCGCGGGTTTCAGCAGGGCCTGCGCACCAAACGGCAAGCCTTGCGGCTCGGCAACCATCTTGGCAGTGGGTACAATCAGTTGCATTAAACCATACGCATTGGCTGGGCTCTTGGCTTCCGGATCAAAGACGGATTCCTCACGCATGATGGCGTAGGTCAAAAATTCTGGAGTACCACTCCTTTTCGCCTCACGCTCTACCACGTTCCCAAAGGGCGTCGGGAAGGCCAGCTGCCACGCCTGCTCCCAATCGCCTGCGGGCCAGTGCTCCAGCCAGTCCGTGAGCAGCCCACGTGCAATGTTGTTTGCCAAGCCCGCCGCACCCGCTTTATTATAAAGGAGGGCCACGCCCCAAAGCGCCCCCGGCGAAGCATCCGTGCGGTCGAGACCTAGCGCCGCAAGTTCTCGCCTCGCCCACTCCACCTCCCCAACCCCTAACAACTCCATAGCGCGCAAGAAGCCTGGCGAAGAATACTCAGGCCGGTCTTCAAAATAGAAGGGTTGAGTTTGGGCGCGCGCACTCGCGTGTGCCAACGCCCGAGCAGCGCGCGCCGCATCCGCAGTTCGCAAACGGGAGTACGCGTGCAGCATGTAGTAGGACAGCGGCAGATCATCGATGATGGCCTCGTACTCGGCGAGGCCGCGTGCGAGTTCGCCGGTCTCAATCCAGGCACGCGCGCTGAAGTAACGTTCTCGACCAGCAAATTCTTGGCTGCGCCCCCGATCTTGGAGCTTTGCCCGCTCGCGGACTCGGTCGAGTGTTGCGGCCGCAGCGGACCAATCATTCTTCTCGATTCGACTCAACGCTAGCGCAAAAACGCCATCCAGCATCAAGTCCCCCTCCGGGTAATCGTCGACGATGGTGCTGAGGAGCTCGACGAAGCGCGCATCCGAACCCAGCTTCTGATAACTCTGCGCAGCACGCAGGCGTGCATCATCCGCCAAGGTGCTCTCGGGCGTCTCGCTTTCGAGTTGTTCATAGGTTCGCGCTGCCACTGCGTGGCGGCCCGCTGCTGCGGCATACTTTGCAGCCAAATACAGCAATTTTGCGCGCGAATCGCGACTTCCTTGGCAGAAGCGCACGGGATCGGCGAGCAGATCTGCCGCTCGGCTGAAGTCCTTGGTGCCGGCCAAAGCTTTGGCCTGGAGCACGCTGACGTCACAACCCAGCTCCCCAAAACGGGCTGCTGGTTTCAACACCTTCGCAAGCTCGGCTGCCGCTTCGATCGCGGGCTCAAACAATCGACGCTGCACCAAAACGGTAAGTGCGGCGTGCAGCTCTTCTACGGACGGTTCGGCGGGGCCGGGCACATGCGCCTCCGATAAACGACGGATCGCCTGTTGAATGACCGCCTCCGCTCGCGCGGTTATTCTGGAGTTGTCTGGAGCCAAGCTGATCGCTTGACGCGCCGCCTGGATCGCTGCTCGGAGCTGCTTCTCAAGCTCATCTGGCCGAGAGCCCTCGCCACCACCGGCTCCACCCGCGTGCATTCCAGTGCTGGAGCTGCCCACTGCTAAGTAGAGCACGTCTGCGAGACTCACGAGGAGTTCCGGATCCGGCGCCGGCATGTCAGTCAGGCCGCGAAGCTGTCGGATACAGTCGCTGTAGTTGCCGAGTTTTTCGTCAACTTTGGCTTTTAGGCGGGCACGCTGCTCAGCGAGCGCCACTCCTGAGATTGGCTCCGGAAGTGCGGCCAGTGCTTCCCTGGCGTGATCGTTCGCGATCAACACCCGTGCTGTCGAAAGCTGTGCATAGCCGCTGAGCTGAAAGCCTGGCACGGATGCCTCTCGAAACTGGGCTTCCGCTAATTTCAGCTGGCCAGCCTTTTCCCACAAGCGACCCAACAAGAACGCCGCACGCGCTTGGTCGGTTGGGCCAAGATGCAGCGCGGAAACCTGCGTGGCCAAAGCGTTTGCCGCTTGTTGGAAACTTGAATCTTCGACTTGCGCGCGAACGGTGGCGAGCTCAGGCCGAGCTAAAAAAGGTGAAAATCGCTGTAAGCTTACCCGGCTCGGTTTTCTTTCGGCCAACGTGCGACCCATCGGGCTGGTGCGGAAAGGCGGCAATGCTTGAGGCGCCCCCACGGGTTTCGAACGCACCGAATCGACGACGAGGCACGCGAGCGCCGCACCCGCTGCGACAGTCAACAACGCCGCGAGAAGGATCAGCTTTCTCATGGTACATACCGCATTCGACTTCGACTTCGAAGGTTGTTCGCGACGTCGGATGCATCCTCCTCGGCCAACTCCTGCACTCGCGCTCTCGCCTCGCCGCTCCAGCGCTCGCGATGCGTCTCCACACTCGACTCTTCCGCTCGGCTGAGAAGCAGCGCTTGTGCTGCACGTTCGCTCTCGGCCAAGGCCGCCTGGGCTCCTGCCTGAGCTCGCTCCGCCTCCGTCCGAATCTCGTCAGCCTGCACGGCGACTCCTGCTTCGAACGCTGCATTGAGCGCCATGTCCTGAATCCGAACCACGCCGGAGAGCAGCCGCGCCGCCTCGCCCGCTCGTTGCTCTTCGGCCTCGGCGCGCAGCGTCGCGAGCTTGTGAAAGGCGGTTTCTACCTGCGCCTCACGGCGGGTCAGCTCTTCCATCAACAGCCGCTGCTCTTTGACCCGCGCCTCCTTCGCCCGACGCTTGAGCGCCAAAAGCGTCTCGAGCGGGTAACGCTTTGCCACAGGCCCAGGCTAGCTCAGTGCGCCGAACGGTGCGAGTCGTCGCTGTAGACTCCCAAGCCGATGGAGGGCCACGTCGTCTCCGGCAACCCCCAAAAAGACTTCAACTGCTGCCCGTTTCGCCGGCGCCACTCGAAGTGGTCGAGCGCTCTGGTTCGGCGTTCCGAGAGCGTGCGTGCCATTCTTGAACACTTCGCACCTGCGTTCGTTCCCCCTGAAAAAGAGCTGCTACTTCCAGCGATTCGGCCACTGCAGCCCCCGCCGCCATCGTCGTGAAGTAGGGAATGTTAGAGAGCAGTGCGTTCCTGCGTAGCGAGTAGCTGTCCCGGATTGCCTGCACGCCTTCGGTGGTGTTGATGACGAGCTGGATGGTCCCCTGGCGCATTGCATCCACAATATGCGGAGAGCCGTCCAGCACCTTGTTGACGCGCTCAACTGGGATCCGCGCCTGCTCCATGATCCCCGCCGTACCGGCGGTTGCAACGATCTGAAACCCAAGATTGCGAAGCCTGCGCGCCACATGGCACGCTACGGCCTTGTCGTCATTCTTAACGCTGATGAATGCGCGCCCGCGGCTGGGGAGCGTCTGACCTGAAGCCGCCAGTGATTTCCCAAAAGCAAGCGCGAAGGAAGTGGCAATCCCCATTACTTCACCGGTCGAGCGCATCTCCGGCCCGAGGATGGTGTCCACTCCGGGGAACTTACCGAAAGGAAAAACGGATTCCTTGACCGCTACATGCGTCGGCAAAGGCTCATCAAAAATTCCTTGCTCATCGAGAGATCTACCCACCATGACCTGCGCCGCAATCTTCGCCAAGGGCCTCCCGGTCGCCTTCGATACGAACGGCACTGTGCGCGAAGCCCTAGGATTCACCTCAATCACGTAGACTTTGTGCTCTTTGACGGCGAATTGAACGTTCATGAGCCCCACCACGCCAAGCTCCAACGCGAGTGCGCGTGTGCTCGCTTCGATTTCTGCCACAACCTCGGGGGACAGCGAATGCGGAGGCAGCACGCTTGTGGAATCACCCGAGTGCACGCCAGCCTCTTCGATGTGCTGCATGACGCCGCCGATGACTGCCCGCTTACCGTCGGAAACACAATCAACATCCACCTCAATCGCATTCTTCAAGAATTGATCGATCAGCAAGCTATCCGAGCCACCCTCTTGGCGCGCAGCTTCGAGCGCTAGGCCAACATAGGCATCTAGCTCGGAGTCACTCCAACACACCATCATTGCTCGGCCACCCAACACGTAAGAAGGACGCACGAGCACGGGATACCCGATCGACAACGCGATCTCTCGGGCTTGTTTTAAGCCCTGAGCAATACCGGCACGTGGGCGAGACAGGCCTAGCTTAGTCAACAGCTCGTCGAAACGCTTACGATCTTCCGCCCGATCAATGGCATCCGCCGTTGTTCCCAACAGCTTAACCCCTGCAGCTTCAAGCGGGACACTGAGCTTGAGCGGCGTTTGACCACCAAATTGGACAATCACTCCGAGAAGCTCGCCGGCTCGAGCTTCCTCGCGGGCAATTGAGAGCACATCTTCAAGCGTCAACGGCTCAAAATACAGCCGATCCGAGGTGTCGTAATCGGTCGATACGGTCTCAGGGTTGCAGTTAACCATGATGGTCTCAATGCCCAGCTCCGACAGCGCATACACGGCGTGGCAGCAGCAGTAGTCGAATTCTATCCCCTGCCCAATTCGATTGGGTCCCCCACCGAGGATGATAACTTTCTTCTTGCCGGTGACCTCTGCTTCCGACTCACTCTCGTAGCTGGAATAAAGGTAGGGTGTGCGGGCCACAAACTCCGCGGCGCAAGTATCCACGCGATTGTAGGCAGCAAAGATCCCAAACTTCTCACGCGTGCCCCGCACATCGGCTTCCTTCTCACCGCGTAGACGCGCGATCTGAGCATCGCTGAAGCCCAGGCGCTTACTGTCCAGCAACAACTCCGACTGAAGGGCGGGCGCCGCGGTGAGGGCACGCTCTTGGTCGATCAGGCGCTGAAATTGGTTGACGAACCACGGGTCGATCCCGGTGATCGCCACAACGCGCTCCTCGGAAACGCCGATGCGCAGAGCATCACCTACGTAGAACAGGCGCTCCGCCGTGGGCACGCCGATCAAACGTTCCAGCGCCACTCGGATTTCATCCTCCAGCGGCGGAGGCAACACGCGGGGAGCTTCAGCTTGTGGCGGGGCATCCAGGGTCACATCGCGGTTCGCGATCGGCCCGGTCTTGATCGACCTGTAATCCAAGCGATCCAGCAAGCTAACAAAGCCTTCTTTGCCCGTCTCGAGTGAGCGCGCAGCTTTCTGAAAAGCTTCAGCGAAGGTACGGCCCATGCTCATCGCTTCGCCGACGCTCTTCATCTGGGTGCCCAGGCGATTGTCGGAGCCAACAAATTTCTCGAATGCGAAACGGGGC
>CAZSUA010000109.1:0-15704 GCA_964609655.1 uncultured Polyangiaceae bacterium | reverse complement strand
CCAACGCTATTATTCAGAAGTTGGGGAGCTGAAACTTGAGGCTTAGGCCACAGCCGGTTGATGGTTGGTTTTTGAGCTTTGATCGCCGCGCCACCTTGCTCCAAATTGCGAGTGGCTATTCGTATCTTTTCCAAATTTTTCCCGAGCGCGATTGTGCGACTCGGTGTGCACTTTTGAGCGCTTGAGGGAGCATGAACCTAGAGCAGCGACTGAACGAACTTGAATCTCACAACGACTGGCAGGGTCTGGTTGACGCATTGGAAGCTGCCCTGGCGGCAGTGAACCGGGCTGAGGACCAGGCGGCGCTTCATCTGAGGCTTGGGCATGTCTTGCACGGTCGGTTTCTGCACGGCGTACGTGCTCTCAAGCACTTCCAGGATGCTTTTAAGTTGAATCCTGCGCTGCTTGAGGCGCTGGCTGCCGCAAGGAGTATTTATTGGGAACTCGGCAAGCTCAATATGGTTCAAAAGCTTCTGGAGCTCCAGCTGAAGAGTGCACCAGAAGGTAAAGGCACCGGCGAACTATACCGTGAGCTCGGGGACGTGCTTTCCGGCGAAGGGAGTTATGAGCGAGCCGCCGAGGCCTACGCCAAAGGCCTACAAAACGCGGGCGGCGCTGCTGGCGAAATTCGCGCACTTCTGGAGGATGTGCAGCTCGCCTCGGACCAGTGGCAGGAGCGCATCGCGTCGTTGCTCCGTTCCGCGCATGGCGAAGCCAGTGCGACTAAGCGCGCAACCAGCTTCCTTCGGGCAGCGCGAATAGCTCAGCGTTTCGCGCCGGATGAGCGCGAGGGAATGTTGGCGCAAGCCTACGCCGCCGATCCGGCCAGTGTGGTTGCGGGCACTTTGTACGAGGGCTTCTTGGTCGATGCAGGTCGCACCGAAAGTATCCTGAAGGCTCAACGTGAAATCTTAGAAACGATAGCGGATAAGGCACCCAGAGCAGAGGCAACATTCCGCTTTGCAAGCCGCTGGGCACTTCGGCACCAGAACGCAGAAGTGAGTTCTGAATTGTTTGAAGAAGCGCTGCGTCTTGACCCGAGTCAGGAAGCTGCGTTTGCGTATTTGAAGGAAAGCTACGGCGCTCGCGGAGGGGACTGGCAGCGGGTCATTCGTCTGGCGGATGAGTTGGGTGATCGTTCGACGGAAGGCCGGAAGGTTGCTTACTTGCTCGCAGAAGGTGGAACGCTTGCCTGGCGGCAGGTCGGCGATCTGATCAAGGCGAGGGGGTTTTTTGAGCGCCTGACCATGCTGGACGTCACTCATCCCGCGTTGTTGGCTTTTGAGGCCCAAATCGGCGAAAAACTGGATGCGGGGAAATCGAGTGCGAAGCGAGTCGCCGAGGTAACGCCGACGCCTCAGCCTGCACACGCTGAAGAGATGGCCCGAGCGGTAACCAACGATGCTCGCCAAGAGAAACCAATGACTACCAAGGCTGTGACAGAAACATTCGAAAGCTCTGGGTCGCCCGTGGCAGCACAAGAGACGAAGAGTCCTGCGTCTTCCTCGGAGCAGAGCGAAGCTCAGATCAGCAAGTTGCGATCACAGTTAACCGCGCAGGAAGAGGCGAAACGTTACAACGAGTATGTAAAAACGCTGGTCGCGCTCGCGGACGCAGTGGCTGATCCAACTGAAAAGGTGGAGCTCTACACGAAGGCCGCAGACCTCTACGTAAACAAATTCGTCAATCAGGCCGAAGCGGTGAAGGCGTACGAGAAAGTTTTTGAGCTAGAACCGCACAACGTTGCGGCGAGCGGTTACCTGCGCGAGATGTATGAAAAACGGCGTGATTGGGAGAAGCTGATTGCGCTGAGACAGAGCGAGGCGGAACAGTTAACCAGTTCCCATGATCGCGCAGCGGCCTATAAGGAAGTGGCGCTGCTGGCGACAGAACGTGTCAAAAAGCCTGAAGTGTGCATTGGCCTTTGGGCGATCGTTCTGGATAACAATCCCGACGATGTTCAGGCATTAGACGCGTTGGCTCAGCTCTACGAGCGTGCTCGAGACTACGAGAAGATTGCGGATGTTTTGGAGCGTTTGGCTGAGCTAACCCATGACACAGCCGAAAAGGTCGAAATCCTCAATAAGCTTGGTCAGGTTACTGGCGACCGCCTGAAGGACGACGTCCGCGCCGTTGAAGCTTATCGGACTCTCTTGATACTCCAGCCCGACGATCGCAAGGCTCAGGAGCAGCTGAAGAAGCGCTACGTTACGTTAGGGCGCTGGGATGATCTTGAGGTGTTCTACTCTGAAAGTGGCAAGTGGGACGAATTCATTCGCGTCCTCGAGACGAATGAAAGTCGGGCTGAAACGTCGGAGCAGAGGATAGGCATGCTGATGAAGGTGGCCGAACTCTGGATGACCCAAAAGGGGAAGCCGGATCGTGCTGCCCGCGCCTACGAGAAGGTGCTCAGCCTCGAGCCGAACAACCTGGAGGCGGCCGAACGGCTAGTCCCCCTCTACGTGAGCGCGAATAATCCTAAGGGCCTCGCGAGTGCGATTGAGGTCCGGTTGGAGCACGTGAGCGACCTGGAAGACCGGCTCACACTGTTGCGTGAAGTTGCGGTCTTGTATGAATCGCGAATCAACGACAAAGACAAAGCCTTTGAACGTTATCTTGCTGCGTTTGAGATCTCCCAGACAGATGACCAAAGCCAAGCCGATCTTGAACGAATCGCCAAGGCCACATCACGTTGGGATGATGTCATTCAGGCCTACGAGTCAGCCGTGGAGGGGGCCGAGGGGCATGGGGATGCGGACGCTGCGGCCGCGCTCAGGCTCCGCCTAGGTCGTGTGTTGGTCGAAGAAGTTCAGCGCGTCGAGGACGCCCTCGTGCAATATCGTGCGGTCTACGACGCGGAACCGACCAATGAAAGTGCCTTGAGCGCTCTCGAACAGTTGTATCGCCAGACTCGGCGTTGGAGTGAGCTGTTGGACGTGTACACGCAGAAGCAACGCTTGATTGATGAGCCGGATGCACGCAAGCGGATCCTATTTGAAATTGCCGAGCTGCATGAGCGTGAGCTGCAAGCTACCGCTCCTGCGATCGAAACCTATCAGAGCGTACTCGAGGATGACCCCACCGATACCACGGCACTTGGGGCACTTGATCGCCTTTACCAGTTAACTGAGCAGTGGGATGCCTACGCCGATGTGTTGCGGCGCAGAATTGAGCTTGATTCGAGTGCAGAAGAACTCGTTGATCTCAAGTTCCGCCTGGCCCGCACGCTGGGCACTCATTTGAAGGATGACGCTGGTGCTCTGGAGAACTACCGCGAGATCCTGTTTCTGGATCCGGATCACGAAGGTGCCCGGCTCGCGCTGGAGGGGCTGCTGGTGCACAAGGTGCTGCGCGCGGAGGCCGCTAGCATCCTGGAGAACATCTACGAAGCCCAGGAAGCTTGGGAGAAGCTGATCAGCGCGCTTGAGATTTTGTCGGAGACGGCAGATGAATTGCCACGTCGCGTCGAGTTGCTGCGCAAGATTAGCGCTACGGCTGCGGGTCAGCTCGGCAACGTTGAGCGCGCGCTTCAGGCTCAAGCACGGGCTCTTAAGGAAGATCCGTCCTTGGCGGAGTCGCGCCTTGAGTTGGAGCAACTTGCTGAACAGGCCAACGCGTACGATCAGCTCATTCAGATTTACACGTCGATCGCGGCAGAGTTGTCGGATCCAGACCTCGCGCGCGATTATTGGATTCGGCTCGCGGCTATCCAACAGCGCTTAGGTCGGGTTGATGCCGCAGCAGCGAGCTACGAAAAAGTCTTCAGCATCGATCCAGGTGATGCCGAGGCTTTGCAGGCCATGGATGCTCTCTACCGGGGAACGGAACATTGGGACGACTTGATTGGCGTGTTCCGGCGCCGGATCGAGCTCGCAGATGGTTCAGAGAGGGAAGCGCTCTACGCTCAGATGGCCCAGGTGTATGAGGAGAAACTGGGTAAGCCGAAGGAGGCGATTCTTGCCTACCGTGAGGTCTTGTCTCTGGACCCCACGAGCCAAGTGGCGCTCACTGCGTTGGATGGTCTATTTACGCGACGGGAAGCCTGGGTAGAGCTAGCAGAGAATCTGGAAACGCAGCTGAGTCTTGCGGACACGGAGAGCGGGCAGCTCTCGCTTATGTTGCGTCTCGCCGCGTTGCGTGAGGCCAAGATGGGTGAGGTTGAGGCTGCGATCGAGGGATATCGCCAGGTTCTTGATCGCGACGCTGTGAATCGACAAGCTCTTGAAGCCCTTGAGAGGCTCGGAAATACAGACGCGCATGCACTGCTGATCGCTGAGATTTTGGAGCCGCTCTATCGTAGCCAGGGGGACTTTCAGAAGCTCATTCGGGTACACGCAATTCAGGTCGACAGAACCGACGACGTCTCGCGCAAGGTGGAGCTCCTGCACCAGATCGCAACGCTCCAGGAGGACGCTGGCAATGATGTGAGCGGGGCGTTCGATACCTACGCTCGTGCACTTGGGTGTGATCCTTCACACGCGGGTACTCAGGAAGCGCTCGACCGATTGGCCCGTACAACCGGGCGCTTTAAGGACCTAGCCGTTGTGTTTGAACGGCTTGCAGGGTCGCAGACCGAACCCGAGCTTGCCGGTCAGCTCTACACCTTCGCCGCCCGCGTTTACGAGGGAGAGGTGGGGGACGTTGAACGGGCGATTGAACTTTACCGCAAGGTACTTGAAATTGAGCCCACCAGTTTGCATGCAGCCGAGGCACTGGAATCACTCTTCCAGTCAAGCGAACGCTATGCAGACATGTCGCTCATCCTTCAGCGCAAAGCTGACATTCTAGAAGACGTTGTCGATCAGAAGGGTGCGCTCTACCAAGCGGCGGCGATTGAAGAAGATGCGCTCCAGCGGCGTGAGAGCGCGATCGGTGTTTATCTCAAAATTCTGGAGCTTGACGCTGAAGATGTCCGAAGCATTGACGCACTCGTCAATCTCTATTTGTCGCTCTCCCGCTGGGAAGAACTCCTCAGTGTGTACTCCAAGAAGGCAGACCTTTTGGAAGACTCAGAGGAAAAGAAGCTGATTTTCTACCAAGTGGGCGCCGTCTATGAGCGAGAGTTGAGTGATGTCAACCGCGCTATCGACACGTACCAGCGAGTGCTGGAACTCGACCCGGATGATGTGACTGCGCTCGGGCGTTTGGATGTTCTGTATCAAACGGCTGAGAATTGGCAGGAATTGCTCAGCGTTTTGACGCACGAAGCGGATCTGACGAGCGATCCCAATGAAGCAGTGAGTTTCCAGTATCGGATCGCGGAACTCTACGAGAAGCATTTGTCGGATGTAGAACGCGCGGTCGAGCTGTACCGCGAGATCTTGAACATCCAAGTCGATCACGAGCCCACTTTGCGGGCGCTCGAAGGGGTCAAGAATGGCACGCAGGCACCGCTTGCGGCGGCAGCTGTCTTGGAGCCAGTTTACGAAGCGATGGGCCAGTTTGACTGGCTGATCAGCGTGCTTGAGGTCCAGGCAAAAGCGCCTGGCGACGCCTTTGCGCGTGTTGACCTGCTGCATCGGATTGCGCGTCTATTTGAAGAGAATCTGAATGATCCTGCTCGAGCGTTTGAAACCTACGCGCGAGCCCTGGGGACAGATTCTCAAAACGAAGACTCATTGGCGGCATTGGAGCGGCTTGCGACGATGACAGGTCAATGGCCGCGTGTAGCTCAGATTTACGACAGGGAGCTGGCACTGCTCGAGAACGAACCTGCTCGCTTTATTGAGCTTGGATTGCGAGTGGCTCAGGTTTACGAGGTTCAGCTCGAAGACACTCAGAATGCCATCAAGAGGTATCGCCAGGTTCTCGACCTAGAATCCGAGAATCAAAGCGCCGTGAGAGCACTCGATCGCCTCTTTACCCAGACGGAACGGTGGCAGGAGCTCAGTGAAATCTTGGCTCGTGAAGCGGAGATCGGGCAGAGCCCAGACGAGATCCTGGAATTCAAGTATCGTCTTGGACAGACCTTCCAGCTCCGCCTTTTGGACCTGGATCAAGCCATCCGGGCCTACCAGGAGGTTCTGAACGCGGCACCTGAGCACAGTGACACCTTGGCTGCTTTGGAGGCGCTTTTTGAGTCGGGGGTTAAACAGCTTGAGATTGGCGAAATCCTAGAACCGCTTTATCAGTCGGCAGGCGAATGGGAGAAGTTGATTCGCGTCCGTGAAGCTGAGCTTTCGCACATTCGTGACCTCGATGCGCGCCTGGCGATGTACCATCGAATGGCGGAAGACGCCGAAGAGCGCCTGATGGATCCGGTGTTGGCGTTCAACATTCACGCGAGAGCACTCAGGGAAAATGCGCTTGATGAACGAACAGTCGAGGAGAGTGAGCGTCTCGCGGCGCTTCTGGATGGTGGCTGGGAACAGCTTGCAAATACCTACGCGGACGTGCTGGCGCTGCCCGAAGTCCCAGTGGCTGTACAGTCTGCAGTGGGCAAGCGTTTGGCGCGAGTATTTGAAGAGGAGTTGGCTGACGTTGCGAAGGCTGAAGAAACGTATCGCTATGTTGTCACGGTGGTGCCGGGTGATGCAGAAGCACTCGCCAACCTCGATCGTATCTATTCGTCGGTGGAGCAATGGTCGGAGTTGGCTGGCGTACTCGAACAACGAGCTGTCGGCTCCGAGGACACGCTTGAGAAGGTCGATTTGTACCGACGCCTGGGTGCCGTGTATGAAGAACAGCTCGGACGGTTGGAAGATGCGATTCGTGCCTATCGAATGATCTTCGACGGTATCGATAAAGCCAATGAAGACGCGACTCTCGCATTGGGTCGGATTTACGAGCAAACCGAAGCGTGGTCGGACCTCAATCGCGTTTTCCAGCGAGAGCTGGAGAACGCCGTCGGCGACGTTCAGGAGGCGGAGATTCGTGCGAAGCTTGCGAAGTTGGCGTCCGAGCGCCTGGGTGACACTCCCGGTGCTATCGAGGGCTGGAAGCGAGTTCTCGATTTGCGCGGTGAGGATCCCGAGGCACTCTGGGCGCTCGGTGGTCTCTATCAACAGCAGGGGCAGTGGGCAGAACTCACGGACGTTCTTGAACGGCATTTTGACATCGCGGAGACGGACGAGGAACGGGTAGGGATCCTGACCCGACGGGCGCAGCTATTCTCTGAGCAGCTGGGGCGCGATGAGGACGCCTTAGAAACGTGGCAGCGTGTGCTGGATATCGACTATGCGAATGTCAATGCACTCAGAGCATTGGTGGAGATCTGGCGGAATCGGCAGAACCCTGCTGAGCTGACGAGTGCTCTGCACTCGTTCATTGATCGCGGAGCATCGCAGCTGGAGCCCACCGAGCTCAGTGAGGCTTACCGAGAGCTTGGGCGGCTTTATGCCAAGCTGGAGCAGCCGATGGATGCCGCTGATGCTTGGCGGCAGCTGTTAACAGTTGGCGCAGGCGATTTTGAGGCGCTGGCGCAGCTGGAAAAACTGTATCTCGAGGGCGAAGAGTGGGAAAACGTCATTGACGTTAAGATGCAGCGGGCTGAGGCGCTGCCTGACCCGGATGAGAAGGTGCGGGAACTCCTAGAAGTGACCGGGCTTTGGAAATCGCAGGTGGGTAGTGAAGACGGCGCAACGCTGGCCTTCCAGAAGGTGCTTGAAATTGAGCCGGCTCATGATCTTGCGTTCTCCGAATTGGAGCGCTTGCACACGGCAAAGAGCCGCTTTGAGCCACTGGTAGAGCTTTACCTGAATCGTTTTGAAACGCGCGAGGACACTAAAGAGCGAAGCCGGATTCTGCGCTCTATCGCGAATGTTTTTGAAACACGGCTGGCCGACAACAACCAAGCTTTCGATGCGCTGATTAACGCTTTCGGCGAAGATTTCGCTGACGACGAGACGGCTCGTTATCTGGAGCGTATGGCACAGGCAACCGGTCGCTGGGGCGAACTCATCAACACTGCCAACGCGTGGCTGCCGGAACAGACCGAAACGAAAAAGAAGATTCGGCTCTGCCTACGTTTGGGTAAGTGGTACGGCGAAGATCTGGGTCATTTTGAGTACGCGCAGCCCTACTACCAGCAGATCATGGCGCTGGATCCGAACAATGTCCAAGTCATGCGTCAGATGGCAGCCATCCATCGCATGAGTGGCAATTGGCAAAAGGTAGGGGAGATGTTGACGGGTGCGTTGGATGTGGCCGTGGCGAGCGAAGATCGCAAGGCCATTCTGGTGGATCTCGGTGAGCTACTTGAGAAGCACATGGGTCAGGTGGATCAGGGCATCCCGTATTACAAGCGGGCGCTGGAAGTCGATCCACATTATTTGCCCGCACTTGAGGCGCTCGAGCGGCTGTACAGTGAGCGCGGTGATAACCACGAGTTAGTACAGATCCTCGCTGCCAAGGTGGGTTCGCTCACCGAGACCCGGGCAATTGTCCGCGACAAGCTACGCATGGCGGAGCTTTATGAGACATCGCTCCGGGATTCGGAGCGTGCCGCGAGTGTTTTCCGAGAGATCTTAGAAGTGGACAGAGGCAATATTCACGCGCTGCGCGGACTTGAGCGGATTTCGGATGCCTTGCAGAATTGGACTGAGCTCGTGGATGTGCTGGCTCGGCAGTTGGATGTCGTTGAGAGTGAGCGTGAACGGGTGGACGCATTGCTGAAGCTCGCGCGCGTCAACGAAGAACAGTTCCTGAAATTCGATGTAGCGGCTCAGCGCTTGGAGCAGGCCTTGGAAATTTTCCCAGCCGAAGCTCGAGCCTATGAGGCACTCGAACGCTGTTATCGTCGACGTAAGCAGTGGGCCGAGTTGATCAGCGCCTACGAGCGCCACATCACCGAGGCCGCAGATCTTGAGAAGAAAGTCCAGATCTATGGCCATATCGCTGAAGTTTATGCGCATGAGCTGGATGACCCATCGCTGGCGATAGATGCCTATCAAAACATTGTTGGGCTGGATGACACGAACGTGGCCGCGCTTGAAGCGCTGGGTCGCCTCTACGAGAAGCAGGATGATTCAGCGCGTGCCATCGAAACGATGGCGCGGGTTG
This sequence comes from uncultured Polyangiaceae bacterium, assembly GCA_964609655.1. Lineage (GTDB taxonomy): Bacteria > Myxococcota_A > Polyangia > Polyangiales > Polyangiaceae > JBBRRP01. The sequence goes on along the minus strand of CAZSUA010000109.1, from coordinate 6,704 downwards.
CCGACCTCACCACAGACGGAAAACAGCGTGTCGAGATGTACTATCGCATTGGTCGTGCGATGGAGGAAAAGCTGGGCGATAGGCTCGGGGCTCGTGATCGCTTCGAGATGGCGCTGGATCTTGAGCCCAGACACTTGCCAACTCTCGGCGCACTGCGCGCGATTGCAGTGGACGAGGCGGATTGGGATCGTGCTACCCGCTATCTAGAACAAGAGCAGGAGAACACCGAGTCGCCTCGCGCCCGCGCAAAGCTGCTCGTTGAGCTTGGCAAGATTCGAGAAGAAATGTTGTCGGAACACGAACTTGCGGTGCAAGCCTTTGAGCTCGCTCTCAAGTACGACGAGGACAACGAAGACGCCGCGCTCCCTCTTGTGCATGAGTACAGTCAGACGGAGCGCTGGAGTGACGCGGAGCCGCTCGCGGAGCTTTTGGTACGAAAGGCTAGGCAACGCGACAAGAGCGAGCAGCACGCGTTGAACAAGTTGCTCGGTAAGATTCACGCGGCCCAGAAGCACCATGAAAAGGCCCTGAAAGCCTACCAGGCTGCCAATCTGCTGGACCTCACCGATCAGGAGAGCATCCGTGGGATCGCGGATATGGCCTACGAGCTTCAGGATTGGCCGAGCGCGCTCACCAATTATCAGAAGGTTTTGACCGCACTCGGCGAAGATGATGTTGATGAGAGAACCGATGTTTACTTTCGGCTAGGGTGTATTAAGCAAGAACAGGGTCAGGCACGGCAGGCGATTAATAACTTTGAAAAAGCGTTGGCGCTCAACGCAGAGCACCGACCTACGCTGGAAGCGCTGGTCGATACCTATTTGAAGGCTGGGGACTTCAAGCAGGTTGCGGCCTACAAACGCCAGATCCTCGACAGCACTTTCGACGGTGCTGAACGCTTTAAGATCCTGCTTGAGATCGGCGAGATTTGGGGGGAAAAAGACAACAACGCGATCAAGGCCATCGGAGCTTTCGAAGAGGCCTTGGAGCTGGAACCCCAGAATCATGTGCTTCTGCACAAGCTTTTGGCACTCTACCAGCAGTCGAGCGAATGGCAGAAGATGGTGGATACGATTGCCGCCATCGCGGACCTCGAGCAGAAGCCGGAGCTGAAGGCGCGCTACATCTACACGCAGGCCCAGATCTATCGCGATAAAATTGCCGATCCGGACCGAGCCGTTGAACTGTTCAATGAATGCTTGGACCTGAATCCTGAGTATCTTGAGGCGTTTGAGCGTATCAATAAGATCCTGACAACCGGTAAGGACTGGAAACAGCTTGAGCGTTCCTACCGTAAGATGCTGCATCGCATCGCCGGCAAGGGTAATGCGGAGCTGGAGCACACACTCTGGCATCAGCTGGGCCTGATTTATCGGGACCGAATGCAGGCCACCGAGCAAGCGATTGACGCCTTCCGTATGGCAGCCCAGACGAAGCCCGGTGTAACTGTAGTGCACCAGATCTTGGGTGAGCTTTACGAATTGAGTGAACGCTACGATGAGGCCATCACGGAGCAGCGCACTATTTTGAGCGAGAATGCGCTTTCCGTGGAAACGTATCGCAACCTCTATCGGCTTTATCTCCACAAGCAAGCCTATGATCAAGCATGGTGCCAGGCGGCGGCCCTGGCATTCTTGGGCAAGGCTGAGGGAGAAGAACGTCAGTTCTTCGACGATTATCGGCCCCAAGGCATGCTGGCGGTGCAAGGCCGCCTCAGCAATGAGCTCTGGGTCAAGCACTTGATGCATGCGGATGGGAGCGTCTACATCTCCCGTATTTTTGAGCTGATTGCGCCGGCAGCCCTGAGCGCAAAGGTGGCGCAGCTGAAGGCCCAGGCAAAGCTTCCTGTGCTGGATAAGCGATTCAGACAGGATCCGGCAACGTCCACGGTGACGTTTGCCAAGACTTTCGGATGGGCTGCACAGGTTCTCTCCCTTCAGATTCCCGAGCTTTATGTGCGGAGCGATGTCCCAGGAGCTATTCTGCCAGTTGCGGCAACGCCGCCTGCGTCGGTCGCCGGCCAGTCAGTATTGAGCGGTTTCTCTCCGCAGGAGTTGGCGTTCATCTGTGGCAAACACCTGGCGACGTACCGGGCTGAGTATTACATTCGCTCGCTCTTCCCGACGCAGGCAGAGCTCACCGTGATGCTTTTTGCGGCGGTCATGCTGGCCGCCCCGAGCACGCCGGTGCCTCCGGAAATGGCTCAGCAGGTGCAAGCAACGGCGCAGGAGCTGGCCAAGTATCTGCAACCGATTCAGGTTGAAGGGTTGCGCCTCGTCGTCAAGAAATTCATCGAGGATGGCGCAAAGGTGAATATCAAGCGTTGGAGTCAAGCTGCAGAGCTCACCGCTTGTCGCGCGGGGCTCGTGGTTTCGGGTGATTTGGAGATAGCCAAGAAAATCTTGGCTGCGGAGCCCCAGATCCCCGGCGATCCCACGCCGGCTGAAAAACTTTCCGAGCTCCTCAAGTTCAGTACAAGCGAGGACTACTCTCAGATCCGCAGGGCTCTGGGGGTTGCTATTCAGGCGTAGGAACCCCCGGGGCGGGGCAACTGCAATGTGCCGTGCCGCCGCTTGGGCGTACAAGTTGCCCGCCACGGTGGCCCTGGGCTGACTACCGGCGCGCAGTCGTCGCGAAACCAAGGCGCAGGCCTGCAGCAGCTCGGAAGTGCAGGCCACCCGCTTCATCGCCACTGGGCACTTGAGCATGAGTACCCCACATCAGCTCCGCGAAGTGGCCGAGGCGTACGAAAGAGCCGAGATACCAGTCGGCGCCCATGGCAAGCCGAGCCCATTCGGGTCCTGAAAATTTCAGCTTAGCATCGGCGGTGCGGATCGACGTGAAGCTGTAGCCAATCCCAATCGCAGCCCAGGGATCGAGGCGGGTTCCCTGAGCCAAACGGTACGTGAAGTCAGGCCCGAGCGCAAAGCGTTGTCCCGAACACGTCCCGCAGCTCGACGAATTCGAATAGTCATCCAAGCGACCCCAGAGTCCGAGTTGGAACGAGCGACTGAGCCCGTAGGCTGCATCCAGCCCGACACTAGGGCCACTGCTAACAACCTGGGTCATGGGACGAGCGCGACTCAGATCACCCCAGACATCTGTCCAGGCAAGGCTCGGATTGAGCTGCAACGATTCCGAAACAGTGTCGGTGGCATCAGGTATTTCCAAGGCTGCCTGAGGTTCAGTTTCTGCGCTGGCGGGGAACACCACGCTGAGGGCAACGATGAGGGTGGAAAGCTCCAGCCCGCGGGCTTTTGACATGCGGCGACTATACCAAAGAGTGATCGACGCACTAGGCCAGCCGTCTCGAGGGTTTCTGCTTACGACAAATCCCGCAACTTCCTGACAGACCGGACGAGGTAGGTGCATGATCGTTCCGTTAGACGACCCTCCGAGTGACGTTGGCCCGAGCACGGTTGAGCTCGCTTGCTCACGCCGGTACGGGCCCTGGATCCTCCAGTTGAGCGGTGTTGGTGCCTGTTCAGCTCGGTTGCTCGAAGCCGACCGTATCTTCACGCTAGGGACAGCAGCGAACGCGGACATTCGCGTGAATGACCCCACCGTGAGTGCGCGGCATTGTTCGATCCAGATCACGGCTTGGGGCGTCGAGGTGCGCGACCTTGAATCCACTAACGGAACGTTTGTGGGATCGGCCAGGGTGGGGCGGGCCGTCTTGACGAAGCCAGACTCGTTCGTGGTGGTGGGGCGCACGATGTTGACCTTCTGTCCCCCTGGAACTCGCGAGGAAGTTGAGGCGGTCGAGCCTATCCCGGGCATGGTGGGCCGGAGTGCCTCCATGCTCCGTCTGTATAAAGAGCTGCGCCAATTCTCTGCCAAGCGCGGAAATATTTTGCTTCAAGGAGAGTCAGGAAGCGGGAAGGAAGTTGTCGCACAAGCGATTCATCGCCTAAGCGGCCGTGGGGGAGAGTTCATTGCGCAGAACGCGTCGTGCTTGCCGGAAGCGTTGGCGGACGCAACGCTCTTTGGCTCGCGGAAGGGGGCTTTCACGGGTGCTACCGCGGATCGGCCAGGCGTCTTTCAGGCCGCCGATCGGGGAACCTTGTTCTTGGATGAGGTCGTGGACCTGTCGCTGGCAGTCCAGGCAAAGCTCTTGCGCGTGGTTGAGGAGGGCGCGGTGCGCCCCGTGGGTGGAATTGCCTCGGTGAAGCTAGACGTACGGCTGATTTCGGCGTGTTGGGCCAATCTGGATGAGCGCGTGCGGCAGGGGACATTTCGGAATGACCTCTATTATCGTCTGGCCACGACCGTGATTCGCGTGCCGGCACTCCGGGAACGGAAAGCCGATATTGCTGACTTGAGCGTGATGTTACTTAAACGTCGCGAGAGCGACTTGGGCCCCAAACGTCTGACTTCCGAGGCCCTAGCGCGCCTGCTGGATTATGGATGGCCGGGGAACGTGCGGGAACTTGATAACGTCCTGTACGCGGCGGCGGTGCGAGCTCCCAGCGAGAGCATTCTGGTCAGCCACATCGAACTGCCAAGAATCCAGCGCGTTGAACGTTCAGTCACGAACAGCCTGGGTCGAGACTCTGACTTCAGGGCATTGCTCGACCAGAATTCAGGCAATCTGAGCGCCGCTGCAAGAGCGGCAGGGCTGCCCCGGAGCACATTTCGAGCGCGTCTGATGCGACGCTTAGTTGAAGACAAACCCTGAAGTTAGAACGAACCGCTGAGTGTGACTCCGCTATAGCCAGGGGTGTACGTCGGGCTGACTGCAATCTCCGTGTGACGCTCTGGCGCTCCAGCTCGGGCAGCGGCTCCGGACTTGGCGGAGCTGGTATCCACGACGTAGTAAATCACGGTACCAATTACTGCGGCTCCACCTATTGAGAAACCAACGATAGCCGCCGTTTTCATGGCGTCTCCGCGATCCACGTTGTCCTGATAGATCAAGCAAGCGTTCTGGTAGTCATTCGCTCTTGCCGGCCCGCGTCGCGCTGAGATATCTCCGATTCGGGTGCAAATACCCGTCGGTGCCTCGCCGTCTTTTTTGGCCTCAGCTTCGATCAGGAGCGCCGTTTTATCTGCGTTCTTGAAGTTGGAGCTTGCCGACAGCGAGAATCCGACGCCGCTTCCTACGCCCGCTACGGCAAGACCTGCGATGACCAATGCGGCAGGATGCTGCCAAAGCCAGGCACCCTCTTCGCTAAGGTCTTCCGCGGGGGCTTCGCTTTTTTCGCGATCCGCCTGCGAATCTTCGCCTGCTTCGCCCACTAAAGGCCCTGTGCTCGAAGCCAAGTCTTCACCAGCGGGCTTTAACGCGAGCTTGGTCGAGGTGCTGTCGCCAGCCTCAACACTGAGGGTCGTACTCACTTCGCGGCCGCCTTTTTGGACGGTGACCGTATGGCTCCCGGGGGCGAGATAGACGGCTCCAGGAAGTGGGGACACGCCTCGCGATTTACTATCGACGAGGACGTCGGCGCCCTTCTCATCGACCTGGATCGTGACCTCCGCCACGCTCTTCTTGGCCTCGACCAGGCCAGCGAGGGCAGCTTGGCGCTCGTCAGGTTTCTGCTCTTTGGCTTCCCTCAGGAACTCTGAAAAGTGGTCCGCCGCATCGGCTTCATGGCCTGAGCGCAACTCACTCTGCGCAAGGTTGAGGAGAACGGCTGGATGTTTCTTCAGGGCGTAGGCTTGGAGGAACGCTGCTCGAGCTTTCTGGAACTGCTTAGCGTCAAAGAAGTCGATGCCCTCCTTGAAACGTTGGCGCGCCATCTCGACCGTGGGATCCTCATCCTGTGCACGGGTGGCCCGTGGCGAAAGGACAAGGTAGAATCCTAAGAGAATCAAAAGCAGGTATCGGAATGACTTCATCGGAGGCTTCGGGATCGTATCCCATGGGTACGGGGGGGAGCGGTGAGATCAGAAGGGGTTATCGCGAACTATCGCAGGGCTCTTGGATGGCGGAGTTGCCTTGGGGGCTGCCGTCTTGACTTCCACAGGGCGCTTGTTGCTCCGTGCGACCGGGGGCCTCCGTTCCTTCACCCGAGGCTGGCGTGTCGGATCGGCCTGGGGAGGGGCTTCTTTGGGTTCCGGACTGGCCTCGCTCTCCGGTGCGTCATTGTTAGACGAGGGAGCGGGGGCGTCGCGAGGTGCAGCAGGAGCTGAGACGGTGTTCACCGGGGTGGTCGGGGTACTAGTACCAATCTCTGTACCCAGCGTTGGGGGTTTGGAGTCCGCTTTAGGGGGCGCGGCTGGTCCGCTAAATAGTAGAAATCCAAGCACTATCAGGGCTGCAGCGATTGCGATTGCGATTGCGATTGCTAGTTTGGGGACCTTGCTCGCTTGGGGGTAGCTATCATCGTCTAAGCCTGAGTCTGCGGCGGGCTTGGCAGCGGCAAAAGGAGAAGGCAAGGGCCGAGCAGGCTCCTGGGCCCCCAGAACCGGTTGTGGAAAAACGGCAGGTGCACTCTTCTGAACTTCGCGCGCAAGAGTGGGTGCGGGAGCGGACGTAGCTTCCTTCTGAACGGGCGGTGCGCTTGTGACACTCTCAACAGGGGTAACTGGAAGGACGACGGGGGTAAGCCCCAGCAATGTCTGCTTGAATACGGGATGAGAGCCTGGATTCGTTGGTTTGCCGTTATCGCTCGCCGCCGGGTTGCGAGAAGGAGCGGTGATGCCAAGTGCGGCCAGGTTTGGAATCGGCGCCTCGGGCGGCTGTGCCTGGGGCAGTGGAGCCT
>CAZSUA010000108.1:0-15745 GCA_964609655.1 uncultured Polyangiaceae bacterium | reverse complement strand
GCTCCGACGGCGTGTTCGTCGAGACGCGAGCTCTGGACGACGTCTCACTAGAGATAGTCTATCGGCCCGCTCCCGGTCACCGAATGCGAATCGTTGACGCCAAAGTGAACTATCCGGGTTCGGAAACGGACTGGGCAAGCGACTGCGAAATCTGGGGAGAGATGAGCCGCGCGAAATGGCCGCGCGAGAGCTCCTGGGCGGTCAGCGCTATCAATGTGACCCTCTCCACTCGCTTCGACACCGACGCGAAGGAGTGCTGAGCTCGCTCGGCAGAACGTTCCCACGCGGGTCTGCTTAGCCGATCCGAGACGGATCGTTTGGCCGATCCCGATGCGAACTCATAGGGCGATCCGTGACAGGCGTGGCATATCCGGGGAGTCGACCTTCGACCATCCGAGCCTCGACGCCGAAAAACTACCCGTCGTCCTGCCTCCGCAGATCCGGCAGGGTGGGCTATGGTTCTGCGTTCGTACCTACTGAAACCGGCCGGGGCCGGCTCTCGTACACCGCGCGAATTACACGCAACTACGCGGGCCTTGTGCTCACTGATGCTAATCAGTGGCTTAGGCGCAGCGTTAGCGTGCGGCGATGTCGACAAGCCCAACGTCGGCCTTGCTATCGAGGCGGCTGGCGGTACTGGTGGCTCTTCCGACGGAAGTGGAGGAATGGGAACGGGAGGCGTCTCCGGTGGTACCGTCGGAGTGAGCACGAGCGGCGCCGGGGGTCAGGCGCCAACTACATGCAAAGATCAATCACGGCAGTGTGCCGCCAATATCCCACAGCTATGTGCGGGCAGTGCTTGGGTTGATGAGCCAGAGTGCAGCGCGGGAACCCCCGTTTGCACTGGCGCCGGCATTTGCGCGGCGTTCCGCCGTGTAAACGCGGGCATCGACGCTTTCGGTGTGCGGCCAGCCGAAACTTCGATGTTCGTGCTCAAGGAACAATCCCTATCGATGACACCGCGCGCCTGCGACACGAAGTTCTGTGTAACTGGAGGAATACGATGATCACACTTTTCAACAAGTGCGCAGGCTCGGCTACAAGCTGGCGCTCGTTTGGGCTCGGAGCCGCAATGCTCCTCAGCATCGGAGTTGGTGGCGTTATTGCGGTGCGCGCCAACGCAGCCGGCGTGCCCGACATGAAGGCGCTTACTTATAACGGCTACATCGAGACACCCGACGGCAAACCAGTCACGGCGAAGGTGAACATTTTCGTCAACATTTACGATGCAGCCACCGACGGCACCAAGGTTTGCGAGCAAACCGTGATGGACCTCACTCCTGTTTCAGGCCGCTTTCAGGTCGAGCTGCCGGAGGCATGTACCGTCGCGGTGAAGGCCAATCCAAACCTGTGGATTGAAGCCGTGGTTAACGGCTCTGCACTCGGGCGTACCAAGCTGGGCGCGGTGCCGTATGCATTGGAGGCGGGGCATGCCACGAGTGCCGATGCTGTGGGAAGCTTGCCAGCGAGCTCCATAAACAATGGCGTTCTGCACACCGACGCCTTTTCTGCTTATGCCGATCTGCAGGCGTAGGGAAAGCTGGACAACGCTGAGGCCGAAGACCTCCTAACGCGAGCCCAAATCGAAACCTAATTTAGAGCCAGCGGAGTGCGCGCATATAAAACGGCAACCCAGACTATTACCAACGGCACGAGTTTGCAGATGGTGTTTGAGGAAGAAGCGGAGTTTGGAGGCGGGAATGAGTTCAACCCAGCAACGGGCGTGTTCACGGCGGCGAGTGGGGGAGTCTATCTCGTGGGGTGTTCGGCAGCGTTCACAGCGGCTGGGCGATATTTTGCGGACATTACGAAGAACGGCACGCAGACGATAACGCATGATATGGTTGCCAATAATGAGACCATTAGGACTTCAACGATTATCGCACTAGCCGCTGGAGAGAACGTCTCTTGCTGGATGACAAACTTTTCTGGCGCGTCGAGATCGTTCGATATCAGCGTACCCTGGCAACAGATTCAGAATACTATGACGGTCGCTAGGATCTCTCTTTTACCCTAGCCTCTTTGGGCAGGCTATGATCGGTAATGGCTGACAGCGGTGTCTTTTGCAATTGCGATTTCCCGCTCACTCCTTGCCTGGGCGGCCGCTCCTGCGCGCGTGCCAGCGGGCTTGTCCTTCGAGCACACCGCCGTCGGGCGTCATCGCGAGCACTCGGCCCACTTCTCCGAGGATGCTGATGAAGGGTGCTTGCCACGAGGAGTCCTCCCATACCGGATGCCACCCCGGCGATTCGCCGTCGTGCACCCAGAGTTTGCCAACTGTGGCGGCCCATTCACGATTGAGGATGTCGAGGGCACAGGCAGAGAGGTCTTCAGAGAGGTCAGAGAGGTAGACCTCTCTGAATTGAGACCGAGTCCCGACGACGTCTTTGCCTACGCCGCCTTTACGTCCACCGTCGCCTTGATCCCAGCCTTGTCGACCATGTCTTGCAGGCTGAGCTTCACAAACCCGAGGCTGCCGTAACCCAGCACCTTCGCAAAACGTGCCGCCTGCTCCAGGCCCACATTGCGGTGCCCCTGTTCGATTTGATGGAGGTACTGACGCGACACCCCCAGTCGCTCCGAGAACTTTGCAAGGCTTTCTTCTTCGCCCTCTCGAATCGCGTGCAGCAGCGCCCCGAAACTCAACGGTTCGCCCGTCAATTCCTCAAGAAAATCCAATGTCTTTTGATTCTTTCGGGCCATAGTCAATCTCCGTAGTGCTTGTTGACATCCTCGATGAGCACGAACTCGACCACGCCGTTTTCAACAGTGTAGATCGCTCTGTAGCTCAGGCTCAGTCGAATCGAGCGCTTTCCCTTGTAGTCTCCAGCGAGCGGCTCATCGTGATACCCAGGAATTTTCCGCACCTCTTCGAGCCCTAGATGCCCCACCTGGGAGATCCAATACGCCAACTTCACAGCAATGTGCTTGGGGCACTTCCGAAGCGCTTTACGAGCCGTTTTGCTAAGAACGACCGTATCGATCATCAACGCTAAGTGTAAAGCATACGGCTTGACAGTCAAGCGTCCTGCTTTACAGCGTTAAAACAGCCCTTTAAGTACGATGACTTTTCGGTCCACCTCCCCCATAGTCCGCGCTGCAATCACCTCACGGCTTTCCTCGATTGAGCGCGGGGGTGCTCGGAGGGATCGCCACCGCGATTGAAGGCTTAGGGCGCCACTTGACGGAGTAGATCGCGCACCCGTCGCAACAAATCTCTTCGCGCTCGTTTGATGCGATCACCCGTCGGATCACCACGCGAGGCGCGCACCAGCTGTCGTAATTCACGCCGATCACCGCCGGGGTATTTGGCCAAAAATGTTTCGACGGCCTCATCGCCGCCGTCGAGCAGGCGCGTGCGCCACAGTTCGCCCAGCTGCTCAAGCTGCTTTTCTTGCGGGCTCGGGCCTGGCCCCCGTCCGATCGCTTCTGCGATCGGTGCGATGTCCGTGTCACGCAGTAAGGAGCCAATTCTTCGCAATTGGCGACCTTGTGCGCCGCGCTTCAGCTTACGCCAAACCTCAACAGCTTCCAGCACTTCCGCGCTGATCGGTAAATGTTGAAGCTCCCCGAGCGAGAGCTCCGTGAGCTTTTGCCCCAACTTACTCACCGCTTCAGCTTCACGCTTGACTTGACTGCGACTTGGGCCGGCCCAACCCAGGGCATCCACCTCTTCGCCAGCCTCCGACTCCGAATCGGGCTCCTCGACGACGTTGGGCTGAACGGGTGACTCCGCAACTTGCAGCTCCGCAACTTGCAGCTCCACAACTTTTGGTGGAACAGGCGACTCCGGATCGGGATAGGGTTCACTCGGAAGCATGGCAGGCTAGTCTCAAAAATCAGGTTAGGGCGCCACAGGTTTTGGCGCGGATGAACCCTCTTCGGCATCCCACCACTTGGAAAGCTGTGCCTGGGAGCGGCGCGGCTGAACGGCATAGTGGGAAGTGTCGTTGTACGTCATGAGGCGCGCCCGCACCGGATCTTTGAAGTCGAGCACGTTCAGGCAGGCGGGCGATTGATCGAGCCGGTCCCGGTAGCCGCGCGCGTCGATCCCGAGCAATGCGCACAAAATAAGCCGGATGGTGGCCTTGTGTGAAACGACGGCCACCGTCTCTCCCGGGTGGCTGACCACGATCTCTCGCATCACCGGCAGCGCCCGCGACATCACCGAAGCGCCGGATTCACCAGCCTCGGGCGCATAGCTAAAAGGATCCTGCTCCCAAGCTAGGTACTCGTCGGCAAAACGGAGCTCAACTTGCTTTCGGGTTAACTGCTCCCAGTGGCCATGATCGATCTCTCGCAGGCCTGGACGTTCGAGAGGCACCAGGCCATGCCCCCGGGCAATGAAGCCTGCCGTGTCCCGCGTACGCTTCATTGGGCTCGTGTACACAGCCGCAAGCTTTTCGGCGAGTAAGCGCAGCCCGAGGCTCTCGGCCTGATTCCGGCCCTCTTCGGAGAGGTCCACATCTGTAGAGCCAGCAAAGCGATCCTCGGCCGTGAGGACGGTGGCACCGTGTCGAATCAAGAGCACACGCGTCGTCATAGAATCGGATCACCTCATCAACACAGCAGGCTGTACAAATCAACACGTGCCACCACAAAGCCCGGGATTTGCGGCCATAGCGAGGTCCCTCCGGCATTCAAGAAGTGGACGCACACCGATCCTGCCTAGGCGCTAGCTTGCACCCACGGGTGCAACCGGCATCTGAGCCGTGAAGCTTAACTTTCCATCCAGGGTGCGCTCCGCAAGGATGTGTGTTCCAGGAGGAAACTCGCCGCCGAGAATGCGCTGCGCCAGGGGATCTTCCACTTGCTTCTGGATCGCGCGCTTCAGGGGTCGCGCGCCAAACTGGGGATCGAAGCCCGTTTCTGCCAAAAAGTCCTTAGCCGCATCGCCCATTTCGAGCACCAAATCGCGCTTCGCCAGGCGTTTTCTCAGGTAGGCGAGCTGAATATCCACGATATTGCGGATCTGTTCGCGCCCGAGACGCCCGTAGATCACAATCTCATCCAGACGATTGATAAACTCTGGGCGAAAGTGCGTGCGGAGGGCGGCGAGTGCCATCTTCTGTGAGAGCTCTTTCTTGTCTTGATCGCTCAGATCACTTCGGGCTTCAATCTCTCCAAGCTCTGTGGTTCCGATGTTGCTCGTGAGGATCACCACTGTGTTCTTGAAATCGACGGTGCGCCCCTGGCCATCGGTGAGCCGCCCGTCGTCGAGCAACTGCAAAAGTGTGTTGAAAACGTCGGGGTGAGCCTTTTCTACCTCGTCGAACAGAATCACACTGTAGGGGCGGCGCCGCACGGGCTCTGTGAGCTGGCCGCCTTCGTCGTACCCCACATAGCCGGGAGGTGCGCCGATCAACCGCGAAACAGCGTGCCGCTCCATATATTCGCTCATATCGATCCGGATCATCGCGCGCTCGTCGTCAAACAAGAACTCCGCCAACGCCCGGGCCGTCTCTGTCTTGCCCACGCCGGTTGGCCCTAAAAACAGGAATGAGCCAATCGGGCGATTCTCATCACCTAAACCGGCACGTGAGCGACGCACGGCGTTGGCAACGGCGACGAGCGCTTCATCCTGGCCAATCACACGTTGCCGAAGATCTTGCTCCATTCGGAGTAACTTCTGCATCTCACCTTCCAACATCTTAGAGACTGGCACGCCGGTCCATTTGGACACGATGGCTGCGATATCTTCATCGCCGACTTCCTCGCGTAAGTAGGAGCCGTGCTCCTGCACGCGCGCGAGCTCAGTGCGGAGCTCCGCCGTCTTACGTTCGACCGCTGGCAGCGTTCCATAGCGGATTTCAGCTGCTTTCCCGAGATCACCGGAGCGCTCCACCTGCTCGGCTTTGAGCTTCAGCTCTTCGGTCTCGCGCTGCACATCGCGCAGCTGAGAAATCACCTCTTTTTCCTTCAACCACTGGGCGCGCATCCGATCGCGATCGCCAGACAGCTCGGAGATCTCTCGCAACAGCGCCACCATCCGTGCCTGGCTCGCCCTATCCGCTTCGCGCTTGAGCGCTTGCTCTTCGATGCGAAGCTTCAACAGCTTGCGGTCTACCTGATCGATTTCGACCGGCATGCTGTCGATTTCCATCTTGATTTTGCTGGCAGCTTCGTCGACCAAGTCGATAGCTTTGTCCGGCAAAAAACGCTCCGTAATGTAGCGATGGCTGAGCGTTGCTGCAGCTACTAATGCCGAATCCTTGATCCGAATTCCGTGGTGCGTCTCGTAACGCTCCTTCAGTCCGCGCAAAATAGCGATTGTATCCTCAACCGACGGTTGATCGACGATCACCGGCTGAAAACGCCGCTCGAGGGCCGCGTCCTTCTCGATGTGTTTTCGGTACTCATCGAGCGTGGTCGCGCCGATGCACCGGAGCTCGCCGCGTGCCAGCGCAGGCTTCAGCATGTTTGCCGCGTCCATGGCGCCTTCGGCGGCGCCCGCACCCACCAGCGTGTGCAGCTCGTCGATGAAGAGAATGATTCCGCCGCTTGAGGCTTCCACCTCCTTCAGCACGGCTTTCAAACGATCTTCGAATTCACCGCGGAATTTCGCGCCCGCGATCATGCTCGCTAGATCAAGCGCCAAAAGCTTCTTGTCGCGCAGTGACTCGGGCACATCTCCGGTGGCGATTCTGCGTGCGATACCTTCGGCAATGGCCGTTTTTCCCACGCCGGGCTCGCCGATCAAGACGGGATTATTCTTCCCCCGACGACACAAAACCTGCATCACGCGCCGGATCTCTTCGTCGCGCCCAATCACGGGATCGATTTTTCCGCGCTGCGCCAGCGCGGTCAGATCGCGAGTGTATTTCTCCAACGCCTGAAATTTACCCTCAGGATCTTGATCCGTGACGCGTTGGCTGCCGCGCACCGCCGCCAGGGCATGCAGGAGCTTGTCGTAAGAAAGCCCGTGTCGATCCAATATCGCCTGGATATCTTTATCTTGCTTGGCGCCTGCGAGCAGGAAATGCTCCACCGAAACGAAGTCGTCCTTCAGACGCTTGGCCTCATCTTCTGCGGCATGAAAGAGAGGTGTGGAGCGCCGACTCAAGGTTGGCTCCCCGCCGCCACTCACACGAGGTAATGTCTCCAGCCGTGCTTTGAAGTCTTCAGCAAGCTTCTTGGCGTTCGCGCCCGCCTTTTCCACGAGCGGCCCGCCTACGCCTTCGGGCTGTTCCAAAACTGCCACCAGCACGTGCTCCGGAGTGACCTCAGGATTCCCCTGACGGGACGCCGCACTCACCGCGGCGCGCACCATTTCTTGACTCTTGATGGTCAGTTTGTCCATTTGCACGGATAGCTTCTCCTCACCGGTCGCCCAAACACGTTAACATCACATCCTCGGATGTGTGCTGCCGACCGCCACACGGAAAATAAGTCGCGCCTGGCCGAGATCAAGGGCGACCGAGCAATGCTTCGCTAAAACTTCGCGCTCGGTCAGGAACAGCGCTTCAGATGTCCAAGTTGCGGACGTTCAGAGCGTTTTCGTCGATGAATTGCCGACGGGGCTCCACCTGATCCCCCATGAGCACGCTGAAAATCTCATCGGCGCGGATCGGATCGTGGACGCGCACCTGGAGCAGCGTTCGTGCGTCGGGATTCATCGTCGTTTCCCAAAGCTGATCGGCGTTCATTTCGCCTAAGCCTTTGTAACGAGTGATGTGTAGACCCTTGCGGGCACGCTCATTGATAAATATTTCCAGAGACTCGGCATCTTCGAGAACTGTGGTCTTGGTGCCCTCCAGCGCCTCATACGGAGCCGGACCAATCGAGCGAATGTCCTCCTGGATCGAGAGCATCTCTTGATATTCAGGGGCTGTGACCAAATCCGAATCCACGGTGGCTGCCCGGGTGGACGCACCGGGTCGAAAACGCGCGAGAATGCGGGCTGCACCGTGCTCTTTGTCCCAATCCACCGTCACCGTGAGTGGGCACAAATCCGGGTACCTGACTTCGAGTTGCTCCTTCAGCTGACGTGCCGCTTCTTCGGTCTTCGCAGCATCGCGCAACGCTTCTTCATCGAGCGTGCTCGTTCGCATCAGCACCGCTACCACGCGCGCATCACAACGCCGATCGATCTTGGTGAGCAAATTCTTGTACGCTTTGAGGCGTGTGGCGAGGTTCAAGAGTGGCACGCCCGAGATAGCGTGGCCCTTGGCCGAGCGCACCGTGAGCGACTCCACGCCGCTTTCAACCAGGAAGCGATCGAGCGCCGCCTGATCTTTCATGAACAGCTCTTTTTTCCCCTTGCGCACGCCGAACAGCGGCGGCTGCGCGATGTACAGATAGCCGTTCTCAATCAAATCCGGCATCTGCCGATAGAAGAACGTGAGGAGCAGCGTGCGAATATGGCTGCCATCAACATCCGCATCCGTCATGAGAATCACGCGGTGGTAGCGAAGCTTTGAGATATCGAAACCGCCCTTGTCCGCCAAACCACAGCCCAGCGCCGAGATCAGTGTTGCCACTTCTTGCGAGCCCAACATACGATCTAAGCGCGCGCGCTCCACATTCAGGATCTTACCGCGTAGTGGCAAAATAGCTTGATAGTGCCGATCACGGCCCTGCTTGGCGCTACCGCCGGCGCTATCGCCCTCGACAATATAGATCTCGCTGAGCGTCGGATCCTTGCTCTGACAATCCGCCAGCTTGCCTGAAAGTGTGGTGAGATCGAGCGCGCCCTTACGCACCACCTCGCGCGCTTTGCGGGCCGCTTCGCGGGCTTTGGCCGCCAAGAGGGCCTTATCGATGATTTTGCGGGCTGTCTGCGGGTGCTCCTCGAAATAGCGACTCAACTGCTCGTTCACCGCGTTTTCGACGATCCCCTTCACTTCGCTCGAAACCAGCTTAGATTTCGTCTGGGAATCAAACGAGGCATCAGGGTGCTTCACGTGGATCACACACGTCACCCCTTCGCGGGTGTCGTCACCCGTGAGGCCATTTTTAACATCCTTGAACAAATTCTGCGCTGTGCCGTAGTTATTCAGTGTGCGCGTGAGCGCTGAGCGAAGCCCCGTGACGTGCGTGCCGCCGTCTTTGTTGAAGACGTTATTTGTGTACGGCAGAATGTGCTCCTGATACGCATTCGTCCACTGGATCGCCATATCCACGATCACCGGCGTCTTGCCCTCGCCCGGGCTGAACTCGGCCGTGAACGCGATCACATCCTCATGCACCGCTTCGCGCTTCTGGCTGAGCAGGGCCACAAATTCTTTGATGCCTCCTTCAAAAACATAGGTATCGCTGGCGCCACCATCTCGCTCATCTTTGAGCTTGACGATCAGACCTGAGTTCAAAAACGCGATCTCCCGCAATCGATTGGCGAGAATATCGTAGCTGTAATCGAGCAGGCTGAAGATCTCGTGATCGGGCTTGAACGTGACCCGGGTGCCGTGGCTGTCCGTTTCGCCGATAGCCTTGAGTGGCGCCTGCGGCACACCCCGACGATAATCCTGCGACCAAACCTTGCCCTCGCGCCGAATCTCCAGCCTGAGCTTTTCGCTCACCGCGTTCACCGCGCTCACGCCAACTCCATGCAGGCCAGCGCTCACCTTGTAGCTCGAATGGTCAAACTTGCCGCCTGCGTGCAGCACCGTCATCACCACCTCGGCGGCGCTCACTCCCCGATCACGCATGATGTCGACCGGGATCCCACGACCGTTGTCTTCGACCGTCACGCTGCCATCGAAATGCACCGTCACGCTGACTGATGAGCAGTACCCCGCGAGATGCTCATCCACTGCGTTATCCACCGCTTCCCAGACGAGGTGGTGCAGGGCCGAGCCATCGTGCACATCTCCCAGGTACATCCCTGGACGCTTGCGAACCGCTTCCAAGCCTTCCAGGACCGTGATGTTGTTCGAATCGTAGGTGGGCGCTAACGCGTCAGCAGTCGGAACAATGGCTTCGGTCATTCAATCAAACGCCTCATTGATTTTGGGAGCACGAGATGCGGCCCTGCGTCCCTCAGAAAAGGGCCCATCTATATAGCTAAAAAGTGGCGACCGAGCAAGCTTCAACTAGCGAAAAAGATGCTGTTTTTGTGGTCCCTTAGACTCTTTCAATCTGGCCCGCCTGGACTCGCCATTCACACATTTCGTGGTCTGAGCTCCCTGGCAATGCAAACAACTCACGCCGCGTGGTGGTGAGAAATATCTGGCTCTGACTGGCCGCCAGAAACTCGTAAACGGCCAACGTTCGTGCAGGATCGAGTTCACTCGAAACATCATCTAGGAGCAGCACCGGATTCTTATTCCGAAGGCTCCGCACACACTCGAGTTCTGCGAGTTTAAGCCCGAGAGCGAGCATTCTTTGTTGGCCCTGCGACGCATGCTTCCGTGCGGAGCGACCCAGTATTTCCAGAACCAGTTCGTCCCGGCTGGGTCCAAAAGTCTGACTGCGACGCTCTGTATCCAGCGCTCTCCGTACCGCCAAGGCCTTTTGGTATTCAGCTTCATCCAAGGAGCCCCCACATCGATGACGGGCGTCAAAGCTGAGCGCCGGGGATGAAAGGCGTTCAAACGCGTCTTTTAGGGCAAGGATCAAGTCCTGTGCCGCGCTCGCGAGGGCAGCGCCATAGCGGACGCCATGACGTGCCATCACGGCTTCGAGGGCCTCCAATTCAGGAGCGTGGACACCCCGAGTTTGCAGCACCCGCTGGCGGCTGCGTGCGGCATAAGCCAGCCGAACGCGATCTTCGGCGCTCCTTGGGCTTGCATACAAAGCGACGCGACGAAGCAGGCGGCGCCGCACGGTCGCGGGACCCGCCACCAGGCTGAGATCGCCTGGATGAAAGACCACCACCGGGGTTTGGACGGCGAACTCAGCCAGTGAACTCGGCTTTTTGCCAGCCAGCAAGAAAGAGCGCTCTTTTTTCCCCACGACCGCGCGCTGCTCACGCACCAGCCCCGACTCGACAATATCTGCTGAAATCGTGGAGCTGGCTTCACCCTCGCTGATCAACTCCGCGAGGCGCTCAGCGCGGAAGGAACGGCTCGTGGCAACCAGATAAAGGGCCTCGAGCACACTTGTCTTGCCCTGACCGTTATCGCCAAAGATTAAGTTGAGCGCTGGCCCCGGTTCGAAATCGACGCTCTCCAGGTTTCGGAGGCAACGGATTCGAAGCCGTTGAAAACTGACGGCGCTCACCAAAGGTTCAGCCATACCGGCTAACCGCACCCAATCAGATGCGCATGGGCATGATCACGGCAACTTGGCTCGTGTGCTTGGCTTGTGTTGCCGGTTGCACGACAGCCGGATCCAGTTCGCCACTCAGGCCTAAAGCTATCTCGTCGTCCTCGACAGCCGTGAGCACATCCAGGAAGTAGCGAGCATTGAAGCCCACAGTCATTTCTGGCCCGTCGTAGTCGACCGCCACTTCGTCGAAACCTTCGCCGCTTTCGGGGCTCTCGCTTTCAAAACGCAGCCGCCCCGGCGTAACCGTTAACTTGACGCCGCCAGTGCGATCGCTTGCTGCGATGGCAACCGCTTTGAGGGCATCAGCCACTGCCAGCCTCGGCGCCGTTACGATGCGCTCGCTGCTCTCCGGGATCACCTGTTGGTACGGAGGGAATTGCGCGTCCACCAGCTTCACGCTGAATCGAAACCCCGACAGGGAAAAGAAAGCGTTCGGACCGCTTTGGACGATCTGAATCGCGGCATCGGCACCGCCCTCTTTTTCGCTCTTGGTCTCATCGCATAAGCGCTTCAACTCCATCACGCCTTTCAACGGGATCAGCATGGAGGCTTGCGCTGAGCGCCCTGGCTCAAACATTTCCATCTTGCTCAAACGGTGACCGTCGGTGGTGACCATTCGAACCGCTTCACCATCCCACTCGAAGAGCGCGCTATTCAAATGCAAGCGCGTCTCATCGGTTGAAATCGAGAAGTGCGTGGCTGCGATCAGGCGTGAGAGCAACTCCACTTGAAGCGAGAGCACACTAGCTTTCGGATCCGGCTCAGGCAGTGTCGGAAATTCTTCGCCGGGAATGCCATGCAGTGTGTAGCGGCGCGCAGAGCCCACAGCACGCAAGGTGCTGTTCGCAGAACCGCTAGCGGTCTCGATTGAGATCTCGCCTTCCGGCATCATCCGCACACGCTCCAAAAGGTCCTTGGCACCGAGCGCGATGCTGCCTGGCTTCTCGACCTTGGCGTTCACGTTGCTCGTGACGGCGAGGTACAGATCGGTTGCTGACAAGCGCAGCTTATCATTTCCAAGTGTCTGCAGCGCCACGTTGCCGAGTGCTGGCATCGTGCTCTTTTTGTCCGCAACGCCTTGGCATCGCGTTAAGACGCGAATGAGGTCCCTCTTGCTCACGACGACATGCATTGGGCTTCTCACTAGCCGGGCTCTGGGCTCACGGCTAGCACCGGTGTGCTGGATCACAGGGACGCTAAGGTTGGGGGCGGAAAGCTACAGTGCGTCTGGTGGCTGGCAGACTGGAGAGCAGGAGTTCGGACGCGTTCTTTCTCTTAATCTATTTATTTAAATTTCGTGGTGATAGAAGGCCCTGTGAATTCTGGGGATTACTCTGCAAATGCATGATATTATTGAGCATTATTGGCTGGCGCTTGTTGATAAACTCAGGGGCTAGCTGATGCCAGACGGGGGATAGGTTAGAGACCTACCTTAGCTCCACAGGCTGATACTGAAACCATCCGCAGAGTTACCCCGAGTTTATCCACAGCCTGTGGATTATTGGATTTGTTAAGGTTTTGTGTCGGCCTCGCGACAGTTGTTCAGGCATCGGCCGCATGGCTCGCTCCGTGAATCGTGATCAGCCTGAGCGCTCAGCTAGCTGTTGGCGGAGCTGAATCAGCGCAGAAAGCAGTGCCTCGCGAGCCCGCTCGTAGGTTTTTGGACCGATGCTTGAAGCAGCCTTGGCCTGTTCGAGGGCCCTTAATTCGTCCAACAGCACGCCTTGGGCCTGCTCCAGTTCCGACACGGCACGGTTTTGGTCGTGAGCGCTCGTGTTAGGGCGTTTCCTCGTCGATCGAGCGGCCCCCAGGCCAACTAGAGCTATCAAGAATGCCCCCGCCACCACCCCAATGCGCACCGGCCCGATCGTTGGCAAACCAGAAAGTACGACTTCTGCCTTCCGAAGTTCCCCGTCGCGCGTAGCGATATTTTGCGCCCAGACGATCAAGCGGCCATCAGGAGCTGTGTCTTCCTTGATCTCTCCGAAGCCATTCACCTGGAGCTTCATGCCGTGCCCGCGCTCGACAATTACGCGCGATTCGATGGCATTCGGCAGAAAAGCGAGCTTGAAATTCTGCTGCTCATCGTTCGTGTTTGGGACTTGAAAGCGAAATCTAAGGTCATGGTGGCGATACGGCGTAAAACTGCCAGTTAACCGCGCGACGCCCGAACCTTCTTCGAAACGTGGGCCTTGCTTGTTGTCGTCGGTGAAGGCCTTCGCCCCTTCGGGAAGCCTGATTTCATACCCGCGCGGCTTGAAGGTGAGCGGCCCATGGTTGCTCAAGCGGATCAGCGCCTGAACTTGGAAGACTTCGTCACGTGGCTCGATGTTATAGAGCGCTCGGGTCGTGATCTGGGTTTGGGTGACGTCGCTCGTGGAGGGAAAGACGTGAAGGCGCAGCCGCATGCCCACGTCAGGCCCAAGATTGTGGGACTCTGAGCGGTAGCTGGCGCCGGCGTAGTCGACGAAAATTTGATAATTGTAATTGGAGCCTATCGCCAATCCATCGAATTGAACGCGGCCTGCGGCGTCGGATTTTGCCAGCTTTTCACTGTCGTTCTGGCCTTCAGCGATACTTTCAAAGTGGATCCCCAAGCGCACGCTTTGGCCCACCACCGGCTGATTCTTGTCGTCCAAGATCTCAGCGACCAAGCTACCCATGCGGAGTGAGGGATCGGCGCTGCTGCTATCAGCGAGTGGATCTTCCGCTGCTGCTCCTGCATGTGGGCCACCTGAGGTTCCCGGCGAGCCTGCTGCGGGCGCGGGTGTCTGCGCTCGGGCCGATGAAACCAGGACAGCCGAGAGCGAGGCACCGAGGAGCAGCGACGCCGCAAGAAACCTGTACGTGCGTGTGAGCGGCACCATCAGCTCGGCTCCTCTGGGCTGGCTGATGCGGCCTTTCCGTCAGCTTTCGTCCGTGAGGCAGTATTGGCAGTGGGCGTGGCCAGCAAGCTGGCAGACAGTGCCTCGACTTCAGACTTACTGCGTGCGTGGCTCTCATCCAGCAGGGCCATCAGCCGCTTGGCCTCACTTCGGTAGTGGAGCGAGAGCTCTTGGTAATCTTCGGCGCTGATCTTGCCCACCCCGCGTTCAAACTCGAGGTCTT
The DNA here is from genome assembly GCA_964609655.1 of uncultured Polyangiaceae bacterium. Taxonomy (GTDB): domain Bacteria; phylum Myxococcota_A; class Polyangia; order Polyangiales; family Polyangiaceae; genus JBBRRP01. The sequence goes on along the minus strand of CAZSUA010000108.1, from coordinate 1,429 downwards.
TGAGCGCGCGGAGCACAGACTGCTTCTGTTCTTCCTCCGCGCTCGGACGCGCGAGACTCAAAGCTTCATCCAAACTCAGCTTTGACTTCCCGCTCAAGCTCTGAAGGCTCCACCAGAGGAGGCCCAGCGTCAGCAACAAGAACGCTCCGGCCAACACCAAGAAGCCGGCAGCCACGCCGCCCGACCACCCAGCTGCGACAGCCAAAGCAACGACGAGCACTCCCAGGCCGCGCCGGACCCAGAGCGTGGCCAGAAATGCCTCAAAATTTGGCGAAGATGGTTCATTCACCGAAGTCACGTCGGCGCCTCAGGCTCTGACCCACGCCTACCACTAAGCCCAAGCCTAGCGCCAGCGAGATCCCCAGATGTTCGCTCGCCAATGCACGCGGTGCGACCAGGGCAGCGGTGCTCTCGGGCAAACGCGGCCTGGTTTTGGCGTAAGCCAACGAGGGGCTCATCGCGAGCCAGATCGAAAACACGATACCCGCTGCGGCGCCTGAGGCGGTTCGCACCAGGCTCCAGACTCCGACACGGCCGTAGGAGAACTGAGGCCAAAGCGACAGCAACGTGCCCATGATAAGGACGCCAACACCTGCCCAAATCCAGGACACGAGAGGCTTCACGTGGAGCTGGAACGTGGCCTGCTTTGTTGAAGGATCCACACGCCCGACGACGCTGTAAAAATCATCCCAAAACGTCCGCAGAATGCTCACCTCTGTCGTCGTTTGCTGTTGGCGCGTGTAGATGAATTGAGCTGGGCTCACGCTGCCCATGTACTTGCCATTCTTAGCCAGATCCAGGTTTGCGATCACGCGGCGTTTGCTCACGTCGGACTGCTCTTCCAGACTGCAGCCGCCGCCATCGGGATGCATACTTGGACACATGCGCGCACCCTTGTACGTCACCGTGTAGGCGCCAATCTCGAAGCTTTGCCCGACGGAAAGGCTCGTTTCCTTGTCCTTGTTCCAGGCTGCGCCCGCGAAGCCGATGAACATGCACACAATGCCCGTGTGCACAATGTAGCCACCGTAGCGCCGTCGATTCTTGGTGATCAGGCGGAAGAGCGCGACACTCAGGCTCTCTTCTTCACCGCGTTTTTCAGCTGCGCTTTGCCGGGCGGCGATGCCCCGAGCAAACTCTTGAATCACGACGGCCAGGTTGAATGCCGCCAAGGCGATCGTGAGCAGAGGCGACACAGAGCCCACCTTCTGAAGGATCACGCCCACTGCACCCGGATAAAAGACGTCGTTCTCGACCAGCGCCGGAAACCCGAGCGCCCGTCCGAACGCCAAGTGCAACGCCCCACCGGTGAACAAGGCCACCAGCGGCCAGACGAAGCTCTTCTTCAGGAGCTCCGGGCTTGTTTTCCGCCATCCAAACAGCGGTGCCAGACCCATCGCCGAAGAACTCGCCGGGTTCGACCTCGAGC
>CAZSUA010000107.1:1332-15859 GCA_964609655.1 uncultured Polyangiaceae bacterium | reverse complement strand
TTGGAGCCTATTTCTAAGTGATCGAAATGATCCAACTTTTGGCGCGATGGCCCTGCCTCCTCGGCCTCGTCGGGCCGCCACGAAATGGCGATGAAGCGCTTGGCGAGCACCAGCTGGACAGCACCGAGCACCACGTACGCCGCCGCCGTCTGCCAGACGTTGGTCCACGTGGTATTCAGGAGTGAACCGACAAGGATGTCCTTGATGTGTTCAGCCCCATGCGGTGAATGGCTCACCACAAGAACTGTCACTGCGCTCGCCACAGCGTAGACGATGCCGACGATCGCCTCCTGTGACACGTGTTTTCGAGCGCGCCGCGTGAACGCAAAGATGGCAGCTCCCACGATCGTAAAGAGGAGCGCCATGGCGTGCGCTTGCCAACCGGGCTCCTCTTCGGCCGTGAGAAGTGCGGCCACCGTCGCCCCGAGGGCCGCGAGCTGAGCGAGCGAGAGATCCACGAAAATCACCTCGCGCGCCAACACGTGCATCCCAAGATACACGTGAATACTCGAAATAACGAGGCAGATTGCGAGCGCGGGCCCCAGGAAGACCAGCGCGTCTGTCACTTTTTGGCCTGCTTCGCCGCAGCGATGAACTGATTAACCAAGCTGTCGATCAGTTTTTCGTAGGTGTCCGTGCCATTGGCTCCGCCGACCGACGTCGGCAAGATCAAGACTTTGGCTCCGGCACGCGAACCGACCATGTCAGAAGTGGCATGGTCGTAGAAAGACTCGTGAAAGATGACTCGCACGTTCTTCTCCTTCATCTGGCGGATGAGATCGACGAGGTGAGCTGGCGATGGTGGAATGCCGGGGCGATCTTCGAGGTAGCCGATGCTGTCGAGTCCGAAGCGGTGATGAAAATAGTTGAAGGTGGCGTGATACGAGACAATCTTCGTATTTCGGAACGGAGCCATCCGATCGGTCCATTCTTTCAACTTCCTATCCAACCGTGCTTCGAAGTCTTGCTGGTTCTTGTGAAAGAGCTTCGCGTTCGCCGGATCCAGCGACGCCATCCGATCGGCGATGGCATGGGCTGCTAACTTGGCGTTTATCGGATCCAGCCAAAAATGCGGGTTTCCGAAGGGATGGATATCCCCGCGTGAGCGATCTGTTCCGCCTTTTGGAATATCGATCGCTGAGATCGCACTCGAAGCTTCAAAGTACCCCGGCTTGCCGGGATTGATCGCGGGATTGCGTGCTCCTTGAATCAACGACGGCAGCCATCCAACTTCAAGCTCGAGCCCGATAAAGACCAGAAGATCCGCGCGACTCAGCGTGACCATGTAGCTCGGACGCGCTTGAACGAAGTGGGGATCTTGCGAGCCTTGGCAGATCGTGTCGACGTGAACTTTGTCGCCACCGATGGTACGAGCAAAATAGCCAAGGTCAGTGGTCGTGGTGACGACGCGAAGCTCCGCGGAAGCAAGCGAGGGCGCGAGAAGCCAAGCAACACAGGCTAACAAGGCAATACATAGACGTTTCATAGTATTTCTCCTATCGATTAAACGAAAGTTGATTGAAGGCTTAATAGGCGTGAGCAGGGTGCGGGCCGACCGAAAAAATGGCCTGCAAGAAGACTTCGTGAATGGGCTTCTGGCTGCTATTTGCGGGCTTTTCTAGAGCGTATTGCAAACGGAACGCCGAGAACTCACTCGGAACGAAAGCTCCGAGCGCTTCACCGCGAACGGTGCGGCCACTGTCGCTTTCGGGCAAGCCAAGCACTGCGCCACGTGCTTGCACCCACCATTGCTGCCCGAATTGATAACGTACGCCCGTGTAGCCACCGCCACGCTTGCGATCGCTAGGTGCGCCCTCGTGGTTGACCCAGGCGTACTCTGTCGTCCAGTCGAAGCCAGTGTAGCGTTCGGCACTGAGGGGGCGCCATTTGAGCGTGAGGTCTCCGGCGACCAAGGTTGTTAACCCACCGAAACCGTTGCGGCCACCCACGTAGCTGCCACCCACCTCAACGGTGGTGGCAGCGCTCATGTCGACGAGGGTCTTCACGTGCCCCACGTATCCAAGGTCCCGATCGCGGCGCTTGTCCGGCACAGCCTCATTGACTGGCGTCAGTGGATCGTCGGGGATGCTGCCCTCGAGTGGCGCCCAATCACCCTGAAAAACCTGACCGGTCACCTCGGTAAAGAAAGGCATGGGAAGCAGAACTTCGGCTGAAACCCCGGTGTCCGTCAGGCCCTCGGGCCCCATCAACGCTCGCCATGGGAGAGGAGCTGTGATGAACGGGAACGCATGAGTGTGAAGGAGATTGTGCCGCCCAACGGCAGCTCGCATCCGCCCAGCGCGCAGCGTCACACGAGGAAGATCCAACGTCGTGATGTAGGCCTCCTCGAAACCGACCGACTCCGAGTTGCCAGTCAGGCTGACATCGGCCCGGATGAACGGATCAACAATGGCACTCGCTCGCAACTCCACCTCTTGAAGAAAGACCCCGCTGCGCAAGTCAGCCGGCACAGACTCAGCGCTACCCTCGGGCCGCGATGTTGCACCGGCCAGAGTGATACCTGCAGCGCTGATCGCGGGATTCATGAGATTGCTCAACCCACGCGACGATCCGGAAGATCCGGCTCCCTCGGCGCTGCCCCGATTTTCTTCCGGTACAGCGCTCGCCGACTGCGGTGGGGCAGGCTGACTCTTGGCCATTTCTGCCGCGATTGCTGCTTCTTCCTGGGCGCGCGCCGCAGTGGCTTTGGCGGCGTCGTCTGGGGCAGGCGTCGGGGTAGCTGTACGCTCTTGTTCGGATGCGTCCGTCGCAGGCATGGTTGTTGAAGAAGTAATCCTGCTTCGGTGCAGCGACTCCAAGTTGCAGGGTGAGCACATGGGATTCGGGCACGGGCGCGCCACCCACCACGAAACTACCGTCAACGACACCGCCTGGATAGCTACTAGGTTCCACTAACCCGCGGACACGCAGGGTAACTTCATAGACGGTACCGGGATTGCCCCCAAACTTGAGAACGTGTTGCTGGCTCGCAACTTCGGGGAGTGTCTCGCAGGACTGGGGTTCGTAGAACACAGGGATACAAGGCAGCTCAACGCGGAAGCCATCCAGCTGAGAGGTTTGAGGTGAATTTCCGCCAGATCCACCGGTTGTTAGTGCGTTGCCAGTTCCACCACTCGAAGGGTTGCCGCCGAAGCCCGATGCCACGACGCCGCCGGACCCCAACGCCATGGTTCCTCCAGCGGATAGAGTTCCGCCTGAGCCGAGCGTGGTCTTCCCGCCGAGCCCAGCGGAGCCCCCGCCGCCAAGGCCAGACATGCCTCCCAGGCTAACTGCACTCGGACTACCGCCAGCTTGGCTGGTCGTTGAAACCTGCGAAGTCCTAGGTGCGTCGTCGGCTCCCCCAGAGCTGCAGGCAACCGTCGCAAGCAGGCTGAGGCCAACCAGCGACGTCAAGCCACGCGTCAATCGAGTTACTCGAATCATGCGGAGCCTTTCGACGCTTCAGGCAAGGTTCAACGGGCCCTGACTTGACGCAAAGGCAGGCGCCGTGGGGTCGAAGCCCTGAAGCGCGGTGAGGAACATATTCCCGATGGGCGTGGGTGGGAGCATCAAATGCCGTCCCGGATTCACGGCGCCACCGAAACGCCCCGCCACGAGCACAGGCAGATTGACGTAGTTGTGCAGATCGCCGTCCGAGACATCGCTCCCCATGTATACGAACGAGCTGTCCAGAATGCTGCCCGCGCCTTCCTGCATGCCCTTCAAGCGGGCCACAAAGTACGCGAATTGCGCCACTTCCCAAGTGTCGATCTTCTCCAAATAGCCTAGATTCTGGGCTGAATTTCCGTGGTGTGAGATGCCGTGATGGTCGCCGGACACTCCTAGGAATGGGAACTCGGCGGGGCTCTCCCAACCGGCGCCGATCAACGTGATGACGCGCGTGACGTCGCATTGGAGCGCGAGGGCCGCAACATCCATGAGCGCTTGAAGCCGCTTCGGATAATCGTTCGCATAGGCGTCAGTGGGTCGCGTGGGCAAGCCGCAATTCTGGGGGGCAGGCAACGGCGTTGAAGAGGTTGCGCCCACGCGCATTTCAAGCTCCCGGAGCGAGGTGAGGTAGGAGTCGAGCTTGGCTTTGTCGGTCGGGCCAAGCTTGGCAGAAAGACTCTGCGTGTCTGATTTGACCGCGTCCAAGATGCTCAGCTTCAGCGCACGCCGAGCCTCGGCGGCAGGGTCAGCACCCGTTCCGGGTGTTGAGGTGCCGGGCATTGCGCTCCCTGAGAACAGGCGATCAAAAGCCGCTTGCGGGTTCTCTTCTGCAAGTGCAGGTTGCGTCGGCGACTTCCAAGACATCACGCTGCCGTACAGGCAGGGCACGCCATCGCAGTCGCCAGCCGCCGCCTGCACGGCGTTGTCCAAGCCGCCACTGAGCTCAAGGCTCGGCAGTCGCGTTTTCCCCGACAAAGTTGCCGCCATCACTTGGTCCAGACTGATGTGGTTGTCGAGCATGAGCGGTTCGTTCGTCCCGCCTGGGGTCGCGGCTGTTAAGAATCCGGCGAAGCCTCGCAGGTGGGCATTGCCTCCTGACTTGAGGATGCTGTTCTCTAGTCCGCTCACCACCAGCACGTCTTCCTTGACCGGCGCAAGCGGGGCCAGGATTGACGTCAAAGCGTAGCCTGAGCCTGTGGTGGCGGGAGTGAACTTCGCCATGTTGATGCCGTTCGGGAAGACCATGGCGACGAAACGCTTGGGGCTGACAGCAGCTTGTCCGCGCGCAGAGGGCAGCAGCATCTGTTCCAAGAAGGGCAACGCTACGGCTACGCCGGCTCCCGTTAGCAAGGCTCGACGTGGGATGTACCAAGATTTCTTCATGGCGTGGCTCCTTGTGCTTCACCGTGACGCGCCGTAAAGGCGCTGCTGGTTACCAAAACTTCGAGCAATTGAGGCACCGACGCTCCGCTGGCGATGCTCGCGCTCATCGCATCTTTGAGGCACTGATCCGGAGTGGTGAGTGCCCGGCCCAAGGCGTACGTCGCCAGTTGATCGCTGGCGCACGCGTGGAAGCGAGGATCCGCGGCCAGGAGGGTACTCAGCTCCACGGGACCATTGAACGCCTGACCTCCCGGCAACTGCCCTGATACGTCGAGAGCTACGCCGGTTTCTTCGGCTCGGAAGCGCCCGATCGCGTCGAAGTTTTCCAGCCCCAGCCCGATCGGATCGATGAAGGAATGGCACGACGCGCACACCGGATCGGCGCGATGGATGGCGAGGCGCTCGCGTTCTGTTTTCGCTGCCAACGCATCCGGCTTCTCAGTGATCCCGGGTGGCGGATTAGGAGGCGGCGTGCACAGCAGCCTCGAAGCTACCCACTTTCCGCGCCTTACGGCGGAAGCCTTGTTCGAATGGGACGACACGCTGAGCACCGCGCCTTGGCCGAGCAATCCGCGGCGCGCCCCGGCTGGCACCGCGACGCGAACGAGATCGGAACCGAGCCCTGTCGCGTCGAGTCCATAGTTTTGCGCGAGCAGCTGATTGGCGAACGTGAAGTCAGCCGTCATCAGATTCTTGACGGGTTCCGTGCCGCCGAAAAATACATTCAGAAACTGCTGAGATTCTGACTGCATCGCCGAAAACAAAGTGGCAGTCGCCTCGGGATAGAGGTTGGTGTCCCGAGTCAGCACCGAAACTCCATCCAGCGTTAGCCAGCGCATCGCAAAATTATCGGTGAGTGCGCGCGCTTTCGGGCTCGCCATCATCCGGCTGAGTTCACTTGCGATCCCGCCGGCTGCCGCCAGTGCGCCGGATTCGGCCTGAGTAAACAAAGTTGCGTCGGGCATGCTTCCCCAAACCGTGTAGCTCAGCCGCGTTGCGAGCTCGTGCAGGGTGAGACCATGCGGTGTGAGAGAAAGCGGATCGGGGTCGATTTCGACGCGAAATGCGAAGTTCGGCGAGAGCAAAACAGCGTGCAGGACTGCCTGCGTGCGCTCAGCCAAACTGCCTTCGGTGCGACCCAGAATGGCGGTGAATGGGGCGAGCTCCGCGTCGGTGGCGGGGCGTCGGAAGGCGCGTCGCGCAAACGCCGTTACAATTTGTCGCGCACAATCGGCGTTGCCTTCGCTCGGTGCGCATACCCAAAGGCGTGCGGGCGCGGGTTGAGTGCCAGCCACTTCACGAGCCCAAGCCTGCGCCACAAGCTGCTCAGCCGCGGTATCGTACTTCTCGAAGAGTAGCGGCCCGACCGTGAGCGCGTCCGCGAGAAAAGCGTCGTCGTTGGGAAAGCCTTGGCCAGGCCGTGTGGTGTCGGCAAGCAAATCCGCAACCGTGTTGTCGTATTCGCTGCGCCCCAACCGCCGCAACGTGACGCGGCCGGGATCAACGGCAGTGGTGCACGCGCCATCTAGAGGGGGAGCTATCCGTACCTCGCCTCCAGTCCCACTTGTAGGTATTACTACCCCTCCTGCACCACCCGTTCCAGGAGAGCCCTGAGTGGCGGAGGCAGACGGACTTGAGCCCGCCTGGGCCCTGCCTGCTTCCGCCTGCCCTTGGCAGGCGACGCTGAAAAAGGGGAGCAAAACACTCCATCGAGCCAATTGACCCATCGTATTCATCAAGGCCTCCGCGAAAAACGCAAATTAAAATGGCTCCAGGACAACGAACGGCCTGGCTGAATCACTCTTGATACTATCAATGACAACAATACTAGAAATGCCCAAGCTGCATTACGTACCAAACCCATTCAATTTGTCTCATCCAGACCGGAACGCGCGGCACGGGGCGGCCTCTGCTACACTTCAGCCTCATGCGAGCCCTCCAAAGTGCGTTGTGCCCGTGGATCCACGACGCGGGTAACTGCGGCCGTGGGCCCTGGCAAGCTCTGCATCGGCGCATGCCGCACTACATGCTGGTGGTGAGCTACGAGGGAGCCGAGCACGTCACGGTGGAGGGCCAAGCTCACGAGATCCCAAGCGGCAGCGCGTACCTTATTCAGCCAGGAATGTTGGTGGAGCATTTCGGGTCCAAAACCGGAAATCGCCCCGCGTATGTGCACTTTGATCTGGTTTTCAACGCCCAGCGCACGGAGTACGAAAGCACGTCTGATTTTGCCACAGACTTAGGGCCGCGTTCGCATCTTCTACAACCGACGCTCCGCGAGCTGTTTGACGTTGAGGTGCCAGTTTGCATTCCCGTGGAGGCTGAGCGCGCCGTCGCCCGTCAAGTCGATGGCATCGTCGAAGATTGGCTTCACGGGGGTGAGCTGGGGCAAATCCGGGCTAACACCAATCTACTGTTCACGATTCTGGATCTGGTTCAGCTAGCGACCCACACGGTTAGCCAGCAACAGCCGCTTGGCGTCGAAGAACGCCTGCGCCGTGCCGAGACGCTGGCGCGCGCCTCGCTGGACAAAGGCTTCACGTCTGAAGATTTCGCGCGGCATGCCGGATTCAGCCGCACGCATTTCAGTCGCATCTATCGAAATTTTCGCGGTCAGAGCCCAGGCGAAGCCCTGCGCGACATGCGCCTCTCTGAAGCGGAGCGGGTGCTACGGGAGACGCGGCTGTCTGTGGCTGAGGTGGCGCGCCTGGTTGGGCTGCCGGATGCTTCCGCGCTCGCTCGGGCCTTCCGGCTGCGTCATGGTCAAAGCCCTTCGGAGTGGCGCTCGCGCGGATAGGACGCAGCGTTCTGTCAGGTTGGAAGCACTGCAAAACAGCTATTCCGCCTAGCAGCGCCTTGACCCGGCGGGCGAGCTGCAGCTATTCGCTGAGGTTTGAATCCCCGTTCTTCCAAGCTGAGATTTGTGAGTTTTGTTGGGGCTTTGTTGCTTCTGTTAGTGCTTGCAGCTGGGCTTTCACTTTGGGTCGGGCAAGGTGATCTCGGTGATGAGAATCTGCGGAGCACGTTTCTCAAGTTGCGTGGCTTGCGCACGTTCGCAGCATTCTTGGCGGGAAGTGCGCTAGCGGTGGGCGGCGTGATGGTGCAGGGGCTGTTCCGCAATCCATTAGCAAGCCCCGAAATTTTGGGCACAACGGCCGGCGCCGCTTTGGGTGGAAAGCTGGCGTTGTTCTTCTATCAGACTGCCTTGGTGGGATGGCTCTCCTGGCTTTCTCCGCTGACGCTGGTGCCGCTCGGCTCTCTGATGGGCGCCTTGTTTGCCCTGGGCTTGCTGCTCCTTATCGTGCGTGTGCGTGAGGATATTGTCGTATTGCTGCTGGTTGGCTTTCTGCTCTCCGCGCTGTTCTTCGCGCTCGGTGGGTTGGTGATGGCCATCGCGCAGGAGCGTTGGGAATTGTCGCGTGCTCTCATCGCATTTTCATGGGGTGATCTGAGCAGCGTGGGTGCTCGCCCCGTGTTGATCGCAACACCCTTGGTGGTGCTGGGGAGCGTGGCGTGTTGGTTCTGGGGACGCCCGCTGGATGTCTTGCTGTCGGGTGACGAGGAAGCGCGTTCGCTGGGCGTGGATGTTCGTCAGACGCGATTTTGGTGCATCATTTGGACCTCCGTATTGACGGCGGCAGCAGTAGGTATAGGCGGAAATGTCGGGTTTGTCGGGCTGATTGTCCCGCACGCGTTGCGGCCGTTCTTGGGCGTTGGCCATCGTCGGCTTGTGGTGGGCTCTGTGCTGCTGGGGGGAACGTTCGTGATCTTGTGCGACGTGCTGGCGCGCGTGCTGCCAACACGCAGTGAAGTGCCGCTCGGCGTTGTGACGGGGCTCTTGGGCGCTCCCATCTTTCTTTGGCTACTCTCTCGTACACGGCGGGAGGTGCAGTTTGGTTAGGGGGGCGTTGGGCGCTCTGAATGCTGTCGTGGTGCTCCTTGCCTTGGGCTTGAGTGCGGGGGCGAGCCTCCGTCCTTTCTGGGAGCTGGCTGCCGCTGAATCGCTATTGCCGACGCTGACCTCGCAGTCGTCAGGCGTTGAGATGGTGGACACACCCAAGGGTCAAGGTGTGCGCGACGCGGCAGGTATCGTAGTTCTAAGTCGTCGCTACACGCGAATCGTGGGCGGAAGCCTGGTAGCGGATCGTTTGTTGCTGGAGCTTGCGGAGCCAGCACAGGTATTGGCGGCTCTGGATTCATCCCGCGCGACAGCGTGGGGTTACCGCATTGCGGCACCGCAAACGCTCAGCGATCCCACGAGCCCCGAGCGTTTACTCGCTATTCAGCCTGATTTGGTGGTTTTGAGCGACGTGGGGCAGGCTATCAAGATCCAACGTTTGCGCGAGTTGGGGCTTTCCGTATTTGTGCTCGGGCCGATGCGCGGTCGGGCGCTGCTGCTGCCTCAGATCCGTGCCTTGGCGGCCCTGCTTCAGGTGCCAGAGCGCGGTGAAGCTTTGGTGAGTGCTTTTGAACGGCGCAGCGTGGCGGTGGCGCATTCAATCCCGTTCGAGAAGCGCCGCTCGGCGCTGTATGTTAGCTCATATGGGGAAAAGCTGTTCGGGGGGACAACGGGCACGAGCTACAGTGATGTGCTTGAAATGGCGGGCCTGCGCGATGTCGCGCGCGGTAAGTTCGAAGGCTGGCCGCAGTACAGTCCCGAGCATATCTTGGGCATGGATCCCGACGTGATCGTGACCACGCCCGATTCCGCTAAGAATCTGTGTGGGCAAGGGGGGCTAGAGAAATTGCGTGCCTGCAACTCGCCGGGCTCATTGGTAGCGGTCAGCGAAGGCCTGCTGGGTGATCCCGGGTTGGCGATGTTGGATGCGGCGGAGGGGCTTTTCGCGGCTGTGTATGGCTCGCGGGGAAGTGCGCATCGTCCACGCTAGGTTCCGAAACGCCCCCTCAAGTGCAGTTGTTACGGAGTTCGGCGGAGTTCGAACCCCAACCCCCCACCCATCACCAAATCCACACCATATCCCGCTAAAACGCGCTCTTTCGTGATCACTTCCGACGATGGGCCCTCGGCCAACACACGCCCATCGCGCAAGAGCAGGCTGCGGTCCGTGAAGCGCAGGGCTTCGTCCAGGTGGTGCAGGGCGAGGACAATCAAATGGCCCTTTTGGCTCAGTGTTTTCAGGAGTTCTAGAAAGCCAAGGGCGAAACGAACGTCGAGAGCTGCCGTGGGTTCATCCAACAGAATGACTTCAGCGCCGGTTGCCAAGGCTCGCGCCAACAGCACACGCCGTTGTTCGCCGCCGGAAAGTTCGTTGAAGGGGCGCTCCTGCAAATCTTCGGCATCTACAGCTTTTAGAGCCTGGGCGATGGCCAGCCGATCACTTTCTGAGTTCCCCGAGATGCCCGTGTGTCGGCTGTAACGCGCCAACGCGACAACATCCCAGACCAACATCGGCGCGCTGAGCAGCGACTTCTGAGGCACGTATGCTAGCTTCTGGGCGCGTTCTCGAGGAGTTAAGGTCTGTAGATCCGCGCCCCCCACGGAAACACTTCCGGAGTACCGCGTGAGGCCGGCGAGTGCGCGCAAGAACGTCGTCTTACCGGCTCCATTGGGTCCCAAGAGCGCGACGATCTCACCTGATTCTGCCTGGAATGAGACCTCGGAAAGCACACGTCGTGCGCCAAAATCAACGCTGAGCGCGTGAGCGGCAACGGCGGGAGCGTGCATCGCTTACTGTTCTTGCACAGTCACGGGAGCCGGAGCTGGCAGCTTTGAAAGCGCCTCATCGATTTCTTGCTCAAGTGCCGTAAGGCTAGAGAGCGTGTCGGCCACACCGCTTGCTTTCTCGCCAGGTTTGGGGAAATTCGCGAGTAGCACCGGCGCTTTCGCTCCCGGCAATTCGATGGCTTCAGGAACGATCAGGATCTGGCCAACACGCAGTCGACGCGCCTTGAGTTGATTGAGCCCCACGATGCGTTCGGTGCTGGTGTGGTAGGCCTTGGCAACCCTTGTGAGTGAATCCTCACGGCGGACCACGTGTTTGGCCTTGCGTTCCGTGCGCTGGAGATGCCCCTCGGCTACCAATTGATCGTACAGCAGCCTGCCGCGCTCGCGCGCGATAGGGCTCGCGAAGCGAACATGAAAGTGATTGTTATGACCGGGCTCATGCTTGATGGCAGGGTTGGGGTAGCGGCCTTCGCCTTCGAACATTTGCTTGAGCCAGAGTGGATCTTCGCCGATGGAAGTTGCGTACTCACGAAACCACGTTTGCAGCTGGCGATCGAGCAACACGTAGTCGATCGGGGTCTGCGTGAGGAAAGCCTTCAAAATGGCCCAGCTGCGCGGATAATCGATGTCATCATGCTGCGCGGGCTTGAACCAGGTCTTGCCATCCGTTTTGTAGAAATAGACGTCGACATCACGCCCCGTGCGGTGGCTCTTGTGGGGTGGAGCAAAGCCGCCGCCTTGGGGGCTGAGCGAGCCAATCATGACGGGCGGAGAATTCGGGAATAGCTCGTGCACTGCGGCGATAGCGCGGGTCAGCCCAGCGATGGTTTCCTCGGTGCCAAAGCGATGTTGTGGGACCGTCACCACCCAACGCGGATCACTCTTCAACCCGACGCCGTTAATCAAATATCCAACATGGGGCAGGCCCAGGCTGATGGCACCGATCGAACGTGTCGCCTCCGTGGTGAATACGGAGCGCTCGGGTGCGGGGGCTGGCATGCGCGGCGCCTGCGGGAGGCCAGACTTCTCGGATGTTTTCTTGTTGAGTGTTAAGGTCTTGCTGGGTATTGAAGTTCGGGCGGGCAGTGAACGGGGCCGAGCTGGTGTTACCTTCGCGAGAGCCGGTGAAGGCGCCAGCCATGCAAGAAACAGCAGTAAAGATGCCCTCTTTACCAAGTCGTTCATGAACTTGTTCCTGAATTGAGCGCGCGTAAAAAAGGGATTCATCTCAGGGTGAACAGTACCAAAAATCGGCAATTCGGGCCAAAATATGGGGTTCTGGCATCGGCCGCTGGGGGCCTCAGCACCCCGCCGAATGGCGAACGGTGGCGAGCACGGTTTCAGCGTTCGGCTTGAAGCCAGCGAGCGATTTCTGAAGCAAGCTGCTTACCTTGCTCAAGCTCCAAGCTTCGGGTGGGCCAGCCGATGCCGAGCCCCTGGTTCTCATCGGGCTTGGGGATACAGCACGAAACTACGCATCGGGGTGCGCAGGTGCTGGCCCATAAGCGCAAACCGGGGCCGTGGGTCGCCAGCTTGCGTCATCGAATTTTGTCACACGCGTTACGGTCCATTTCCGCAGGAACCACCGAAAGTCGACTTTTGTCACATGCTGACCCTGGGCCGATTGAAGAAGGAGCCTGTATTTGTATCGCATCTTGCGGGCCGAGTGAGTCTCCACCGTGCAGCGGGTTGGAAGCCTGGCCTGGTGTTTGAGTCCAACCTTCGGGTGTCGCCCTGGCTGACACGCATCGACGTTACGCTGGAACGATTTCAAGGGTTGACAAAGTCGAGGGGGGGGGGTATCCGAAGCAGACGGTTCCGGATCTTTTGATCGGAAAAATTGATTTGCGAACAAAACGAGAAGCGCGGATTGGAGTCGATAAATGCGATCGCTACGTTGTTGTCGGTTTTTGCCTCAGGGGAGGCTCTTGCAGTGACCGGAACCGTTACCGGGACGGCAACATGGAACTAGCCGATCAAAATGGCATAGTCATTGGTATTTCAAGCAGTGACGTGAACGGCAACTTTTCAATTTCTTGGACGCGCGCGACAACCCCCACTTCGGCAACTGTGCGCTGGTCCTACTACCAGATAGACGGGCGGTTCTGGGTTGCGGACTCGACAGCTCCGGATGGGCCGTTCTGGTCGGGGAGCAGTAGTTTCCCTGTGGTAGCCGGAGGCACCAAGAACTCCGGTACCTGGCTGTGGGGTGATCTGGAGATCCGCCAGGCATACCACTCGGCCGAAAGGGCCTGGTACGATGCGTTTCGATACTCAGGCGCCGCGCTGACCAACTGGAGTCAGGTTCGGATCCTACCGAACCACCCGGCCGCCGCCGCAAACGGAGGATTCGTCGACCAGATCCCTTCGAATCGGCAAGTTAAGCTTGGCGTTCAAGCTGCTCGTTTCCCTATCGCAGTCCAGCACCATGAGATGGGACACATGCTCCACTACCTAATCCAGCCTGCCCTGAAATTCACCGCGGCGTACAATTGGCCAACCGCCTGCACCGTAGCAAGCCCAAATGGTTGTTGGGGCGGTACTCACACCGTGAACTCTGTGGAGTGGAAGATGGCGAGTTTTCCAGAGGGGCTCGCATCCTTCCTGGGGACTGTCCCTTCATATTGGCATTGGGCACCACAGCCACAGTGGTGCTTCGCAACGTTTTCAAGTTGCGACGCGAACGGTTTCAATCAAGAAGTTCGTTCAAGCAGCAACTGTGCCCAAGACGAAAGCCGATGGGAGCTCTCGACTCAGAGGTACCTTTGGGACGTGTACGATTCCGTTCATGATACCCTATATTCTGACCTCCTTGGAGCGGACACCAGCAGCGATTTCTGGTTCGGCATACTTGTCAATGAACTCTCGACTTTCGGGTCCGGAATTGCCGATGGCAACGTGAATGAACCATGGCAAACCACTGCGCTGACGACGATAGACCCAAACAAACAGGATACCCGCGCTTCAGTGGACTTTCAGGCCAAACTTAACCAAGTCACAAGTACACAGCGATTGAACAACTGTTCGCCTTGAAACGCTGGCCTTCTAGTATGCGGGCGCGCGTCTGCTCTGCAGGGAAAATGGGGCGGGCGCGCGGTCCAACACCTAGCCAAGCTAACCCTATGAAACGTCATTCCCAGCACGCATTGATTTTCGTGATATCTGCGTTCGTGTTTGGCGGCGTTGCGTTCTTTTGGAGCGCGCAAACCAGGAGAGTCGCTGCTCCCGATACGTTGGCAAGTGGCCGAAGTGTCACGCGCCTTTCGGTGAAACCGAGAAAGGTCGTGCGAGCCGCACAAAACCCACTCAGCACTAAGCCGGTTGGAGAGGTTCAGCCGGCACGAAATCTCAATCTCAGGTTCCACCCTCGTGCGCGGGAGGAGTGGCAAGGCATGCCGATTGATCTATCGGTTAGGGCGCCGTGTGAGCCGGCTGTCGGCTGTCAGCTCTCTCTCGCCTGCCGAGAAGATGGTTTTTGTGGCCCCTGTCGTACCTCAGCTGATTGCATGGGGAGCGAGGTGTGTGCGGTCGATCACTGCCTGCTCAGAGCGAGCACGGATTGTTCGCGGAGGTCCGACTGCCCGGAGGGCGAGATGTGTATCCTTGTACGGTGGGGATCGGATGCGTTCAGCGACGTGAGGGGCAACACGTTCCTCAGATCAAGCTGCACCAGCAAGGGACTAGGCCCCACCCACGAGCAGCCCAGAGCGGAAATTGTGCCGCCCACCGGGCCTATTGTTCCAGCCGCTCTAGCGGTAGAGTCAGACGTGAGCGATCTTAGCGCGGCCTTTGTGAAGGGTAGAGAGCAATGAAGACTTCGACGACTCTTGGGGTAGCGTTTCTGGCTGGCGTGTTGACTAGTGCGTGCGGATCAACGGCAATCGACGGAGCCCCTTCAAACGCCACTACGCTCGCGGGCTTCGGCGGAGCGAATGGTAACGCGGGCGGAACAAGCGGAACAAGCGGAACAAGCGGAACAAGCGGAACAAGCGGAACAAGCGGAACAAG
>CAZSUA010000107.1:0-1232 GCA_964609655.1 uncultured Polyangiaceae bacterium | reverse complement strand
CGGAACAGGGGGAACGACGCCGTTACGCGAGTGCACGCTCCAGGAGCTCATTCCGACCGAAGGACCCGTCGTTGTGCAGCCCCAGGCCTTCAAGACTTTCAAAGGCAAAGGCGTCGTCAAGCTGATGGACGGCGGCTATGGCCCGAGTCAAGGCATGAAGTTGAGTCTTGATGACGCTTCTACAATCGAGCTTACGGGGCTCAATTTCCCTAAGTTTACGGATGGCGCTGAGCTTCAAGTTCAGTTTGCAAGCTTTGCTGGTGGTCCTCGCGACGGTGATATCGTGATCCAGCTGCGCAACCAAACTGGCAAGCTCCTATTTTTCTCTTATCGAGCTTACTTCGACCCCGCAGTTCTAGAAACGTTCAGGGCGCCGTTTACGCTTTCGTTTGAACCTAGCTGCAGGCTCTCGCTCGATACATGTTATGAAAGCTCAACGGTGCTCTGGACCTCGTTTAGCTACGGAGGGGACGTAGGTCGCATCGCGAACCGCCAGCCCGCCACACTAATGCTCGAACAGGGGCACCAGTCGGTGATCGTGGACTATGCTCGCGATCTCGTTGGCTTTTCAGCCTGCCCTGACGTCCCGCTGCCCGGACGCTACCTGATATTTCAAATCCTTGATGAGTCTCTGCTGTGATGGGTCGGCGCCTGCAGCCGCAAGCGAACTTAGGGCGGCCCTCAGCACCCCCAGTGAACTGGGGAAACGGCGTTAAGCTTGGAGCCAGCGAACGATTTCGGCAGCCAGCTGCTTTCCCTGCTCAAGCTCTAAGCTTTGTGCGGGCCAGCCGATGCCGAGCCCCTGGTTCTCATCGGGCTTGGGGATGATGTGAAAGTGTACATGCGGTACGGCTTGATGCGCTTCTGGGCCGTTGTTCTGCAACACGTTGAATGCACTGACGCCTGTGGCTTTCTGCACCGCACGGCAAATCCTGGGCAGTGCTCGGCCGAGGGCCGCTGCTGATTCATCCGAGAGTGCGTCGAGAGTCACCGCGGGCTCTTTGGGCACCACCAACGTATGGCCTGGTGCGACGGGATGGATGTCCAAGAACGAATAGACAAGCGCATCTTCGTAGACTTTGAACGAGGGGACTTCGCCGCGGATGATTCTCGTAAAGAGCGTGTCAGTCATGGGGTCTGCGTTTTCGGTTCAAGCTGCGGGAGTTTAGCGTCGAAGGAGTGATTTCGCCTGGGCAGCGTAGGGCCCGGTGGCGAAGCGTTCTAGGTATTTC
>CAZSUA010000106.1:0-15913 GCA_964609655.1 uncultured Polyangiaceae bacterium | reverse complement strand
TGCTTCTTGTGGGTGTAGCTGTCTTCGACCAGCTCAGTGATCGTTTCGCGGTAGGCCACTTGCGGCTCGCCTACGGTGGCTTCAACGCCGTGTGTGCGGCGCAGAATATCCACCTTGATGTCTAGGTGGAGCTCGCCCATGCCCTTCAGGATCGTTTCGCCGGACTCTTGATCCACTTCCACGTGGAAGGACGGATCCTCTGCCACCATCTTGCCGAGCGCGTTGCTGAGCTTCTCAGCGTTGGTCTTGTCTTTCGGTGCGATCGCCACCGAGATAACGGGATCGGGGAACACCATCGGCTCAAGCGTTGCAGGGTTGTTCGGATCACAGAGCGTGTGACCGGTGCGGACGTTCTTCAAGCCCACGAGCGCCACGATGTCACCGGCCTGGGCCGTGTCGATCATGGTGCGGTCGTTGGCGTGCATCTCCACCATTCGACCAATGCGCTCCTCTTTGCCGGTGAAGGTATTGAGAACGGTGTCGCCCTTGGAAATGGTTCCCGAATAGATGCGGGTGAAGGTGAGGCTGCCGAAGCGATCATCCATGATCTTGAACGCGAGGCCACGGAAGGGTGCTTCGGCGGTAACGATCGCGAACTTGCCAGTTGGGTTGCCTTCGAGGTCGACCTCAGGCTGCGGCTGGACTTCGGTGGGGTTGGGTAGGTAATCCACCACCGCGTTGAGTACGTGCTGCACGCCCTTGTTCTTGAAGGAGGACCCGCAATAGGTGGGAAAGAACGTTAGATTGATGGTGCCCTTGCGAACGCACGCCTTGATCGTGGGAATATCAACCTCTTCGCCCGCCAGGTATTTTTCCATGGCCGCGTCGTCCTGCTCGACAGCAGTCTCGATCATCTCACCACGCCACTTCTCAACGTCAGCCACCATGTCTGCCGGAACGTCTGTGACCTTGAAATTCTCAGGCAGCCCCGAATCGTCCCAGACGTACGCCTTGCGCTCCAGGAGGTCGACGATCCCAACGAAGGCAGATTCGATACCGATCGGCAGGACCATGACGAGCGCCTTGGCGCCGAGCACCGTCTTGATCTGGCCCACGACGCGGTAGAAGTCCGCACCCAAGCGATCCAGCTTGTTGACGTAGATGATGCGCGACACCTTCGCGTCGTTCGCGTAACGCCAATTCGTTTCCGATTGGGGCTCCACACCGCCCGAACCGCAGAACACACCGACGCCGCCATCGAGCACCTTGAGCGAACGGTAAACTTCAATCGTGAAGTCCACGTGTCCGGGAGTGTCGATAATGTTGAAGCGATGCCCTGCCCAAAAGCAGGTAGTCGCAGCGGATTGAATGGTGATGCCGCGCTCTTGCTCCTGCACCATGAAGTCGGTTGTCGCCGCGCCATCGTGCACTTCACCCATCTTATGGATCTTGCCAGTGAGCTTAAGGATACGCTCGGTCGTCGTCGTCTTGCCTGCGTCGACGTGCGCGAAGATGCCAATATTGCGGTATGTGGAGAGGTCCGTCATGACTTGCCGTGTTCTCGTTCGGGGATCAAAAGATTGCCGGGTGAAGGCGCGTTCTTGGTGGCGCTATTAGCCACACCTTCGGCCAGAGTCCAATCCCAAAGGTGTTTTCTCTAAGGATTAGCCAGCCTGGGGGCATTTTGCAGCATCAATAGTGCGGAGGCGGGTCGTTCGCGGGTTGTTCCCCGTCGCCAGCGCCGTTCTTGAATTGCCCCTCCAAGTGATGCAGCCGGGCAAGAATCGTATCGAGCTGCTTCTGTTGAGCGATGAGCGCGTCGTTCAGATCTGAGACTAGCTTGTCTTGGTACGCGAACTTCGTTTCCAAGATAACGAAACGGTGATCTTCGTGCATAGCGGCACCTTACCCTAGGTCGGCCAGCCTCGGGGAGAGGCTCCCGGTCCCCATGCTCCAATCGTGATCGGTCGGAGCGGCGACCGTTACTTAAAACGGCCTTCGAGCGCCACGGCTGCACACGCGATCATGGACGACTCACGCAGCAAGCGAAATGCTGTATCGCGATCTGTGCATTCCGGCACATGTGCCAACAGCACTCGTGCGAATTCCTTAGCGCCTGTATGGATCGCGTCGTAGTGCGCGCGCTGCTCTGGGCTGGCAATATGGTGTGAAAATACGTAGTCCGGATCAAAATTGCTGTAGGCCATGGTGCCCTCTGTTTGCCATAGCAAACCCGTGAAGCCAAGCGCGCGATTGCTCAAGCACTGGCTCCACTCACGCCCGGCTTGGGGCGCATCGGATTTAAGATGCCTTGTTTTTCAATGAAGGCAATCACGGTATCGAGGCCTTCTCCCGATTTGAGATTCGTGAACACGAAAGGGCGTTCCCCCCGCATTAGCTTGGCGTCACGATCCATCACCGTGAGCGAGGCGCCCACATGCGGTGCTAGATCAATTTTATTGATGATCAACAGATCGCTACGCGTGATGCCTGGGCCGCCTTTCCTCGGGATCTTATCGCCCGCAGCAACGTCGATCACATAGAGTGTGAGATCAGAAAGTTCGGGACTGAAAGTAGCGCTCAAGTTATCGCCACCACTTTCGATGATGACCATATCGAGATTCTCGAAGCGCCCCATGAGCTGATCCACGGCCGCGAGATTGATCGATGCATCCTCACGAATCGCCGTATGCGGGCAGCCGCCCGTTTCTACGCCAACGATCCGATCTTCGGTGAGCGCACCGCTTCGAATCAGAAATTTCGCGTCTTCTTGCGTATAGATATCGTTGGTGACAACCGCGATCTGATAGCGTGCGCGCATTTTCTTGCAAAGCGCATCGACGAGCGCAGTTTTCCCGGAACCGACCGGGCCACCAATCCCCAAGCGCAGTGTTTGATCGTGTGACATGTGGGCTCTCCGTTTATGGTTCGAAGTTCGAATGGCTGGGTGTGAAGGGCGAACAGGGCTAACTACGAGCGAAAGATGCGGCAATACTGCGTTTCGTGGCGCGCACTCCCGAGGGCGAGCCTCGGAAGCGAGGCTCCGATTTGATCATCCTCCAAGGCGAGTGCGCCCTCGATCACCGCTGGAATCAAGGCGAGCACTTGAGACAGGACGCGTTGGCTTGCCATCGGTCCGAAAGCGACCAAGCGGCTCGCGGCACTCACTTGGTGCTCGGCCCAAGCAAACGCGTACCCGCAGAGTGTCTCGCGCAGCGGGACGTTGAAGTGGACCGCCCCGAGTGCAAAGTAGCTAAGGTACGTCGGCCTAAGGTCACGCGCCTGAGCCTGCATCACGCCGAGCTCACACAGCACCTTCCGCAAGCTTTCCCCAAGGTGCTCTTCTTCCATGAGCAGCTCCCGCGATTCGCGTGAAGCGCAGAGAAACTGAGTCCAGTATAGTTGCGCCTCAGCGTTGTTGCTCTCCCACGCCGCGTACAGCCGCGCCAATACTGGGAGATCGAGCTTCTGAACGCCGTGTGAAAGCACCCCGGAAATCCAGGCAGTAGCGGCCCCTTCAGACGGCAAGGCCTCGGTCGTGAACGCCGCCTCCAGGCCTTGGGAATAGGCATAGGCCCCAATCGGCAACGTGGGACACGAAAGCTGCAAGAGCCGCAACAAGCTCGCTACTGAAAGAGCCCCATCCGGCAGCTTGGCCTGGCCTGGCGTCTTAGTGGGCTCCAATAGCGCGTTCATCGGGATCTAGTCAGCGCTCGGATGGATCTTCGTGATGATGAAGGTCGCCGTGTGCTTCGTGATGATGGTCCGCGTGCGCATCGGCATCGTGATCGCCATGACGATGTGAGTGCCCTCCGTAGGCACCTGGCTCTGGTTCAAAGCGCGCAAGCTCGGTCGCTACGGGAAAGCCAAGTGTTCGCACCATGTCATCCAAGACATGATCGTGGAGGTACGCCAAACGGCCCGCAGCGATTTCAAGCGGGATGTGTCGGTTACCCAGGTGATAGGCGGCACGGCAGAGCGCGAACGCATCCGTGCTGTGCACTACGGAGACGGTCTCAGCGGCTGCCTCAATGCGCAGAATTTGCCCTGATTCTGAGCGCAATAGGTCACCATTTCGAAGCACGCCACCTCGTGAAAGCATGAGCGCTAGCTCCTCGCCTGCTGCGTCCGAGCAACGCAAGCGGCTGCGTTGCCGCAGCTCAAACGGCAACGACACGACATGGGTCGGTGTGTATCCGTGTTCGCTGAGCCTCTCGGTGAACGTCAGCATCGGGCCTCAGAACAAGAAATAGCGTTGAGCTAGAGGAAGCACGCTGGCCGGCTCACACACGAGCTTCACGCCATCCGCCCGCACTTCGTACGTTTCCGGATCCACTTCCATTTGGGGCAGGTAGTTGTTGTGGATCAAGTGTGTCTTTCTCACCGTGCGAGTTCCCTTGACGGCAACGACGATTTTTTGAAGGTGCAGCGCTTGCGCAACCCCGGCGGCCTCTGCCGCCTGAGAGATAAACGTGACGCAGGTCGCGTGGCGCGCTCCCGAGAGCGCACCAAACATCGGCCGATAGTGAACCGGCTGCGGCGTTGGAATGGAAGCGTTCGGATCGCCCATCGGCGCTGCGACGATCATCCCGCCTTTGATAATCATTGCAGGCTTGGCCGCGAAAAAAGCGGGACGAAAGAGCACCAGATCCGCGAGCTTGCCGACTTCAATCGAACCCACTTCATGGGCAATGCCGTGGGTGATGGCGGGGTTGATGGTGTATTTCGCGATGTAGCGCTTCGCGCGGAAGTTATCGTGGGTGGCCGGATCCTCGGGCAAGCTCCCGCGTTGCACTTTCATCTTGTGCGCGGTTTGCCAGGTGCGGATCGCCACTTCGCCCACCCGCCCCATGGCCTGCGAGTCTGAAGAGATCATGCTGAAGGCTCCCAGGTCCTGCAGGATATCTTCAGCGGCGATCGTTTCGCGACGAATCCGCGATTCAGCAAACGCCACATCCTCCGCGATCGAGGGATCTAGATGGTGGCACACCATGAGCATATCCAGATGCTCATCGATGGTGTTGATGGTGTACGGACGCGTGGGGTTCGTAGAGGAAGGGAGAACACAATCCAAGCCGCACGCTTTGATGATGTCCGGCGCGTGGCCGCCACCTGCGCCCTCGGTGTGATAGGCGTGAATTGAGCGATTTTTGAAGGCCGCGAAGGTATCTTCCACGAAGCCCGATTCGTTCAAGGTATCGGTGTGGATGGCCACCTGAACATCAAAACGCTCGGCCACATTCAAGCAATTGTCGATGGCCGCTGGAGTGGTTCCCCAATCTTCGTGCAGCTTGAGACCCATCGCGCCGGCTTCGATCTGTTCGTCCAAAGCTTCAGGTAAGCTGGCGTTGCCTTTGCCTAAGAATCCAAGATTCATCGGCAGCGCATCCGCTGCTTGCAGCATCCGATGAATATGCCAGGGGCCTGGGGTGCAGGTGGTGGCGCTCGTGCCAGCGGCGGGGCCCGTGCCGCCACCGATCATCGTGGTAACACCACTCATCAGCGCGTCATCGATCTGTTGGGGGCAGATGAAGTGAATGTGAGAGTCGATCCCACCGGGGGTAGCGATCAGCCCTTCACCTGCGATGATCTCAGTGCCGGGCCCAATCACGATCGTGACGTTAGCTTGCGTGTCAGGATTGCCCGCCTTGCCGATGCCCGCAATT
The DNA here is from genome assembly GCA_964609655.1 of uncultured Polyangiaceae bacterium. Lineage (GTDB taxonomy): Bacteria > Myxococcota_A > Polyangia > Polyangiales > Polyangiaceae > JBBRRP01. The sequence goes on along the minus strand of CAZSUA010000106.1, from coordinate 10,307 downwards.
CGACCATTTTTAAGGCCAATATCGGCTTTCGCAATGCCCCAGTGATCGAGGATCACGGCGTTCGTGATCACGGTATCCACCGCGGAGTGGTTCGTGAGCTGGCTCTGCCCCATCCCATCGCGGATCACTTTCCCGCCGCCAAACTTCACCTCATCTCCGTAAGTGGTGAAATCCTGCTCCACACAAATCCAGAGCTCAGTATCGCCCAGGCGAATGCGATCGCCTCGCGTGGGACCATACATCTCTGCGTAAGCCCGCCGGCTCAGTGCCACCATGCTTCAACTCGGAAGGGCTCCCATCACTTTGCCATTGAAGCCAAACACCGCGCGCTGCCCCGCATAGGCAACCAACTCCACTTCACGCTCTTGGCCAGGCTCGAAACGCACGGCGGTGCCCGCGGCGATATTCAAATGGAAACCGAGCGCTTGCTCGCGGTCGAAAACCAGCGCCACGTTGGTTTCGTAGAAGTGGTAATGTGAACCCACTTGAATCGGGCGATCTCCCGAGTTCGCCACGCGGAGTGTCAGCGTTTTCCGACCCACATTGAGCTCGATTGAGCCCTCTTCAGTGATGATTTCTCCTGGGATCATCGCATCACCTAACGGATCGGGTTGTGAACAGTGACAAGCTTCGTGCCGTCAGGAAACGTAGCTTCAACCTGAACGTCCGGGATCATCTCAGGCACGCCTTCCATCACTTCGTCTTTGCCGAGCAAGGTCTTCCCGTAACTCATCAGCTCAGCAACTGTCTTGCCATCGCGTGCGCCTTCCAAAATTGCAGCTGAAATAAAGGCGACGGCTTCAGGGTAGTTCAGCTTGAGGCCACGCGCCCGACGGCGTTCCGCCAAAAGGCCAGCGGTAAAAAGCAGCAGCTTATCTTTCTCGCGCGGTAAGAGCTCCATCTCAAGTGTCTCCGAAAGTCACGTCGCCCAGATCCGAGGTAGCTCAGGCCGGTGCCCCGTGAGCTCCGTCTTAGCCAACAACCACGCTTCGGTAAAGAGCGCCTTGGCTTCGTTAGCACTGTGCCCAAGGTAACGGCAGATCGCTACGCTATTGACCAGCGTTGCAGACACCAATGCCTCCGCGGTGTTCCAGACTGCGCAGATGGCAGCAACCAGGGCCTCCGTGGCCTGAGCGATCAGCAATACGCCGACCACCGAAGCACCGTCTAAGCCAAATGCAGCCGACAGAAACGCACTGCCGCCTTCATAGAGTGCTCGATCTAAAATGAGCGGCCCCTTCTGATTCTTGACCTCAAAACACTGCCGCACGCGCCCGGAACTGAAGACTTGCCCGCTGGCGCGTCGGCCCAAGCAGAGAATTTCCCAGCCGATGAAGCCTGCGCCTTCTGCCAGCTCTACTTCCGTCCTCAAGCTCACGTCTGCAGCATCAAAAACGATCGTTTCTTGGGGGAACCATTCCAAAAATGCGCGTCTCCCCACCGTTATCATTTGCGTCTGCTGAGCCGCACGCCCCGCACTGCGATAATACTTGGTGGCCCCTGGTGTCGTGATCAGCACCTCGCACTCGGGTCCGAGCGTTGTATCAAAGCTCAATTGATCGCCACCTGCGACTCCACCCGGTGGATGCAAAAGGTAGACGTGACAGCTTCCGCTTCCCGCCGGGTAGAAGGGACGCTGGATAACGAGCGGCCCGGTGTGGCGCTCATGGGTCACGCTCGTTCTTCCCTGGCGCCTGGCAAAGCGTAGGCTGAGACTCGCCTGCCACGTCCCGTGGTCTGGCGTGCGTGCGCATGGGCTAGCCTCGAGATCCAGCATTCGACTGGGCAGAGCATGGTGGAGGATTGTTTCGAGAGTGTGTCGGAGGCATTCTTTCTGGAGCCCAACAGACTGGAGCTTGGGTCGTTAGGTTCGTTTCGTCTCAGTCTGTGGTATTCGAAACTGAGGAGAAATCGTGCTCAAAGACCCGACGTTCACACGAAGAATGCGTGCCGACCAAGTTGCCAAGATTGGCCTCTTGGGCGAAGGATTTGTGGTCGAAGCCGCAAACCAACTGGCGCCGGGTCTCGACAGTCTCGATCATTTGGTGGCTAGGATGCGCGAACTCTCAGCCTCGAATCCGGCTGTTGCGGAGCTCCTACCCCACGCCCAGGATTCCCTAAATGCGACGTCACGGCTGGCGCGCGCCTTTCATGATTTCCGGAGTCTTGTCGCAACGCCAAATCTCGAGCCTCGTTCGATACAGATTAACGACGTAGCTGTGCTGACACTGCGTTTGGCGGCGCGTCAGCTGCAGCCTATTTGTCGCATTGTACAAGAATTGGAAGAGACGCGACCCATCCAGATCCGCGAGGCTCACCTCGCCCAAGTCACACTGAATCTACTCTTAAACTCAGCTCAGGCGCTGGAAGAGCTCGGACGACCACGCGACGAAAATTCGATCTTGCTACGGACCTTCCAGGACAAGAATTGGATCTATCTCGAAGTCTCCGACAACGGTCCAGGCCTCAGCGAAGATGTCCTGCCCCGGCTGTTCGACGCATTTTTCAGCACCCGGAAGGCGCAAGGCGCGGCTGGCTTAGGCTTGTATGTGAGCCGCGGCATCGTTGAATCCTACGGTGGCAAGCTGGAGTTGAAGAATCACGCCGATGCGGGTGCCGTGGCCACGGTTCGACTGCCGTTTGAAACTTAGGGAGGGAGGCAAGGGCGGGTCAAGGGCGAGGCAAGGGCACTACTGACACGCCCGCGGCTGACAGCTTCCGTTCGAACAGCGTAACGACACATGTCCAGCGCAGAAACCTGTAGCTTCCCAGGATGGGCAGTCCGCATCGACCTGACAGGCAGCTGAACACACATATCGCTGCGGAAAGGGGATACCGGATGAGGGGGGTGGGTCGATCGCCAAGCAGCGCAAAGGGGCGACGCAGGGGCGAGCCTCACCGGGTTTGCAATCGAGCCCGAAACTTTCGGGTTGGCTAGGGTCGAGCCCATTGCAGCTGCAGCCCGCGTCGGCCACCTCCGCTATTTGCCATTCGTCAGGCCGAGCTGAAAAGCGACCTTCGCATCGATACTGGCTAACGTCCTGGCAACTGCTTGGGCCACGAGGTGCTTCGTGGTGGCACACGCATCCAGTGCGATCCGCGTAGTTTTGGCAAAAAATCATGCCCGAGACGGGACACTCGTCGGTCAGCAAGGGCTTGCCATCGGCGTTACGTGGAACACGGTCTGGCAACGCTGCCGTGCCTGGCGGAGGCACCAAATAGAGGCGGTCATTCACCACGACGCAACTGGCAGTTTCGCAGGTCAAGCCGTCATCAAACGGCACTTCTACGCGCGCTGGAATGGGCGCGTTGTTGTCCAACACTCCCACGTCGGTGATGGCTCGCCCAGCTTCCGTCACCGCCGCTTGAGCGGTTCGAATGGCAGGAACGTCTTGTACTGTACCCTCGCCACGCCAAGTTTTCAGATTGTAGCCGTCATCACCCATGAAGCGCCCGTCCACATAGGCAACAGGAGCGCGCTCCGGGTCTGCGAGCCAATTGACTCCATCGGGCGAACTCAATTGATCGGCAAAGAAACGCCCCTCGGCAAACAGGGCATTCGAGTGAAAGCCCTGATGCACACCACCACTTGGATCCATGATGCAAGCGCCTGGAAGCGCACAGTCCACGTCGTGCGGCGTGAACGTCAGCCCGTCACTCGAAACCTCCATCGGTCCGCTTCCGACCAACAGATACCGACCATTGCCGTAGACGACTGCCGACGGCTGGGCATTCGTCATAGCGACTTCCCTCCAGGTTTCGCCGTTCGTTGAGATCAGGCATGTTTGAAATCCACAGGCAAAAAATCGATCCCCAGCGAAGGCCAGTGCGTGCAGGCTACGCACTGGATCTACCTCCGGGTGTATTTCAACCCAACCTCGACCGTCCTCTGAGCGAAGAAGAGCGCTTCTGCCTCCATTCAGATTCGCGAGCATGACGTAGCGACCGCCACCGTACGCGAGGCCGCGCACTGCAATGTCATGACGACCGGCGAAAACCGGCAGCAACTCCCAGTCGATCCCGTTGTCAGAGCGATAGAGCGCACTTTCAAAGCCCGCAACAATCTTCCCTTCTCCCAATCCGCGCCGAGACGCGGCTAGCCAGCCGATGGGGGTTCTAACAATATTCGGAAGGTTGGAAAGCGCTGGGGTTTCGATCATGCGCCAAGCGCCCCCTGAAACATCGAGCGCACCATTCGCGTCCGAGGGGAGCGACACCTTCGCCTCCCACTGGCTCGTGTCCGAGACGCTCTTCGCCCCGCTCGCGCAGCCGAAGATGGCTGGGACCATCATCGAGAAGAAAAGACTCGCGTAAAGTTGGGTACGTGGGAGCGCCATTTCGAGGATTGCAGGATACCAGAAACGACGGCAGTGTCCACGATGCGGGCGCCGTTGCCACGGTTCAGCTGTCGGTCGAAACCTACGGGATCACGCACATGCCATCGGTGCACAAGAAGCCTGTCGCACAGGTGTCGAGCGGTGTGGCGGTGACGAGGTCCGGACCACACGTCAGTCGGTTCACGCCCCGGCAAAACACCGCACCAGGATTCTTGTCGAGGCACTCGGTCACGATTGGCTGACAGGACCCCGCATTCCCGCCTGGCCGCGTATCGCAGTTGTTCGCGCCGGAACAGTTGCCATTGAGCGACCATACTGGAACTCCGATGCTAGGGTTGACCGCGCACGCCAGCTGCCCTTTCTGCGCATGTCCTGCGCAAGCGTAGGCACCAAGATCAGTGCAATACACGTCAAGCGAGCCCGTTGTCGGGTGCGGATCCCCGTTGCCTTGGCCGCCCGACGTGGCTTGGCCGCCCGTGGGTGCCCCACCCGTGCCGCCGGCGGATTTACCGCCTATTGTGCCCGTGGCGCCCCCATCTCTACTGATAAAGCCACCGACGGGTCCCACGTTCGGCGCGCCCCCGTCTCTACTGATAAAGCCACCGACGGGTCCCACGTTCCGGCCGCCCCCCTCAAAACCAAGACCGCCGGTTGGCCCCTGCCTGCCCCCTGTGACCCCTAGGCTGCCAGCGGTTGCGCCGGCTCCTCCTGCGCCTGTACTCCTGCCATCCAGTGACTCAACCGACCCGGAGCAACCCACATACGCGAACAGTGCGGAAAAAATGACGGCGGGCGTGAATCGGGAGCGAATCGGGAAAAGCATCTGTTCGTTAGCCTCAAGGATCAATGTGCGAGAATTGTGCCACCAACTCCTCCTCTATTGATTTGGGAACATTCGCTGTTTTTGGGTGGGCCTTCTCCGCGCTGCGGGCCAGAACCCTTCAACCCTCGTGACACGCGTGTCAGTTGGCCCGAGGAGTGGCACAGGTTGGCACAATCGAGATTTCGGCCAAATTCAAGGTCGTTGACGTTTATCAGATAAGATTTGACCTTGGGGCGCACTCTCTAGCGTGAACGAATTCATCCAACCGAAGCTGGACCAGCTCGATTTGATTCAAGCTTACCGAAAGGCGTTGCTTGCGTACGCGTTCACCATCTTGCGTGATCACGCTCTCGCGGAAGACATCGTTCAAGAAGTGGCGTTGATCTTGACGGACCGAATCGGTGCAGGTGACGCTCAACCGAATTCGCGCACGCTTAGCCGAATGCGTCACAACTCAGCTCGAAGGGCGCGGCAGATTCTCTTGGTTGGGCACTTCACAGATTGGGGCGAGAAGCCTACTGCGCAGGCGCCTCAGGTTTCAACGCCGACACCGACACAAACATCAACACCAACTGCTTCGGAAAAAGAGAAACCAACGCTCCCTGTTGAACCTCCATTAGCTACGTCGCCCTTACCGCAATCTTTTCCCTATGCATTGCCGGATGGTGATTCGTTGAGCGATCAGAACGAAAAGGCTCTGGTGGAGAGAGAAGACTGGGTGGACTTGATGGATCGTACAAGGTCAAGGCGGCTCATGCCAGCAGCCAAAGAACACACTTTCGGCAAGCACGGACCCGGCCTCCCTATCGTGAGCAGCGTCGGAATTTTCGGCAGCGGGCAAAAGGGTGCCCTCAAGGGCACGCTCTGCTTCGTGCCCAACCCGCCTCTGTTAGAAGGTGCATCCCAGAAGGGATCATGTATACGAACGCACTGAATATCTCCAAACGCCGGTTCACCTCAGGTTTTCCCGGCGTTTCCGACAAATACAAGTCGTTCGCGCTCGACTACAACGGAAAGTTCTCCGTAAAGGTCCAAGGCGACTATGTGTTCCGTTTGTCTTCGGATGATGGCTCGCTGCTCTGGGTCGACGGGAAACTCGTTGTCAACAACGACGGCGTGCACGCCGTCACTAGCAAATCAAACACCGTGACATTGGACCAGGGACGGCACAAAATTCGAGTGTTCTACTTCCAAGCCACAGGCCCCGACATCGCCTTGCAGTTGTTCGTCACCGTTCCTGGAGCTGCCGAACAACTCTGGTCGCCGGAATTCTGACGCTGCGAGTCGCGACCGCGTTCGGGCAGCGGTTGAACATCCCCCAGGTGCTCCCAAGCTTGTGCGTGGCAGCCATCTCAAAGGCGATCACGATAGTAAGCATGCTTACTATCTCCGAAGAAACGAAAAGGGCTGCTCACCGAGCGCTCGTGCCGCGCGGCCCGGCAACCCTTTCACTGACCGATCAAAGCGAAGGCTTACTGCTGGATCGGGGACCGATAAAGCACCCAGGAAAGCGCAGGGAACAGATGTTGATCGCGCAGCATCGCATCTTTTAGATCCGCGTCGGTTTTAGCGAAGGTTGTGAAGAAGATGCGACCGAGCCCTTCGGTGCGATACCAGGATGCAGCGACTTCCTTTTCGCCGTTGCCTGACCACTTGCAGCGCACCACCACCACTGTATCCGGAGCCAGGTAGTCCGTGTTGTCGGTGTCACCCGTGTACGAGAATGTTGCCGGAAGGGCCGCATTCGTGGGGTGGTCTGTGAGCTTGGTGCAGGTACTCTCGCCGCCAAAGTAGCCGTCGCCACCTCGTCCGCCCAGAAGCTTATTGTAAGGTGCGGGGTCACTCGCGGGCGCGCCCGTGAGCGTCACGGAAGCACAGTGCGTGGCAAACAAGCCGCCGCCGGCTTGCACAAACTTTTGCAAGGCCGCCGCCTCGGCAGTCCCCGGGTTGCTCTCTCCGAAAAGTTCTCCGCAGGTATTGATCAGAGCCACCCCTCCAAAACGTCCTAAGTTAACGTCGGTAAACATGGCGGGATCTTGCGAAGTCTCAACCGAGAAACCCCACGCCTGAAGCTGGGCGCTCAGGATCGAAACCTGTTCGGCGAGATTTGGCACCTCGCCGGTGGGAGGATAGGTATAGATCAGCACTTTTTTGGGCACATTAGGCGTTTGCACGTTTCCTCCACTTCCTGCTTGAGCCATCGTTTGCCCTCCAACTCCGAGCGCTCCGCCTTGGCTGCTCGGTGCACCGCCGGACACAGACGCCGAGCTCCCTCCGCTTTGAACTGGAATACCCCCGCCCACGCCGCTCGCGTTCGCCGTTCCGCCCGAGCCGCCAGATATGCTCGTCGACATACCTCCAACACCCACAACGCCCTTGGGAGCGGCTTCCGTGCCGCAGGAACTTACGCCAGCGAGCAGGAACCAACACGGAATGGCAGACCTCCAATAATGCATCCCGCCCGTATAACACGACTCGGAACTTTGTCCCCCCGATCCCGCGGCTAAGCTTCATCATCGGAGCCGAGGATTTCGCGTAACGCGTAGAATGTCTTTTGGGGAAACCGTTGCAGCGGATAGAAGCTGCAAACTACGTCCACCGCGTCCTCGTAGCGTTCGATATTGAGGTAACGCAACAGGTAACGAACGTCAGTTTCGTCGTGGAATTCGCGGCCGAGCCGCATGGCTAGACACTTCATCGCTAGCAAATAGGGCGCGGTGGCCGTCATCACGCTCAAGTGGCTCAGCTGAAGAAACGGCGCGAAATCCGCGCTTTCACTCAGGTAACCTTTGGCTGCGTCGTTGAGCCAGTCCTCAGACAAATCCTCTTTCCCAGCCACTCGCCTTGCCGCAGCGCGTACACCCGCGGTTGGCAAAAACAGCGCGTCCAGATCATGCGTTGATTCCCGCGCGTTGTACACGAGACACATCACGGCCCCACCCACCAAGAAGAGCTCTCCCCGAATCCCTGCTTTTAATAGCTCTTGGTTGAGAAGCTCGAAGAGCTCATGGATCCGTTTCCGATCCAAACCAAGCTTCACACCCGATCTCCCACGCTGGCATCCACGAACAGATTGCGTCGCCGAAACGCGGGCGGCGAATGCATGAGGAGGTGGAGCCGAAGACTGGTGAGTTCAGTGGCGAAGTACGGAACGCCGAGGGGGCCGCTACTTAGAACCCATGCTGGCACCTCGGCCCCCTTTTGAACGGCAGCATGCTCGATCATTGCCGCTAGGTACACGCGGTGGAACTCGGAGTGTGGTACCACTGACGGGTCCGTCAGCGCGCGCTTAAAGTCCTGGGCAGAAAGCTTTGCCAAAAAGTCGTTCAGCGCCGCCAACGCATACGACGATGCGTTGGGCGCTTCACTTGACTCGTGGTTGAGATTGCGCACGAGGTCCTGAAACGTTTCATGCTGTTTGGGCAAAAGTTGCGAGACGACCCACTCTGACATCGAAAGCCCGGCGGACTCGGCCCTCCGTTGAATCTCGCGTTTCTCTCGCGGCGAGACGCGAAGCTGGAGTTGGGAGCTTTTGAGCTCGTTCATGACCCTAGTGTGTGCTGGACCCGCCCCTTGTCAATACATTTGTATTGACAGCCACGACAACGTATCCGCCACTGGGCGCGAGCCTGCGACAAGGCCGCCCCGGTCACCCTGCGGTGATGCGGCTCGTGATATTGGGCCGACGGTCGCCCCCCCAAACCGCACACTCACCGAATAATATACACACAGAGGCCAGCTGAACACGGGACGCCATTGCAGCACGGAGTCGACAGGCATGATTGGCCATATTCGGCACACACGGGTGCGCCACCGCTACCTGCGCCGGGATCACCACCTGCGCCCGAAGACGCGCCGCCGGCTCCCGGAGCACCGCCACTTCCAACTGGTGGAGGGACCTCGCGCACGCCGCAAATGCCACGCGACGCGCCGATCTCAAGCATACAAATCGTACCGGGGCAGCAATCCGCGTTGGCGGTGCAGCCGCCACCGGTGACTTGGCAAGCTTCGGGAGTCGTGAGCTTGGTGCAAACGAGATCGCCGGCTGCATTCGGCAAGCAGGAGAGGTTCAGGCCAGTGCAGCAGTCGAGGCCTGTGGCGCAGGTTTCATTTTCTTTGCGACATTCGCCAAGACCATTGCAGCGTGGAATTCCGAGCGCATCCAGCTGACAAAATTCGAGCTTTTTGTTGGTGTCGCCGCAACACTGCGCCGGGGCCGTGGAATTTTCGCATTGGTAGTCTTTGAAGTGGCAGATATTGCCCTGCGGATTGCAACCCATGGGATTTCGGCAGCGCCCAAACTCCGCGCCTGCATCCTTTTCGCAGGTTACATTTCCCTCACCCGGCAGACCGGTACCTGCGACGCCGCAGCAATCTCGATCTTCGTGGCACAATTCACCGTTAATTCGGCAGCCTTGTGCAGGCTGGCAAATCGCAACGCCCGTGGGCCCATAAGGTGCGCAGAGACGGCTGCAGCATTCCCCACAGCCATTGCACAGCTCGCCATGGACTTTACCGCAACGGGTGGAGCCCGCCTGGGGCGCACTGCACGAGCCGAGCGTGGCGCCGTTGGCGATCGTGCAGATCCCGGAACAACAGTCGGCATTTTTGCCGCAAACATCGCTGCCCTGCACACAGAAGGAAGCGCCGATTTGGCAGAGGCCGCCATTGCACAGACTGGAACAGCAATCGCCGCCCTGCGTGCAGGCATTGCCGGCCGTCTTACAGGAAGTCGAAAGCGCCGTGCACTTGTTGGCGTTGCAGCTGCCGCCGCAGCACTCCGCTGCTGTTTGGCAGGCCTGCCCGTCTTGAATACAGGCGTTGGCGCTGCATGCACCGCCGGCACAGCTTAACGTACAGCATTCAATCGAGCTGCCACACGGCGAGCCTGCGCCTTTGCATTCCATGAGCGACGGTGCGCATTGCTGCGTCATGGGATTGCAAGAATTGGAGCAGCAATCCGCATTGCTCGTGCACTGGGCTCCGCTCACCTGACAATTGAGCATGGGGCCCGTGCCGGCGATGGACCCGGCGCCTCCTATTTGACCCGAAAATCCCCCCACACCATTCGCGCCTCCCCCAACGGCATTTGCGCCTCCCCCGACCCCGTTGGTCGCCGTGCCCGAGGCACCCGCGAACGCTTGGCC
>CAZSUA010000105.1:0-15919 GCA_964609655.1 uncultured Polyangiaceae bacterium | reverse complement strand
ACTCATCTCGACGCGGCTCATCTCGTCCACGGCGCGAATCATCTCGCCCACGGCGTGCGTTGCCGCCACGTTCGCGCGTCGGGTCTGGCGAGTGCTCGCCAGCATCGGCTCGGATAGATTCTCCAACACCCGACGCTTGGCCTTCAGCTCCTGCAGCTAACAACACATCAGCTGGCGCGTCCGAAACAGTGTACGACGGCAACCCGGATCGATCGTCTTCGCCTCGGCGGCGGCGACGGTTCCGACGACGACGACGTCCATCCTCGTCGCCCTCCTCGCTTGGAGCTGCCTCATCGGGACCACCGAGAATCGGTTCCTCGTCGTCTGCTTCAGTCGAGAAGAGCTGCTGGCCTCCGGCGGCAAACTTCGCCCGCTTCATCTCCTCTTCATCGGGACCCGGAAGATCATCCGGAACCAAGGAAACCGAGCTGGCGGATGAGCCTTTTGCGGCGACATGCCCGTTTTCGAGGGAGCCCTCAGCGCTTTCGGCACCCTCCCCGATCATATTGATGGCGGGGGTGCGGTCGGCCAGGCCCTTATCAATCGTAGCTTGGTCCCAGTCTCGCAGGGCAAACACGCCGGGCTTGATGCGAACCAGCGGGTTATCTTTTTCCCCCTTCTTCACGAGCGCCGCGAGCCGAGCCCCCATCGTCACCTCAGGGCTTTTGCCCACGTGACTGAGGAAGTTCTTCTCGATGGCGACATCCGTGATCTCCTTATAATGAAGGGGTTTTCCGACGAGGCGCAGTACTTTCGCCGCAGCTTCGGTAAAAGTCATGATGGGTTTTTCTCTCTGTGGACGTGCCGCTCGGGCAACGTAAGTTTTTGCTTTTGGCTCAAAAGGTGGCCCCGCCCAATCAAGGATTGCCGATTCCAGAGCCTGAACAGTTGAACAATGCTTGCCGCGTATCATGCCCAAAAGCCCGCAGGCAAACTAGCCGGGCCCAAGACCCCCACGTTTTCACCCTGACGCCACCCCGCCGTGGGGCAGAACAAGCGTAAATGGACGTGAAATTTGGGGTGTCACCCCAAAAATTGGGCCCGCTCAGACTACCTGGTAGGAACTGGGGGAAGTGCGGCTCCAACTGGATGTACCCCTCGGGCCTATGACCACCCTCCAAGTCGGGGGTGCCGCGAGCCATTTCGTTCGGGCGACCGAGCACGAGGAAGTCTCCGAGGCGATCCGTTTTGCGGAGCGCGAAGGTCTGTCCCTGTATGTGCTGGGTGGCGGCAGCAATCTGGTCATCGCCGATTCGGGTGTGAGGGGGCTCGTGCTTCAGCCAGCCCTGCGTGGCATCGAATTTTGGACGCAGGGTTCAGACGTGATGGTCACCGCGGGTGCAGGCGTTACCTGGGACGTGCTCGTGGCTGAGGCCGTCCAGCGAGACCTTCAAGGTCTGGAGTGCTTGAGCGGGATCCCAGGGTTCGTGGGAGCCACGCCGATTCAGAATGTCGGAGCGTACGGGCAAGAAGTGAGCGAAACTATCGCGCAGGTTCGCGCGATCGATCGGCGAACTGGCGAGCAGCTTGAGTTTTCCAATACAGCCTGCAAGTTTAAGTACCGTGATTCGTTCTTCAAGAGCACAGCAGCGGAGTCGTTCCTCGTCACGGGCGTCACGTTTAGATTAAGCGCGCATCGTAAAGCCAGCGTTCGCTATGCGGAACTCGAACGTTTCCTGACAGCACGAAACATTGTGGACCCCAACCTCACATGCGTCCGAAATGCTGTGCTCAAATTGCGTCGAGCCAAATCCATGGTTCTCGACCCTGCGGATCAGGATGCCCGGAGCTGCGGCTCTTTCTTTCTGAATCCTCTGGTTGATTCGGGAACTTTGGCGGCGCTCCAGAAAAAGCTCGACACACCGATCCCAAGCTTCTTGCAGCCGAATGGCGACCACAAGCTGCCCGCAGCCTGGCTCATCGAGCATGCCGGCTTCAGGAAAGGTCAAAGAAGCGGCACGGTTGGGCTATCGAGTAAGCATTGCCTGGCGATTGTTGCGCGCCCGGGCGCCCGGGCGCTCGATGTCGTGAGCTTCGCGCACGCCGTTCAGCACCAAGTGCAGGCCGCTTTCGCGATCCGGCTCACCCCTGAACCGAACTTTTGGGGGTTCGAGCAGCTGGTGGACGGGCTGCCCGCAGCTAGCCACTAAGTATTCAAGGTCCTAAATTGTGCATGCCAGGCAGGGCGGGCCGAGTTATGAGGCAGGCCCTGTATGTCGACGCACCAACCCTCCGTAAATGCTCCCCTGAAAGACGATGTTCGTTGGCTGACGGCCACGCTCGGCGAAACCATTCGTCGAATCGAAGGGGAGCCCATTTTCCAGGCGGTGGAGGCCCTGCGCGTTTTGGCCAAACAGCGCCGCCAGACCAACGCTAATTTCGCCTCGCTCATGCAGGAGATCAGCACCCTCGATCTGCTAGCCGCGTCCAAAGTGGCACGAGCCTTTTCGTTGCTATTTTTTCTAATCAACGTAGCCGAACAGGTCCATCGCGTGCGGCGTCGCGAACAGTACGAAGAAGGCGCCGGCGATAACCCGCAGCCAGCCTCGTTGCACTGGGCGCTCAAGCGGCTCAAAGACAGAGGCTATTCCGCGGCGAAGGCCCGGGAAGTATTGACCGGCGTGGAGGTGCGTCCTGTGCTGACAGCACACCCGACCGAGTCTAAGCGTCGCACGCTCTTGGTGCTGCATGCGCGGCTGGCGGATGCGCTTCTGGCTCGCAATACGGCCCACGCAGCCAAGCGGCGTGAGCTGGAGGAGTCTATCTTTGCGGAGGTCGAGCTCCTCTGGTTAACCGACGAAGTCCGGCGCGATCGACCGAGCGTGATGGACGAAGTCGCAACGGCGATTTGGTACCTGGAAGGGCGGCTGCTCGGGGCCACCGAAGCTACCAACGCAACCCTCGCGCGCGCATTCCAGGACGTTTACGCTGAGCCGGCCGGGATCCACCTACAGTTCCCGCTCGGCAGCTGGGTTGGCGGCGATCGCGACGGGAATCCCTTTGTGACCCCGGAAATCAGCGTGCTGGCGGCGAGGCGTTCCTCCTACGCCGTGCTCGGACACTACCGGAGTGTGATCTCGGGCCTGATCGAGCGCCTGAGTGTCTCCGATCATCACGGCGCTAAGACCGCGGAGCTTCGGTCATCCATCGAACGCGATAAAGGCAAGCTTCCTCTAGTTTGGGAGGCCAACCAACGCCGCGATCGGCATGAGCCGGTTCGCCTCAAACTGACACTGATGTGCGAGCGGCTGGGAGCACTCAGGAGCGAAATCGCCAGCCGCGATCGCGGGAAACCTGAAGAGACCAGCGGAGCGTATCAAGCGGCCGAGGAGTTCTTAGAAGACCTTCGGATCGTGCGCGGCGCGTTAGTGGCTGCCAAGGCGAGCCACAGCCAACAGCAGCTCCTTGAGCCGTTGATCGCACAGGTGGAGGCCCTAGGATTCTTTGGCTATCGGCTCGATTTTCGCGATGACGCGGAGGTCCACACCCGAACACTCAACGCGATCGCAGCAGCGCTTTCGATGCCAGATTTTTCGGTTGCCGGGCTGCGTGCAGAATTGATTTCCCGGCGCCCCCTATTGGCACCGCATATTGCGCTCGGGCCCGAAGCTGAGAAGGCGATGGGCGTTTTTTATGCCATGCGCGACGTGCAGAGTCAGTTTGGCGAGAGAGCGGCATCGACCTACATCATCTCGATGGCTCGTTCGGCGGAGGACCTCTTGCGTGTCTTGCTGTTGGCCCGAGAGGCCAGCCTTTTGAACCTGGCTGAGGACACGCCCACCTCCAAGCTCGACGTGGTTCCGCTGTTCGAAACCCGTCGCGATCTCGAGAACGCTCCCCAAGTATTCGAGGAGCTGCTGGCAGATCCTGTGTATCGACGTCAGTTGAAAGCTCGCGGCGACCACCAAGAGATCATGATTGGTTATTCTGACTCGGCGAAAGACGTCGGAGTGTTGGGCGCGGCGTGGCTCCTTTATCAAGCTCAGGAGCAGCTTTCTCAGTTGGCGCGCGCGGCCAATGTGAAGCTTTCCATTTTTCACGGGCAAGGCGGCACCGTGGGGCGCGGTGGCGGTTCGCCGGTTTACCGGGCGCTCACCGCACTCCCACCGAACACGGTGAGTGGAGCCATCAAAATCACTGAGCAGGGTGAAGTCATTTCACAGAAATTCGACTTACCTTCCATCGCTGAGCGCAGCCTGGAAGTGATGTTCGTGGGAACATTGTTCGCGATGTTGGACGACTTTCGCGGTGCCCACCTTGAGGCAGAAACGGAAACGAAATTTCGCTCAACCATGCAGAGGTTGGCGGACTCCTCCATGAATATTTTCCGAGCCACCGTTCACGACGACCCTGCCCTCTTTGAACTATTCTCGAATGCCACTCCCTTAAAGGAGCTGGCCCATGTGCACTACGGCTCGCGCCCCGCGTATCGACCTCAGGGCGCCGGGACAATGGCCGGCATCCGAGCAATCCCCTGGAATTTTGGCTGGACTCAGATCCGGTTGATGCCCTCCGCGTGGCTCGGCGTGGGAACCGCGCTGAGCGAAGTGATGGCGGAGTCCGGCGGCTTGGAGCTTCTGCAACACATGGTCAAAGCTTGGCCTTTTTTCGAGGATTTGCTGTCAAAAATTGAAATGGTCTGCGCGAAGGCCGAGCTGGAAGTGGCACGTCTCTACGTGACGGAGCTGTGGCACACCGAAGGCCTGTATGAAGCGCTCGAAGCGGAGTACGAGCGAACCGTCACCGCCATTTTAGCGATACGCAAGCAATCGCAGCTGCTGGGTGCCCATCAGTTTCTGCCCGAAGCACTCAAGCTCCGAAACGCCTACGTCGATCCGCTGAGCGCGCTTCAGGTACACCTCCTGAAGCTGAAGCGTCAACTGCCCGAAGACCACCCCGATCTTGAGTTGCTCAACCAAGCGCTCGGCGGCACCCTGAATGGCATCGCCCAGGGGATGCGGAACACAGGCTAACCACTCCCTCACGCCGCCACGCGATGGGGGTAAGCCTTCGGTTTGATCGGTAAGGGGCCTTTTCGTTCCTTGGCGGCCCTTTTCGTTCCGTGGCAGATAGTAAGCATGCTTACTATCTGGTGTGCGACTTTGAGATGGCGGTCGCGGACAAGTTTGGGAGCACTACGGCGCGCGCTGGCTGGATCAGAAAAAGACGGCCCTTGGAAAACGGCCCTATACGTGATTATCCTGCGCGCAAGCTCACCAGCGGCTCAACCACACAGCGATGGAAGGCAATGTCATGGCAAATTTTACAACTCTCATCAAAACACCCCGGGGTCGTCGTGTTGCCGTTGGAGTCGCTGGAGCGGCGACTCTCGCCAGCGCCGGCGCCTTCGCCGCTGTGAGCTTGGGCAATAGTGGCAATGAGATCCACGGCTGTTACGACAAGCAAGGCCGCCTTCGCGTGCTCACATCAGCTAACGATACTTGTGAGCGCAATGAGCAGGCCATCAGTTGGAATAAGGAAGGCCCCGTTGGCGCGCAGGGCTCCATGGGGTTGATGGGGCCATCTGGTCCCGCTGGCGTCGACGGCGCGGTAGGGCGCGATGGGCGCGATGGATCAACGGGGCCCGCTGGCGCATCTGGTCCGGCAGGAGCACAGGGTCCGGAAGGCCCGCGAGGCCCCGCGGCTGCTGACGGCTCAGGTGGAGGCGGCACCCCGCCTTCGAGCAACCGCGTGGATACCTTCCTCAAGATTGGGAACATCAAGGGTGAATCGACCGATTCAGGACACAAGGATGAGATTATTATTGAGAGCTTCAGTTGGGGCTTGAGCAATACGCCAAGTTTGCTGAACGGTGGCGCCGGCGCTGGCAAAGTGAGCTTCAACGAGATGCGGATCACCAAACGCGTGGATCTCGCGAGCGCAGCTCTGGCAAAAATCGCGGCAACAGGGGTGCATATCCCGGACGCCCTGCTCACGATTCGTAAGCCCGGAAGCAACGGCGAGCCCCTGGAGTTCCTGAAAATCAAACTCGTGGAAGTGTTCGTCACCTCGGTGACCCAAGCTATCGACTCTTCTTCGCAGCCCGCAGAAAGCATCACCTTGAGTTTTGCGAAGATCGACTACGACTACCAACCGGACAGCAAGACCGGCACCGGGCCGAGCGTCAACTTCGCGTGGGATATCAAGGCGAACAAAGCTAACTGAGCATGGCTGAGGGCAGCGGCAGAGAGCCTCTCACTGCCTACGACGTGGTGGCGTACCCCGGGCACGCCTACCCTCAAACGCACCCAACACGGCTGGGAGCCATTGCCCAACTGCTTGGTTTGGCGGCGGCGCCTCCCGAGCAGTGCCACGTGTTGGAACTGGCTTGCGGTGATGGCGCGAACCTTATCCCCATGGCCATCGCGTTGCCTGAGAGCAGGTTCGTCGGGGTGGATCTCGCCGGGAGTGCCATTGCTGCTGGCCGAGAACTGATCGCCGAGCTGGGCCTTCGCAATATCGAGCTACATGCCCAAGATGCCTCGGCGCTTGGCAGCGACTTTGGCCAGTTCGACTATGTGATCGCTCACGGAGTCTACTCCTGGGTGCCCGAGACAGTCCGCGATGGGCTACTCGCCACAATCCAGGCGCGGTTGAAGGACGACGGCGTCGGTTTTGTCAGCTTTTCAGCCTATCCGGGAGCCTACTTCCGCCAGATGGCGCGCGAGCTCATGCTCTTTCACACCGATCCAGCAGAGGCCCCCACGGCACGCCTCGGCCAAGGCATCGATTTCTTGCGTTTCGTCCGCGAAACCCACGGCTCAACTGGCTTAGCCGTTTATTTGGTATCCGAACCGCACGTCGCGTTGCCGATCCGGTCAGAGCGATCCACCACTCGGGCAAATGCGCCCACTCTTCGTTCGAGCGCGATGAAGGCCTCAGAAAAACGTCTTCATATCAGCCGGGAATTCGCCAGGCTGGACGGCTCCGTGCGCAAAGATCGCGGTCAGAATAGCGCAACGCTCCGGTTCCCTTGCGGCATCGCAAGTCAAATACTCCTGCTTCACTGAACTCAAGCTCACCGCTTCTTCTGCCCGTGGGCGGAGCGCCTCCGACTCATAACCGCCCGGCGTGCCATCCACCGTCACTCGAGTCTCTTCTGCATGGCAGAATGCACAGACCGAGACGTTGTTAAACGGTAGCCGTGAAAAAGCGTCGCTCATTTCGAGCGGAGCCACCACCGGAAACGCAATCTCCGCCTTGATCGAACGCGTACTGCTCGTCAGCTGACTGAACTCCACTAGATCTCTACCGGCACCATCCGGCACAATGGAAGCCACCAGCTGACCGGAGAGTAAGAAAATGCGTGGACTCCTGGCACCCACCGCGGGTTGCGCGCTGAACACGCTCTTGGTGGCGTTAGCTTGCAGAGGCCGATCAAGGCTTTCCAAAAAGCACCCCACGCTGACCGGATGCGGCAAAGAATTGATGAGCGTCAATGCCGCCCCCAGCGTCCCAGGTGAGCCCGAGACGCCCGCCGGAGGCACACAGGCACGTGGAGCGAGATCTGCCGGCGCGGGGTCCACCGCCGCCGCATTCAGGTCCGTGCCACTGGGAATAGCCTCAGGTTCACCGCCACATCCAGCAAGCAGAAGCAACAACCCAGGCGCGCCCAGTACCCGAAAGCCACGCCGAAAGACGCTTGCTCGCGGCTCAACCCGGTAACTGTTTGACATACAAACACCAATACGCTTCCGGCCACGCTGCCAGCAAGCGAAACTCTCACGTTTGCCCGCATCCCGCCGGCAAGTTTTACCTGGATTTCGCACACCGCCGCAGGGGGCCGTTTGCGCTAGGCTGCGGCGATGCCGTGTTTGCTCGGATGCCTCGCTCTTTCGTTTCCCAGATTTGCCGTGTTTCTCGTGTGGCTCCTGGGCGGCGACTATTTGAGTCGCCCCTTCGAACATTGGCTCTGGCCGTTCTTGGGCTTTCTGTTCCTGCCGCTCACGACCCTCACGTTTGCCTACGCGATGAACTCGATAGGCAACCCTGGGCAAATGTCGCCGCTCGGTTGGCTGCTCGTAGCTCTGGCGGCTCTGCTTGACCTCGGCCTGGTGGGGCAAGGCCATGCACGCTACCGAAAGGAGCGCAAACCGGAGCGCTACGGCAACTGAATGAGTGCGTAAAACATCTCTATCGCCGCATCGAGCTTGGAAGCATCCGTGCCCCCGGCCTGCGCCATATCGGGGCGCCCGCCACCGGAGCCTCCCACCATTTCCGCAACCGGCCGAATCAGGTCCCCGGCTTTGTAGCGCCCCGTGATGCTCTTGGCTACGGTGAGAACCAGCTGCGCCTTGCCGTCGGCTTCAGCGCCAATCAGCACGATGCTATCGCCCAGCTTATCCCGCAACTGCTCCGCAAGCTCGCGCAGAGCGGCGCGATCCGTTACCCCCGAACGCAACCCGAGCACCCGAATATCGCCTACTTGGCGGGCCTTGTCGAGCATCGCGTCCAGTGAGCCCCCACCGCCCCCCGTGGCCAGCTTGCGCTGCAAATCTTCAATCTGTTTCTCAAGCACCCGCTGCTGCCCCAGGAACTTCTCCAGCTTCTCCACCAAGTTCGCCGGAGTGGCTTTCGCCAGCTCCGCAACCTGACCGAGCGTATGCTCGATGCCGCGCAAATGCAGCAGGGTGCTTTCGCCAGCAGTTGCGGTGATGCGTCGGACCCCTGCCGCCACGCCGCCCTCAGAGGTGATCTTGAACAGGCCGATGTCTCCAGTAGCGCGAGCATGCGTGCCACCGCACAATTCGAGCGCAGGCCCAATGTGCAGCATGCGCACCGTATCCCCGTATTTCTCCTCGAAAATCATCATGGCGCCGTGCTTTTTAGCTTCGTCGAGGGACATGATCTCCGTCACGATGGGTGTGTTCTTGAAGATCTCATGATTCACGAGATCTTCTATCGCAGTGATCTCCGTCGGCAGGAGTGAGCGTTGATGCGTGAAATCAAAGCGTAGCCGCTCGGGCCCAACTTGGGAGCCCTTTTGCTGCGCATGCGCCCCCAGCGTTTTCCGAAGCGCCCAGTGAAGGAGATGAGTCACGGAATGATGCCGACGGGTTTGCTCACGCCGCGCGTGATCCACCTTCAGCTTCGCCTCGTCCCCCACCCTGATCGAGCCACGCTGAACACGCCCGCGATGAACCGCACACCCTGGAAGGGGCCTCACGGTATCCTCGATCACCACCAGCGCATCCCCGACTTCAATGCTGCCCTGATCGCCCAATTGACCGCCGGATTCGGCGTAAAACGGCGTTCGCGCAACAATGATCTCAACAGCATCGTTCTCAGACGCAGAATCGACCATCATCCCACCACGTACGATCGCGGCGATCTTTGAAACCTCACTCTCGCGTTCGTAGCCGCTGAACTGAGTGGCCTCGCCCGGGATCTTGGCGCGCGCCTCACGGTACACTTCCTCCACCGCGTGCTCCACTTCCTTGAACTCGCTCTTACGGCGAGCCTCCTCAAGCGCCGCATCGTAACCCGCTTGTTCGACCTGAAAACCCCGTTCCTGGCAGATCACCTCAGTGAGATCCAACGGAAACCCAAACGTATCATACAACTGAAACGCGTCAGCACCCGGCAGCTCGATTTTCTTGGCGTCACTGAGCTCTGTGAAACGATCCTCAAGCAACGACAAGCCGCGCTCAATGGTGTGTCGAAACCGCACTTCTTCAGCCTCGGCCAGGCTGAGAATCAGATCGCGTCGCTCCCTGAGCTCGCCGTAATGATCTCCCATCAAGTCAACAACCTTCGAAGCCACCTGGTGCAAGAACGGCTCCGCGATACCGAGCCGGTGCCCGTGCCGAATCGCTCGCCGCATCACGCGTCGGAGAACGTAAGAACGGCCGGTTCGATCCGGAGTGATACCTTCGGCGATCAGGAAAGCGGTGGTTCGAGCATGATCGGCGATCACCCGCATGCTCACGTCATCCTTGGACATGGTGCCGCCGTACTTCTTGTGGGAGAGGCTTGCCGCCACCTCCACGAGCTCACGCAGCAACTCCAGCTCGTAGTTGCTGTTCAGGCCGAGAATGGCGGTTGACAGCCTTTCCAGGCCTGCTCCGGTGTCGATGCTCGGGGCGGGCAAAGGCTTTATCTCTACCTTGCCGTTCACCTGGCTCTTCTCGAACTGCATGAACACGAGGTTCCAAAACTCAAGCCAACCGTAGCCCTCGGGAGTTTGCTCCTGACCAAAGCTGGCCGTGTCCACATTGGGACCGTTGCAAAAATAAATTTCGCTACATGGCCCGCAGGGGCCCGTATCACCCATCTGCCAAAAATTATCGCTCATGCCGAGGCCCCGGATCCGATCATCCCCGAAGCCACTCACCTTCTTCCAAATCTCACGCGACGTTTCGTCGGCGGCGATGCCCTCTTCACCCTTGAAGTAGGTCACCATCAGCCGATCCTTCGGCAGATCAAGATCCTTGGTGATGAACTCCCAGGCGAAACAGATCGCTTCCTCTTTGAAGTAGTCACCAAAGCTGAAGTTGCCCAGCATCTCAAAGAAGGTCTGGTGCCGAGGTGACGGCCCGACCGCTTCAAGATCGTTATGCTTTCCGCTGATGCGCAGACACTTCTGGCTGGTGGTAGCTCGCTTGTAGGACCGCGTTTCGCGGCCCGTAAAAAGGTCCTTGAATTGAACCATGCCGGCGTTGGCAAACATCAACGTCGGATCGTTTTGTGGGGCCATGGGACCGCTCGGAACGATCGTGTGGCCATTACGCTCAAAGAAGCTCAGGAATGCCTGCCGAACTTCGGCACAAGTCTTTACCATAACGGCGGAGTCCTACCACGCCGGGCCCTCAAGTCACCGGGCCCTCATTCCATAGCAAAATTCTGGTGATTGGATGCTGGTCGCGCGTTACTAGCAGCCTGGGCAGACTCGGCGGGCTCGCCAACGTGACCCGCGTGCCCCATACCTTCTATACCTCAACATTCCCAAGGAGCCGCCGTGAAGCAGTACCAAAAACCCGAAGACTCGGTGATCAAGAGCCAGCTCACACCGCTTGAGTATCAAGTTACCCAACGCGATGCCACGGAGCCACCCTTTCAAAACACGTTATGGGATCATCACGAAGCCGGCATCTATGTGGACGTAGTGAGCGGTGAGCCACTCTTCAGCTCCCTGGATAAATTTGATTCGGGCACGGGCTGGCCGAGCTTCTGTCGGTCGCTTGTCGCTGAACACGTTGTTGAGCTGCACGACGCGAGTCACGGACGGGTTCGCACGGAGGTGCGTTCGAAGTATGGTGATTCCCATCTGGGGCACGTTTTTCCTGATGGGCCGACAGTTACTGGACTTCGCTACTGCATCAATTCAGCTTCTCTTCGCTTCATTCCTAAGGCCTCGCTCCAGCTCGCAGGCTACGCCGAATATGCGGCGCTGTTCGAAGGTGGAGCCACGGCTTTGCCGGCACATACGGATCACTCGTGTGCTGTGGGCGAAGAAGCCCCGAGCTGCGAGACCACGCTGGAGACCGCGATCTTCGCGGGCGGGTGTTTTTGGGGCATGGAAGATCTGCTGCGTCGCATTCCGGGCGTGCTCGATACCGACGTTGGGTACACGGGCGGCACGACACCCAACCCCAACTACGAGCAGGTAAAGACCGGAAAGACGAGGCATACCGAGGCGGTGAAGGTGGTGTTTGATCCCGAAAAGCTCGCTTACGCAGATCTCTTGGAGCACTGGTTCTTCCGGATGCACGATCCGACCACCCTGGACCGGCAGGGCAACGATCGTGGAACCCAGTATCGCTCGGCTATCTTCTTCACCTCGGACGAGCAACGGCGCACCGCCGAGAGCGTCAAGGCGCGCATCGACGCTGGAGGCAAATGGCGGGCACCGGTGGTGACGGAAATCGTGGCGGCTTCGACGTTCACCGCAGCCGAAGGTTATCATCAGGATTACCTGGAGCAAAATCCAGGCGGCTACACCTGCCATTTCTTGAGAGACTGATCCGCCCATGAAGGATGCCATTCGAAGCTTTGTCGAGGCGGCGGGCCTCCCGGAGCTTCGGAAGCACGTTGGCCTTCGTCAGCTAGCACGAGAGGGGACTAGCGTCGCTTCCGACGCCGCACTCTGTCTTCTAGGCGACAGGGCGTACGTTGTGATGGTCGCACGGGCCAATCAGGGTACCGCCTGGGAGCTCAGCGAAACCATTGGTCTTCGGTACGAGCGTGGTCGCTTCAGGGATCGCTTCGCCGAGCACGGCATCCTGTTCGAAACGGGACTTGGAGATGGCAAGAAAGCACGCCAGATCCTGGCCTTGTCGCGCGTCTATCGGCAGCCGCAGACGCACTTCCGGGTGCTCCCACCGCGTCGACAGATTGAGCCTCTAACGCAGGATGCCGAAGCCTGGCTCCTGCGTTTTCTCGCTCCTGAGGAGGCGCTGCTCGCCTGGCTCAGCACGACCTCTCAAGCTCGTTCACCCAGCGTCCATGCGGAACTGAGCGACGCACCTGGGTACTTTCTGATGACCCACGAGCGCTCGGCCTTGGTCTCGCTGAGCGACCTTGGCGAGGCCCAAATCCGCCCCCTCCCCATCGCACCGTTGCGGCTCGAACGCCAAGGTCCACGAACGTGTGTGCGCGTCGGCGCCGAGCAATGGTTCGTCGAAGGTAAGAGTGCTCGCCTGCACGAAGAACTCGCCCACGTGAACGGCTTGTCACAACCTGAACGGTTCCGAGAGTTGGCGCGCCTCAACTTCAATCCGGTGCACGCCAGTTCTTCTAACCCAGGGCTCACCGAACTCGAGAACAGCCTGGAGCTCGCCGAGCAACTGCTGGAACACCACGAGCCGGAATGGGCGCGTGCGCTGCTAGAACCGTTTGCCAGCGCACCTGAGGACAGAATCCGGTTCATGGACCCGCCAACAGCGGAAGAATCCCTGCAGACTCGTTGCTATGAAATTCTCGCCCAAGCTCGAGGCACTCCGTCCGCGCCGGATGCGCCAAGCCTTGTGAAGCTCGTACAGCTGCGACCGTTCGACCGCGCACGAGCTGAGCGCCTGGCCTTGTCCGCGACTCCGGAGCTGCAGGAACGAGCGCTTCGAATCGCCGCAATGCTTAGGCCTGGCGGCGTTCTTTCGAGCGCGCTGAGCCTTCCCGCCCAAGGCGCCGCGCCCCTCGATCCTGGCGTTATTCTCGAATGCATTCGCCACCCACTCGTAGGTCGAAGCGCCGACATGCTCGGCGCGCTGCAAAAACTAGTCTCTAAAGTGCCCACACCCGACGGCGCCCAACTGACCGATTTCTGTCAGGGTTTGAGCGCGGAACGTTTCGAGGCTGCAGAATGCGCACTGAGGGATGCTGAGCTTGCTTTGGGCATGCCCAAGCTCGCTGCGTTTGTTTCAAGCGGGGACAAAGCGGTGGGGATACGCGCGTTCGAAGCGGTGCCGCCCATCCTTCTCATAGGCAGTGCTCACGTTGAGCCTCAAAACCTCTGCTTCATGCACCCCGCTGAACTAAGATTTGCACTCGGTGCGGAGCTGGGGCACCTGCGGCTCGGACATGCTCGCCTGACCACGAGTGAGTTCTGGTCTGGGGCCCTCTCCAAAACAGGCCAAAGCGTTGAGCTGCTGCTCAACTTGCTACCCGCGCTCAAGGGCTGGCACGTCGCGCATCGACTGCAGCAGACCGTGGCGAAGCTCCCGCCCGGTGCTTTGCAGGGGTTTGCCCGAAGAGCCAGTCAAGCCGGGCGTGCGCTCCGAACGCGCCCAGCCCAACGCGCCAACCTTTCGCCACTCAATGAAGAATTGAACGGGATCGTTCGTATGTTTCAGCTGAGTGCCGACCGGGCAGGGCTCCTCGTCTGCCGGGATCCCGCAGCCGCCGTGCGCTCGATGTTGCGGGTCCGGGAGGACTCCCTGCCGCTCCTAGCCCGTCTAGAAGTGGAGAGCCTCGCGGAAGTCTTCGCCTCTAAGGCGAGCGACCGCCGAATCCGTGACTTTGGACTCCGAATCGGCGCGCTGATGGCTTTCTACCTTTCTGAGCAGTACGCACGGGCTTGCTCCCCTGGTATCAAGCGTGAGTATGGCTGCGATAAGCCCGGAACCCGAGCAGGAGCCGATTGAGGCCGGCCGCCGCTGTCACGTCGTGTTGCTCTTTTCGGATTTGAGCAGCTACACAACCATCAGTGAGCAGTGCGATCCCGAGAATGTCGCGACGCTGCTCGGGATGATGAAAGCTCAGGCAGGGCCTATCATTGAACGCCACGGCGGCTTGATCAATCAGTTCTACGGCGATGGTTTCCTTGCCGTGTTTGGGCTGCCTTCCCCGAACGAAGAAGACGTCCGACATGCAACCACTGCCGCACTCGAGCTTCACCAAGCAATTCGAGATTTGGCGCTCGATTTTTCGCTCCCTGAAGGCCTTGAACCGAGGCTCCACTCAGGGATCCACTCAGGGCTTGTCTTTGCCCGTAAGACCTCGCTCTTGCACGGGCGTTACGAGCTCATCGGGGATGCTGTCAACACGGCAGCGCGGCTCTGCGCGATCGCCGTGAGCGATGAGATCCTCGCCAGCCAAGAAACACTCGAGGGCGCGAAAGAATTTTTCCACGTCCGAAACGTTCCGCCGCTTCAGCTTAAAGGCAAGGAAGAGCCGACAAGCGTGTATCGAGTCATCGGCCGCACCGACGTACAAACACGCTTTGAGGCCAGCGAACAGCGCGGATTCACTCGGTTTGTCGCACGAGCCGCGGAGTTCAAACATCTCCAGGCCACCCTGTCTGAGGCCTGTTCCGGCAAGGGTCGTGTGGTGTACGTTGAGGGCGATGCGGGCATCGGCAAGACGCGGCTGCTGTACGAGTTCGAGCACGGCATTCCTGAGGGAAGCGCTACGGTCCTGCGCGGCCTGTGTGAAAGCGCAGGAAGAATCGCACCGTTCGAACCCTTCCAACAGGTGCTGCGCCAACGCCTATTGCCAAGCGCACCGTTGACCCGCGCCGAGGCCCTGCTGGAGCTGGAGGCAAGCCTTCTCGCCCTCGATGCCAAGCTGGCTGACAGTCTGCCCCAGCTGGCGCAGTTGCTATTCTTGGACGAGAACCCGGAATCCCCCACATCCCGGGAAAGTTCGCAGACCGCGATTCGCCAAGCGCTGATAGCAGTCCTGCTCGCCGTTTCCGAGCAAACGCCCCTGGTCCTGCTCCTCGACGACTGGCACTGGGCCGATGATGCCTCCTGGCAAGTCCTTCGCGACCTCTCCTCTTTGGCTAACCGCAACCCCCTATTAATCGTCGTTGGCTCCCGCGTCACGGATCGTCCGAGCCTGGCCGATGCGCACCAAGACACCCTCCGATTACTGCCATTTACCTCGAGAGAAGCTGAAATCGCGGCACGGTCCTGGTTGTCGGGCACGCTCGATGCCAAAGCAGTGCTCACACTGATCGAACGCGCCGGGGGCAACCCGCTGTTCCTTGAGGAGCTATGTCTGTCGTGGTCGGTGGAGAGCAAACTGCGTGCCGCAGGACCAGAAGCTAGTCGCGTTCCGAGCACGCTGCACGGGCTCGTCGCCTCTCGCATCGAACGCCTACCCGCGCGTCACGCCGAGCTAGTGCGCATCGCCGCCGTCCTCGGCACCGAATTTGAGGCTGAATTACTGGCAGAGGTGAGTGCCTTTTCAGACGTGCTCAGCCTGCTTCAGGATCTGGCTGGATACGATCTCATCTACGCCACCGAAACTCCTGGGCGATTTCGCTACAAGCACGGCCTCACACGCGACATTGCCTACGATTCAGTGCGGCTGAGTGAGCGCCATCGTATCCACCGAGCTGTCGCCCATGCCATCTATGCCCGGCATGCCGCCACAGGCCTCGCTGAGCACTTGGAAACGCTCGCGTACCATTACGCTGGGGCGGCTGAACATGAGCTCGCCGCCGAGTATGCCGAAAAGGCCGGAGACAAAGCGGCTCTGG
>CAZSUA010000104.1:0-16050 GCA_964609655.1 uncultured Polyangiaceae bacterium | reverse complement strand
AGGCGCGTGAGGTAGCAAACCAACACATCGCCGCGCTTCACTCGCTCGGCGGCCTGGCGATGGCGAACCCAAAAGCCTGAAACCGCGCGGTCCGACGCCGAGATGCACTGACGGAGCATCCGTATCATGCCCGAGCGCTTCCCTGGATTGAGGCTGTGGACACGGGGCAATTGGAGGGTTGCATCTGCGTGCACGCGCTTGCAGAGACCTACTCAGTGCTTACGAAGATCCCCAGCGGAATGACGGCATACGATGCTCTCGCGGTAATCCATCGCTTGATGACCATTTTCAAAGTGAACGCATCCGGTTCGACCCACTATGTTTACGCGATTGAGCGCTGCGCGAGTCGCGCACTCAAGTCTGGAGCCGTGTTGCCCTGCATCTTATTGATGCAGAACAGGTGGGGGCGGAAGCGTTACTCACGTTCAATCCGTCCGACTTCTTGCGACTGACTGCCCTCAACAGTCCCAGGATCGTGGTGCCGCCGGATCCGCCGTCACTCGTCCTTTAGGGGCCTGAGCTCCCCAGTCGAAGCGCATCCCGTGATAGGGTCGGCTCCAATGCCCAAGGATTCGATTCCCGCCGCCAACCAGGCCAGCCTACTGTTGATCCTGTGCGGAGTCATGGCGTGCAGCTCCCAGCTTCCGAGCAGCAAGCCGCTCGGTGGCATCCCTTACGATGAAGCTCTGGCGCCCGTTGAGCCCGTCGTAAAAAAGAAGGCAGAATTGACAGCGCTGGCTTCGCCAGTCGTGGCACTGAATGAGGAGAAGGTGGGCGAAGAAGTAGCGGAAACAATCGCTGTTATCGCCGTGGAGGCGCCAGAGACTCCAGCTATACCTACAGGCGTGCCCGAGTACGTGTGGAAACCGCTCCTGCCGGGTTGGGTCATGACCGAGCAATCACAGGTTCTGATCGCTATGAAGATGCCGCTCCCGGGTTCGAGCGGGCACAAGATGGAAATGTCCGTCGCTCAAAGCGCCACAAGTTCCCTGGAGGTGAAGGCCAGCAAAGAAGGACTTCCCACACAGTTCGAGATTTCGCACTCAAACAGCAAGGTTGAGGCCACGAGCCTGGGAGACTCCAAGAGTCAGCGTTTTGAGACAGATGGCAAGCGTTACTCGATCGCCGTCAAGAATGGGGTGCCGGAGGTCCGGGCGAGCAACGGATCGAAGCCTCCTGAAGTCGAAGAGCGAGCGATTGTGGGAGAAGCCGCGGGGTTCCTCGCGCTGGCGCGCGCTGCACCCCATTTGAACGGAACTAAGATCCAAAAGGGGGAGCGCGTGAGTGTCGACGGTGAGGTGTTTAAGAAGCTGATCCATGTCCATCGAGCGCTGAAGATCACACATGCCGAGGCGACCGTTGAGGAACTGGCGCCTCACGCCGGTGTGGCTGCGGTGAGAGCGAAGCTGAAGCTTGGCTTCGAGATGGGCGAGGCAGGCAGCGCCATGTTGGTGGAGCTCGAGGGCGATGTGTGGCTTGATGTGACGCGTCTACGATTGCTGGATGTCTCACTCAAAGGGTCGGGCAAGCCAGATCCCAAGGGCTTAGCGCCCGCTGAGGCGATGGCGCTCGAGGCAAACGTAGCAGTCTCTGGGCACTACACTTACCTTGAGCCTTAAGGCGGTCCGATGCTTCAAAACATCTAGCCAAGCGCGAGAAGTTTCTGTACAAGCCGCGCCCAAAAGTGCATAGGAAGCCCTTGATGAATTCAGAGGTCGAGAAACAAAAACGAAACGTGAAGTCCAAACTTCAGCAGTTGATTGAAGTGCGGGAAAGCCTGATTCATGGTCGTGGTGTTTTTGCCAAAACAACCATTCGAAAGGGTGCCCGGATTGGAACTTACGATGGAGAGGTAACCCTGCGCGACGGAACGCACGTGCTGTGGGTGCCAATGGAGAACGGGAAATATCTCGGCGTGCATGGCAGGAATGAGCTCCGCTTCATGAATCATTCATCGCAGCCCACAGCAAACGTCGACGGCATTGAGGTGTTCGCGGTCAAGACCATTCGCCCCGGAACCGAGGTCACGTTCCATTACGGCGATGAGTGGGAAGACGTGGATTGAGCCGTCGGGCTCGCTTCGTTTCATTTAGGGCGCTGAAGAGCGCCCTAGTGTGGTCATTGCTGGTGGCACTCTCCTGCGCCGGCAGAGCCGCACCGGCTGGTGTAGGGGAGCCCCACAGGCCGAAGCCTCGCCCAACGCTGAAACTTGAGCCCAACCTCGCCCGGGTTCACGGACTCTTGTGGCGCGTGCAGGGGCCTACCGGTGTGTGGCATGTGCTTGGATCGATCCCGGTTGTCGGCACAGATTGGTATCCTCTGGATCCGCAGATCGAGCATGCGTTTGAGGCCTCGACCCGCTTGGTTGTGGAGGTCAACGTGGAGGAGCAAGAGCGCGAAGCTGCTGCCGAGGCTTTGGTGGCTGCGGCAAGATATATTGAACCTGATACCCTCGAGAAGCACGTTGGGGAGGGGACGTGGGTGCGCCTTGCCGAGGTGCTGGGCTCGGCGGCTGAGCGCGATGCGCTTCAGGGATTTCGGCCCTGGTTCGTTGCGTTGAACATGAATCTCGGTCAGCTCGATCAACTGGGGGCTCTGCCTGAGCAGAGCCTCGATGCGCACTTTTTGGCGAAAGCAAACCAAAAAAAAGTCAGTGCTCTGAACGGTGTTCAAGACCAAGTCGCGCTCTTTCAGTCGCTTGATGCCGCGCTCGCTGAGCGCTTGTTAACGAGCACGCTCGCTGAGCTCCCCAAGCTCGGCGGGGAACTCAAGATGGCGACCGCGCGTTGGCGAGCCGGCGACGCCGACGGAGTCGTCGATGCGCTCACTGGTTCATTACGCCGGCATTATCCAGATGTGTTTGCTCGCCTATGGCAAACGCGTAGCCAGAGTGTTGCGCGGTCCTTATTGCGATTGATGAAAGAAGGCAGCGGGATGTTTGTTATTCTCGACACATCGCTGCTCGTTGGAGAGAACTCGGCGCTTCATGAGTTGAGCGTTCAGGGCCTGTCGGTTCATCAGCTCTAGGCTGATTGAGGTGCGGGGACGGGGGTGTCCATTCACCTGATAAATATGTCCATATCGCGGCGCTCTTTGGTGGCCAATTAGCAACCGTTGCCATGCCCGGATGCTTGCGTGCTGCTAGCATCCACGCTTCGGCGGCCAACCCAGGCCACCACCGCAAGAGAAGGGAAGTTAACCTATGAGTGATGCGACGCCCCAATTGTTGAGCCATTTGGATCGCATCTTGGTCGTGGGTTTCGCCCCGTTCCAAGGCAGGTTGCAGAACGGCTCGCAGACGCTTGCAGAGGCTCTCGAGAAGAATACGCCACGCGGCGCAGTGTTGGAGGCCTTGGTCTTGCCGGTTGCTTGGGGCAGCGTGGAGCAGCTCTTGATGCCCAAGTTAAAGGCCTTTGCTCCAAGCTTGGTGTTGGGCTTAGGTGAGGGTAAGCCTGGCCAAATCACCTTAGAGCGCGCGGCACGTAACGCACGCTCCGGTGTGGATGAGTGTGGCGCACGAGCGGAGAATGAATGGGTTGAGATGGACGGCGCCGAAGTCATCAATTCGCGGCTCAGCTATCGATTTCAGCGCCCAAAGGAGCTGGCGTTTCCTCTGGTGCTCAGCGAAGACGCCGGGGAGTTTCTGTGCAACTCAGCTCTCTATCGCTGCCTGGAGTCCCCCGTCCCAAGTGTTGGTTTCGTCCATGTCCCGCCGCAGGAGCTGGCGGACGACGCGGCCTACCTGGGTAGGCTGTTGCCCTTTGTGCTGTCGCTGATTGAGCACAACCGAGCGTCCCATCGAGGGGCAGTGGCTGTGCCCGGTTCGCGTCACTCGGGGGCCACCGGCTCCTGAGTTTTTCGAGCGCAGGGGCCGGTCTTCTAGTAGCCTCTGGCGCTTGGAGGTGGCGAGAAAAGGAAGGCTCCGGCGATTCAACCCTTGGTGCTGTTGGCTTTTGGGTGCTCTCGGGTCGGCCTGCAGCGACGCGGGCGTAGTGCTTTCGGCTCTTCCTCCAGAGTCCCCACCCGCCGCGGCCACTGTGCGCTTGGTTGCAGCAGGCGACGACCACGCGTGTGCGATTCGAGACGGCAATCTATTTTGTTGGGGTCTGAACGCCAAAGGGCAGGCAGGGGGCAGTGCCGCCGCTCAGCTCACACCGAATCGGCTAGGAGTGGGCAGCCGTTGGCAAGAGGTGGCGGCTGGGAGTGGAAGCAGCTGCGCGCTCCGCGGCGACGGGCAAGTCTGGTGTTGGGGTGATAATGCTTTCGGGCAACTCGGCACTGCCGACTTAATCGCTGGCCCACTGCCACGGCAAGTGCTGCTGGCGAAAGGCGCGAAGTCGCTGAGTTTGAAGTTCAATCACGCCTGTGCGGTGCTCGATGATGGTAGCCTGTGGTGTTGGGGTGATAATTTTGAAGGGCAGCTCGGTCTCGGAGATTTTCCGCCAGGGCAGCCAGAACCTTCGCCGAAGCAGCCTTCGATAGCTGGGAGGAGTTGGGTATCCGTAGCGACTGGTCAGGGCCACACCTGTGCCATCGCGAGCGATCGGAGCCTGTGGTGCTGGGGGAGAAATACCGACTCGGAGCTTGGGATTGGGGCTGTTCCAGGGCAAATGAGGACACCCGTTCAAGTGGGAGTGGCGGCGGATTGGGTCCAAGTGGCGGCGGGGCAAAGCTCCACCTGCGGCATCCGAGGCAACGGTGAGCTGTGGTGCTGGGGGCGGAGTATCGAGGCTGGCTTGGGCACCGGTGTGAGCGAAGAAACTATTCAGTTTCCCAAGCAGATCGGCACGGCGGCGGATTTTGTCCGCGTTGCTGTCAACACGTTTCATTCTTGCGCGTTGAGAAGAAACTCAGAAGGCAACCTGTGGTGCTGGGGTAGACGGCAGGAGGGGCAGCTGGGCGAGGCCCTCCCGACACCGCGGCTTGTTCCAGAGTTGTTCGACGGCAACCTCACCTGGCAATCGGTTGCGCTGGGGCGCTTCTTTACCTGTGCCTGGAGAACGGATGGGCTGTTTTGTACCGGCGAAAACAATCAAGGCCAACTAGGCCTGGGCGACACGAGCCGCCGCCAAGCCGCGACGCTGCTATCTGTCCCGGAGCCGTGATGTTTAAGTTGCCTGCGGTGCGGATTTGAGAGCTATTCGGAAAGAATCCTTATCCACCGCTTTGGCCAGCGCTTCGTCCGGCTCAACCAGGCCTTTTTTCACCAGGTCGAGGAGTGCATCGTTCATGAGGCGCATGCCGGAAGTGCGCGCGGTCTGCATGATGGAAGGGATTTGGAAGGTTTTCCCTTCGCGGATGAGATTGGACACGGCTTTCGTCACCAACAAGATCTCAAGTGCCGCCGCCCGGCCGCCGCCGATCTTTTTGCACAAAGTCTGACTGACCACGCCTTTGAGTGATTCGCTCAACATCACACGGATCTGCTCCTGCTGGTCGGGCGGGTATTGGTCAATGATGCGGTCAATCGTCGAATAGGCGGTGGTGGTGTGCAGGGTCCCAAAGACCAAATGGCCCGTTTCCGCGGTTTCAATGGCAATGGAGATTGTTTCGAGATCCCGCATCTCGCCCACTAAAACGATGTCTGGATCTTCGCGCAAGGCCGCACGAAGTGCGCGTTTGAAGGAGTGCGTGTGGACATTCACTTCGCGCTGATTCACGAGGCACTTCTTGTTTTCGTGCACAAACTCAATCGGATCTTCGATGGTGATGATGTGGCCGGAGCGGGTCCGATTGATGAGGTCCACCATGGCGCAGAGAGTTGTTGATTTTCCGCTGCCTGTGGGCCCCGTCACCAGCACTAAGCCTTTGCTTAGGTTGCACATGTCAATGATGGCTTGCGAGAGCCCGAGCTGCTCCGTCGTTAGGATTTTGCTCGGAATGATGCGGAAAACGCCACCGATCCCCTTTCGGTCCATGAACAGATTCGCACGAAATCTTGCCTCGCCGCTGAGCGCGTAGGCGAAATCTGTGTCGTTGTCCTCCTCGAACTGCTTGCGGTTGCGTTCCGGGATAATTGGCCACACAAGCGCACGCATTTGTTCGGCGCTGATCCGCCCGTAGCGGTCGAGGCGCATGAGTTCGCCGTCTTTCCGGATCATCGGGATCTCATCGGAACTCAGATGCAGATCGGAACCACCGAGTTCAATCAGCAGCCGAAAGAGCGTGTTCATATCGAGCGAACTCTTGCTGCTCGCGGGGGGCGGGCGCACGGGCTCTTCAGCGGGAGTGACGAACGGCGCGGCGTCGAGCTCCATCAGGTCTCGCGGTTGGGCTGGCGCTCTTGGAGCTTGCAAAGGCGCGCCAAAACCCAAAACGGCTGGCATGGAGGGTTTACGTGGGGGGCCACTTTCGGCTGGGTTGACCGCGGGCGCCGAGGGCAACGTTGCCGAGCCGCCCATGCCGTTCCGGGCGCCAGCGCGCTCAGGTGCCGCGGGTTTGGAAAGTATGTCTTGCCCGTCCAACTCGAGCATGCTGGGCATCTCACGCCGTCCGTCACTCGGGCGTAGGGTGCATTCGACTCGCCCTTTCCAGTCACGAACGCTCACTTCAACGGATGCCAAGCCGGGCGCTGTGTAGATAAAGTCCGAAGCACCAGAACGCTCAAGCTCAGCCCGCGTTTCGTCGGTTGCGATCTCGGAGACGAGAAACTGTACTTGCCCAGCGGTGGGGCGTTTAGGGCCCAACTGCGTCGCCTGGCCTGCCACAATCATGATGGGATCGGAGCCGCCGATCATCTTGATTTCGCTACCTTTTCTGGAAAACATAGCGGCAAGAAACTTGTCAAATTGTGCCATCAGGACCTCGTTGTATTGGGGGCTTCGCTGGAGGTGGGCGGCACCGTAATCGAAGGATTGTGGTCGCGAACGGTTTGAATGGCGTCGCGGTGAAGGTGAAGGATGTGGGTGTCAACGAGCATTGGGACGAAAGTGCTTTGGGCGTTGAGCCAGTCCAGCGTGCGGGATCGGCCTTGTGGGAGCGCCAAGTAGATCGTTCCCGAAAGGGGGGGCTGTCCTGCAATCTCGATGGTTACGTTCACTTCGCTCGCAGCGGAACGCGCCGAACGTGAGCGGTCATCGGTTGGCTTGGGCGCCCTAACATAGGCGATGGCAGATTTGCTGACGAGAATCGCGTCGCGCAGTGCTCCTGTTTCATTCAGCAATGGGAAAAACGTGTGCGACTCATTCAGTCGGTCATCGAGGGTCTCGGCGCCGAGGTGTTTGCCAACCGCCGGGCGCAGAAACACAGAGCCAAGCAGAGTGCGCTTGTCGCGAAGCACCACTTCGACCTCTACACTGTGGGTCTCTAGTTGAAAGTCGCTGTCTGTCATTGCCTTGGCTCGAAATGAGAAAACGCCCAAACAGGTAGGCGGCAGCTGCTCCGAGGAGATTAAGGCCTCGCGCACTCCACGTGGAAAAATCTAGCGATTCCCGCAGCTATATAGCCGTCTTTGCCTACAGAGAAGGAGTCGTTCGCACAGTGTAATCCTGGGACTAGCCGCGATCGAAACGGATTGGGGCGCAGCTCCCGCGCTCAGCTGCCGTTAGGTGAGAGGGGGTACTTGAGCATGGCATCCAGCGACTTTAGGATCACCCAGGGGGCAGGCCCAGCAGCGGCGCGCATCGTGATGGTGGAAGGACCACACATTGGGGAGCGCTTCAACTTGTCGTTGAGCACCGTGATAGGGCGC
The DNA here is from genome assembly GCA_964609655.1 of uncultured Polyangiaceae bacterium. Classification (GTDB taxonomy): domain Bacteria; phylum Myxococcota_A; class Polyangia; order Polyangiales; family Polyangiaceae; genus JBBRRP01. The sequence continues at coordinate 8,360 of CAZSUA010000104.1, read as the reverse complement.
TCCACTCAGGCAGATGTGTGCGTCGAAGATGTGGGGGTTTCGCGGAAGCACGCTCAGATCCAAAAGTCCGAAGAAGGTAACTATGTGCTTTCTGATCTTGGGAGCAAGAACGGCGTCTTCGTCAACGATAGCAAGATCGACCAACACAGCTTGAGGCCGGGGGATCGAATCCAGCTCGGGCCGCGCGCGACGTTTGTCTTCGGTTACATGGATCCGGTTGAAGAGCAGTTGCGGCAGAAACAACGCCTGGAGACTCTTGGGCGCGCGGTTGCTGGTATCGCGCATGACTTGAACAATGTGGTCGGTGCGTTGTCGGCCAATGCCGATTTTCTGGCGAGGCTGAACCCTGACGCCACGTTCAAGACGGCAGATGTTGCCGCAGCTCTCGAAGACATGAAACTTGCAGCGTTGCAGGCTCGCAACTTGACTCGCAGCGTCGTGAACTTCGCTCGCGGCCGACCTACGAGCTTTGGCTTGGTGGATATGTCCGAGCTATGTTCCGAGACCCTCCGCTTGGCTCGACACGCCTTAGGCCGCAGCGTGGAAGTCGAACTCGATTTGACCCCCAAGCTTGTGGTCCGAGGCTCCCAGTCCGAGCTCCAACAGACGCTCATGAATCTTCTGGTCAATGCCCGAGATGCCATGCCAAACGGCGGGAAATTGAAAGTTTCCACCGCCTCGCGCCAAGGCAAAGATTGCGAGAAGACACTCGACCTGGTGGCTACAGAAATATACGTCGTGGTCGAGGTCACAGACGGTGGTGCGGGGATCGCCCGGGAGATCTTACCTCACATCTTTGAGCCCTTCTTCACGACGAAGGGGCATGGCAGTGGTTCGGGCATTGGCCTGGCCACCGTTAAGGAAGTCGTGGGCCTGCACAAGGGTCGCGTGGCCGTGCAAAGCAAAGTCGGAGAAGGCACCGTCTTCCGTATCTATTTGCCGCGTCTCGAGCTCGAGGCCACAGCCAACCCGAGCGCAGGGAACCCGGAAGCCATCAAGCTTTTATCCGAGCATCCCAATCGCGGCAGCCTTATCCTGATTGTGGATGATGATCCGCTGGTGCGCCGCAGCGTCGCACGTCTCCTTTTGCGCGAGAGCTACCAGGTTGCGGAGGCGGAGAACGCCCAGAAGGCCTTGGAGCGCTACCAGCAATTTCCTCAGCCTGACTTGGTGTTGATGGACCTCGATATGCCTGGCATGGGCGGCGAAGAGGCTTACCGTGAGCTGCAAAAGATAGACCCGGGAGTCGTGGTGGTGTTGTGCACCGGCCGAGCGGATTTGGACCCAACGGCTCGGGGATTGGTGAGCGGTGCCGCGGCCACGCTACAAAAGCCCTTCAGCGGCGACACACTGCGCGCCACGCTCGCGACGCTCTTGCTTCAGGCGGCAGCACTTGAGGACGAGGTCACGGTCATGCACCAGGATCTCAGCAAGTATCGCCGCACGCCCTAAGCCGCGCTCCGGCTCGGCCCGGTGTTGCCCCTATTTCGCGGGCTGTTCCTTGACTTTGGTGAATGCGATTTTGTCGACGCCATTCCTCTTAAGGGTATCCAACACCCGGATCACCAGGCCGTGCCTAGCCTTGGTCTCACCGTTGATAATGGCCTTAACATCCGGATCCTTGCGCTTGGATTCGCGCGCCCGCTGGACCAGCGCCTGAACATCGGGGAGCTCTTCGCCGTTCAGAACGATCTTTTGCTGGTCGGTGATCTTGATGCTCAGAACTTCCATCACCGCGCCCGCTTGTGTCGTTGGCGACTTCGGTAACTCCATCGTGAGCCCCTGAGAGATCACGATCTTGGCAGTCACCATCATGATAATAAGCAACACCAGGGTTACGTCCACGAGGGGCGTCACGTTGATGCCGGAAATCATCTCGTCACTCTCTGATCTTGCGCGGCGCGCCATGGGGTGTCCTCTATCCTTCAACTAGCGGGACCTGGGGCCAGCCAGTTCCCGGCACCGAGGAGGGCGGACTCTAGGGGAAAAGCTTCCGGCGGGCGAGAGCTTCGTTCACGAGATCCGCCAAATCTTGTTGGCTTCTTTCGGGGGCAGTGCTCTGTGTTCGGGTGATCCCGGAAGGCAGGCGGGTCAGAGCTAGGCGGCGCTGGGGGACAGAAAACTGCAAGGAAAGGTCGCGGTTCCGACATTGGCCGCTCGGATCCCCGCTCGGGTCGTTCCAGTAAGTATTCATCAGCCGGCCCGCACAGGGCTCTGAAACGATGCCATGTGCGACATTCTGAAAGTTCAAAAGTAGGCTGTGCGGGAGAGTCGTCGCCGCGAGGTTGGCCCACTCAGGTGGCGTGACGGGATCGTGGAACCCACTTAAGACCAACGTGGGGACATCGCTCGCTGCCGCCAGGTGCTCCTCGGGAGCTGCAGGAGACACATTCCAAGTTTTGCACTGTGTTAAGATGCTCGTGGCCCCCAAGACTGCGACCACGGAAGGCGGGAGATTCTTCTCGGCCTGCAGCGTTGCTTCGAGCGACGCAAACGGAGCGTAATCGCTGCACACGACTGACAGATACATCCCAATGGAAAAGGTGCTTTCCGCTTCAGGATCCGGCTCACCAAAAGCAAAGCCCTCGAAGAGGCTAAAATCCCCCTCAGAAAACTGGAATATGATTTCGGGCGCCGCCGCGACCGCTGCGGCGCTGTAGCTCAAACGAAAGATCAGGGACATGACATCGCTCCCTGTCAGCAGATGGGACATGCCTGCACGGTTGACGACGGCTTTCGGTTGAGCGTTCAGGCGGTCAATCAGATCATACAAAACGCGCTCAAGATTCGGGTACCCAGCTGCGCAGTCGAGCTGCGCCGTGCAGGCTTGGAACAGGGCGTCCAAGGCGCGTTTGAAGTTCACGGCACCCGTTGCGGCGAAGTCCACCTGGGCCGGGAGTACGGAATCCAAGATCAAACTGCTCACGCCCTCTGCGTGATAGCGCGCGACATCGAGCGCCAGGCGTGTCCCGTACGAAACTCCGAGCAGGTGCCATTTGCCGTAGCCGAGAGCGGCGCGGAGATCGTCCACATCCGCTGCATTCTCGCGGGAATCATAGTCGTCGAGGTGTGCGATGCCGGAGAGTCGAGTGCGGCAGCTTTGCAGCTGCGTCAGTGCCTGAGCGGTTGCCGCTGCACCCATCAAACTGTCATTCGTCCCAGGCCCTCCCAGCTCAGGGCAGGTGAGGGCCAGACCGTAACCTGTGCCGCGCTGATCGAAAACGACGAGATCACGCTCTTTGATCAACGGCTGAAAGGCGATGCTGAAGCCGTTCGTAACATTTTGAATGGCGTTGCCACCCGGGCCACCCTCCAAATACACGACGGGCTCGAGTGTTTTGGCCAGCGGCGAGGAACTCCTTATAACGATAACCGGAAGCCGCAATATTCGAGTGCTTGCACCGGTGCGCGATTCGGGCACCGTCAGCTCCCCACAGTCGACATTGGCAGATGGGAGTGTCAGTGGGCAGGGGGTGCCTGTGAGGCGGCCGTCAGCGCTGGTAACTAGTGGTCGCCACGCCCAGCGTTCAAGCGGGGGAGGCTTGTCCTCGCTGCTGCAGCCCAGCAGCGCCAGTGCCAAGCCAAGTCCACACCACTTCCGAATTTCACGCATTCGTTTCATTGAGTCACCTCCCGGTGCGCAGCCTCGCTCCCCGAGTGCTCTGGCTTAACACATGGCAGCAGGCGCCGCCCACCCTTGGCCGTGGGGGTAGGCAGCAGCTAGTAGGCGGGGGGTAGACAGGGGCTAGGCGGATTCTTGGCCTTTGCTAGGCTGGGACTGGGCCAATGACCCAGGCCAATTCAAAGGCGCCGAGCAGCATTCTTGCATTGCTCGGCCCGACCAACACCGGAAAAACGCACCGCGCTATCGAGCGGATGTTGGAACACGCTTCTGGTATGTTGGGGTTGCCGCTCCGCCTGCTGGCGCGCGAGGTGTACGATCGGATCACTGAACGAATCGGCGAACAGGCCGTCGCGCTGATAACTGGTGAGGAGAAACGCATTCCTCGCGAACCTCGCTATTGGGTGTGCACCGTTGAGGCCATGCCGATGAGTCAGCAGGTCGATTTTCTTGGGGTCGACGAAATCCAGCTCTGTGCACATCCTCAGCGCGGCCATATTTTTACCGAACGGCTTCTCTATGCGCGGGGGCAGCTGGAAACCTGGTTCATGGGTGCCGATACCATGCGGCCGCTCATGCGAGAGCTCGTACCTCAGGCTCGAATCCACAGGCATCCGCGCTTGAGCCAACTCCGCGCAATGGGTCGTGTGAAGCTCGGCGCTTTGCCGCCACAGAGCGCAGTGGTGGCCTTCTCGAGCCCGCGCGTTTATGAGCTTGGAGAGCGGATTAAGGCTCGGCGCGGAGGCACCGCGATTGTGATGGGGGCGCTTTCGCCGCGCGCCCGAAACGCCCAAGTGGCACTCTATCAATCGGGTGAAGTGAAGTACATGGTGGCAACGGATGCGATCGGTATGGGTCTCAATATGAGTCTCGATCACGTGAGCTTTGCGGATATCTCAAAGTTCGATGGCGTTTCGCAACGCGAGCTGGAGGTGCCGGAACTCGCTCAGATTGCTGGGCGAGCCGGGCGCCATTTGAACGACGGGACCTTCGGCACACTCTTTCCCGGGCGGGCGCTTGCTGAGCCGGTGAATCGCGCCATTGAGCTTCACAGATTTTACCCGCTTCGGCAGGTTTATTGGCGAAATTCTAGCCTGGATCTGGGGAGTTTGGACGGGCTCATCCGCTCGCTGTGCGAGCTGCCGCGACAGCCTGCGTTTCGCCTTTCCGAGCAGGCGATCGATCTTCGCGTTCTAAGGCGTCTGGCTGATACCGAAATCGTGAGGAAGCTTGCCACGACCGAGCAAACGGTGGCCCTCTTATGGCAGGTTTGTCAGGTGCCTGATTTTAGGCAGCTCACGCCCGAGGTTCACGGTAAATTAGTGCTCGAAATATTTTCGGAGCTCATCGAGCGTGGGCAGTTGAGTTCAGAATGGATGCGGGCACGCGTGCGCGCTATCGAACGGCCCGACGGCGATCTTGACTTGTTGTTAACCCGGATGGCACAGATCCGAACCTGGACCTATGTGGCCAATCAAAGCGACTGGGTCGAGCACGCCGCCGCCTGGCAGGCCGCCACGCGCGAAGTTGAAGACCGCTTGAGTGACGCGCTGCACGCGCGCCTGGTGGAGCGTTTCGTCGAACGGGGTCGACAACTGGTGACGATCGAAGGGGAGCCGCCCATCTCGGGCAAAGGGCTGTTTTTAAGCCCTTTTGAGAGCCTGCGCACCCGTTATGGCGAACTCCTGGCGGGGAGCGAGTCGCCCGGAAAAAACGGCGGATTCGTCGAACGTCTGATAGATGCCCCCTTTGAAAGGCTGCATTTGGATGCTCAAGGGCGAATGACCTTCGAAGGGCGAGAGGTGGGTAAGTTAATGGCAGGCCAGAGCTTGCTTTTGCCCGAAGTCACGGTGCTGCTTCCCGAGTTGAACGCTGGGGAACGTCGTCGCGTGGAACGGCGCCTGCGTGCTTGGTCAAAAGATTTGCCCGAAGAGCTTTTCGGGAAGTTGCGACACGGGGAGTTGCAAGAACTCTCAGGTGCAGCGCGCGGTATCAGGTACCAGCTCGAACAACATCTGGGCAGCATCCTGGTCCGTGAGGCGCGTGAGCAGATGGCGGCGCTCACCGAGCCGGACCGCCAAGGGCTCCGTGGGCGTGGTGTTCGAATTGGACGCCACGTGGTTTACGTTGAGTCGAGCGTCACCGAGTTTGCACTCACGGTCCGTTTGGCGTTGTGTTCGGCGTACACACGCCGGGCTGCGCCCGTCCTCAAAGGTGAAGAGTGCGTGGACTTGGCGCCCGGCTGGGATGCAGCGTCCTACGCCGCTTTTGGGTACTGGGCGGTTGGGTCACGGGCGCTCCGCGCGGACACCGTGGAACGTCTCTCAAGCCAGATTTATCGGCTCGCTCTGAACCAGGAATGCCTCCCGGAGCCGATCTTGGGGATGCTGGGCGAAGACCCGGGAACGCGCGAGGCGTGGCTGCGCGCGCTCGGATTTCGGCTCTCCGAGGCAGGTGAAGTGCTCCTGCCCAAGTCGAAGCGTCGTCCCAGGTGGTACAGGCGTCGAACGTCGGCATAGGCCCTTTGCTAGCCGGCGGGCTCTCGTGTTACGCGGGCTCGCTATGGCTCGCATTCTTCGCTCTCTCCCTGCACCGGGCACACGGATTGGGATCGCTTTTTCTGGTGGTCTCGATACACGCTGCGCCGTCGCCTGGCTTTCGCGGCACGGTATCGCGGTTCACGCGTACACGGCTGACCTCGCTCAGCCTGATGAACGCGATACCAGCACCATTCCGCCGGCAGCCATGCAGCATGGAGCCTCCGCGGCCAAGCTCCTCGATTGCCGTGAGGCGCTGTGCCGAGAAGGCATTGTCGCCATTCAGTGCGGCGCATTTCACCTCAGCACCGGTGGACGTAAATATTTCAATACCACGCCGCTCGGCCGCGCTGTCACCACCACCGCCATCATCCGAGCCATGCGCGAGGATAACGTCCACATTTTCGGCGATGGCAGTACCCACAAGGGTAACGATATCCAGCGCTTTTACCGCTACGGTGTGCTCACCAATCCCGACCTTCAAATCTACAAGCCGTGGCTCGATCAGGCATTCGTCGATGCCTTCGGCGGCCGCAAAGAAATGAGCGAATACCTCGTCTCTGAAGGCCTGCCCTACAGCATGAGCACCGAGAAGGCTTACAGCACGGATTCGAACTTGCTCGGCGCCACGCATGAGGCAAAAGACCTTGAATACCTGGATCGCGGAGTCAATATCGTGGACCCCATTATGGGGGTTGCCTTCTGGCGATCGGATGTCCAGATCACACCCGAGAAGGTAGCGGTGCAGTTTGAGCGGGGAGTACCTGTGGCGATCAACGGGCAGCGCTTCGCTTCCAAATTCGAGCTGATGCGCGAGGCGAACACGGTTGGGGGGCGGCATGGCCTCGGCATGAGCGATCAGATCGAGAACCGTGTGATTGAGGCCAAGAGTCGCGGCATCTATGAAGCGCCCGGGATGGCGCTTCTGCATATCGCTTATGAGCGCCTGTTGAGTGCCATCCACAATGAGAATTCACTCGACCTCCACTTCACGCTCGGTCGCAGGCTCGGGCGCATGCTGTACGAGGGGCGTTGGTTCGACGCGGAGTCGATGATGATCAAAGATGGGCTGACGCGCTGGATGGCGCCGAGTGTGAGCGGAACGGTGACGCTTGAGCTGCGGCGTGGCGAGGATTATTCGCTCTTGAAAACCGAGGCCGAGTACATGGCGTATGCGCCCGAGAAGCTCAGCATGGAGCGCGTGGAGGACCCAGCGTTCACTCCGGGGGATCGAATTGGTGCACTGGAGATGCAAACATTAAGTGTCACTGATACTCGAAGTTTCTTGATGCACCATCTGGAGAGCGTCCAGCAGCTGACGGGTACAGAATCTCCGCTGCGGGAGCTGTTGGAGAAGAAGGAGTAAGACCTGGAGCGCAGTTCTTTGTCGTGGAGCGTCTCGAAACGATACCCGCCTGCGGGCAAAGCTTGCTCGATAGGCGAGGTCGGAGTAACAGGCGCGAAGCTCCCCTAGCTCATGGATTTTCGCGGGTCGTCGTTGAGATCCGCTCTGACGGCCGGCCGACGTCATGCTACCTTTGCAGACTGAGCGGCACAGCTCCTCAACGCCACCGACTCTAGCGACCTGAGCGCACCACCCACATCAAGCCGCCACGGGGTTTACCACGAATGTCCAAAGACTTTACGTCCGCAGTAACGAGCCCTCCCAATGGCCCTTCGAGCCAGAACACCAGCCAGCCGCGAGCACCGATGAAGACATCCAAGTCGAACCAAGGTGAGCCGAGAAGCCTCAGCTTCTATCTTCTGTATGCGGTCGGGATGCACGTGGCGCTGCTGGTCTTGGCAGGTTTCATGAAGCACGAAGAGCCTAAGCCACCAGAAACGGTACTCGCCTTCACGCTTGAAGATGCCAAGGAGGAGGCGCCGCCCGCCAAGGTCGAGCCTCCGCCTGTCGAAAAGCCTGTTGAGGCTGCTCCTCCCGAAAAATCGGAGCCCAGGCCGATTGAGAAGTTTGTTCCCCGAGAAGTGGTTCCGGAAAAGCAGCCCGAGGCCAGCATCGCCGATGAGCTGGAGACGATAGATGCGGCGCCTTCCGCGGAAGATAAACCTTGGGTTCCGCAAGCGAATCCAAACAAGGGGACCATCAAGGGAGAGGCTGTCACCGTTGTGAAGCCTCCTCCGAAGCTCGATCAAGTTTTTAGCAAGCAGGGAACCCGCAAAATGGGCAGTATTGGTCGCCG
>CAZSUA010000103.1:0-16093 GCA_964609655.1 uncultured Polyangiaceae bacterium | reverse complement strand
GCCCGGGGCGGGTGGACCGTCGATTGGGATCGTAGCCGTAGGCGTTGCACCTAAGCTGCAAGGGGTTCTTTACGATGTTCGTCGAGGCGGCCTTGGCGCAAGAGGTACTCGCGTTGTGCCGGATGCGGATGCTGGTGTGGCCGCAGATTACTGGCCTGTAACTATTCGCCCAGAGATTAACGGTTCAGCTGGCGCTGCCGGCGCGCCAGGAAAAGGAGGCGTCTAAATGACTATGTGTCCCGAACCGAGTAGCGCAGCTGGAGCGTCTGGCAAAGGAGAGTTTTAAGATGTTTTCCAAATCAATCTTTCTTGGTAAGTGGCTTGCGATAGCAGCGGCGCTGTGCGCCAGTGCAGGCTTCGGCCTGAATGGCTGTGGCAGTGGGTCCCAAGGTGGTGCTCCGCCCATGGCTAGCGCCGGGCAGGCTGGCACGGGTGCACAGGCGGGTGCCGCCGCCGTGCAGGGGTCGAGCTTGGCCTGTGTGATCAGCGCGGACTGCGCAGCAGGATATCATTGTGATCTGGGGGAATGCCTGCAAGCCTGTAGCGAAGCGAAGGCCTGTAGTGGCGGCTTGGTTTGCTCGCCTCGCGGCGAATGCGCTGCCACGGCGACGCCGGAACCGCTTTCTACCGCACGAGCGGGTACGCTCACAGTGGAACCACTGTCCGTTCCGCTTACTGAGCGGGATACCTCGTTCGAGATCACGCTGAGCACCGACGCCGTGAACCCCGTGAACTATCGGATCGAACTTTCCGGCGCGCACCTCGGGTTGAGCCCGCTTCGAGGAAGCTTCACCAAGACGAAGAAGCTAACCCTAGCCGTGAATGCCAATCTGGCCAAGGAACGGCGTGTGCTCGGCTCCGTTCGCATCTTTTCAGATCTGGGTAATGCAAATGTAGAGGCTCCGCTGCGCGTTGGGCTAACCGGCAGATATCAAGGTGTTATGCGTTACGACGGGGGCTTGGTTTCCATGGGAGATGCAAGGCTCAGCGTAGAGCTCTTAGAAAAAGCGGGCAACGTGAGCGCCAAGGTGGATCCGAAAGAATCTATGCTTTTCCCATTACAGGGGGCACAATTTGTGACCGGAGTGGGCTTTAAATCCGCCGACGAGTTAACACTTTCGTTTGACCAACGCATCGAGAAAGCTCTGGGGGGCAAGCGCAATTTGTTGGGTAGAGATGTCGGGCGGCGGGTCAGGCTCACCCTAAATCCAGCCAATCGCACGGATTTTGCGGGCACCTTCGAAGAAACTCTCTTTGGCCTATTTGTTCAGCCCGTCAAGGTTACCGGTAGCGTGACGTTGCGTTATTCACCCGACGCGGCAGATCCTGACTTCGTGCTTGGCCCGCCCGTCACTATGCCAGTGGGCGCTGTGACGTGGCTGTCCGCAAAAGACGCATTTGGAGGTATTTGGGGCTGCCCCTCGATCCTTGACATCGCCTGCACCCCCTCGTGGATCAACAATAAACCCGCCTGTTTTGAGAGTGTGAAAACTAATTCGTACAAGTTGGATCAGGCGATGAAGGCGCCGGGACGTTCGTTTAAAGCATTAGTGAGCGAGTGCTCCAACGGACTTTCCACCTGCGCTCTTATACCTAATCTTGGCTGCGCGGCACAGCAATCCGCCACCCTGTCATCATCGGATCTCCCCAATGCGGCCGCGTTCGGGCGCTTAATCAGGCGGCTCGCGGATCCAGGTTTACTCATCGCCAATGATTTGATGGTGGACGCTCTTCGCGATTCCCTCAACAAGGATAATCTTAATTCGGAACTGACTCGTTACGATCTCGCCACAGAGCGACTCAGCCCCGCGATCAAGTGGATAGTGCAGCCGGGAGTTTTGGATTATTTAGAGCGCTTAACGCCAGAAGGCGCGAAAGGCGATGCCGCGGAGCCGTCATTCCCGGCCGTGCGTACCTTGTCCAAGCTCCTTAAGCTGTTGTCGTCTGTCGAAAGAGAGCGGTCGCGTTTGAGCGCACTGGTGAATCGAACGAACCTAGCTGCGGAAATCCAGAACGCTCAGGAGCGGAGCCTGCTCAGTTATCTCGAAGCCGCTTCGCTGCTGCATTTGATCGACACCTGGCAAGTTGCCCTTCCTGATATCGCCATTCAAGTCGCGGGCTTGTTAACACCTCTGGATGGTGCGCTCCGATCCTTAACGGAGGGTGCTTCAACCTTTGGCATTCCTGATGGATTTGTGCCTTTTGTTTGGCAGCCCTCTGATCTGACAAAAGGGGGGACGAACTTTGAACAGATGGCGAAGGTGGCCGCGACCAGCCTGGAGGCAGTTACAGTTGCCGAAACGGAGTTTACTGCGAACGCTCGGCAGTTCGACAACGACCAACAATTGCTGCAAGCAGAGCTTCAGGGCGTAACGGCCAATTACGATACCCAGCTCAAGGGGATTTGTGGAACGTCCTTTGCCCCGGATGCTGTCAAAACCGATGCGGATTGGTCAAAGTGCGGCGTGGATGGCGCTGGTGAGCTCGCCATTTTGCAGGGCCAAATCGAGCAGGCGGTCCGGCGTACCGGCGCCTCCTTCGGTCGCTTGCAGGGGATGAAAGACAAGGTGGGTATTGACGAAGAGGCGTTAGCCCAGAAGCAGGGTGTGCGCCGCGAGACGCTCAGATTTATAGACAATGCTGGCCAACGCTTGGAGAAGCTAACCATCTTTGAAGGTGCCATCAATGTTGCGCAGAAGGTGCTCGACCTTGCCGCAAATGCGAATCTCTTCAATCTGGGTGCGCCGGTGGGGATGAGCATTGGTGCTGGAATTCTCGAAGCGCAACGCACCACCATCAATGTGCAACGTCAAGGAATTCAGACCGCGCAAACTATGCGGTTTGAGCAGCAAGGGGCTTCACTCGAGCTGATCGATGGCATGGCCAATATTCAGCGACAGATGATCGATATCAACCAAGTGGCTCTGGAGATCCAACAGGATGTGCTGCTCGTGCTCGAAAGCCAGCTGCGCCTCCGCAACACGTTGGATCAAGCCAAGTTAATGCTCAACAACCGAGCCCAGGCACTTTCGCTCATTGCCTCCTCTCCGATTAACGATCCCTCGTTTCGCCTGCTCCGGGATAAGGGAGCTATCAAGCTCTTGAACGCCCGCGCACAAGCCCAGCGTATGCTGCTCTTGATGGGCCGCGCCCTGGAGTACGAAATCAACACGCCTCTTACTGCCATGGGCGGCGCCGTGATCAATGCGCGCAATCAATCGTCGCTCGGTAGCGTGAACAGCTGCTTCACGAACATCTTTAATGAATATGTAATCGCTTTCGGGAGCCCACAGGCGTACAGCACGACCGTTTCAGCACGCGAGATGCTAGGCATTAAAGGCTCAATTGTGGATGCAGCTGACGGTCGGATGTTGAGCCCGGGCGAACAATTTCGGCAGTTGGCGCTCCGAAACGATAACTTGGATTCCCAGGGTGGCCTCAGTTTAACGTTCTCAACCAATCTTCAGCCGGGTAATCAGCTTTGGTCCTCGGATGTGTGCGGGGATCGCATCACGGATGTGCAAGCGCAGCTGGTGGGTGATTTTCTCGGGAATAACGAAGCCCAAGTCAACGTAGCGCTCGCCGGCGCGGCGGTGCTGCGCACCTGCGATACCAACGAACTTCGCAGCTGGTCCCTCGGCAAAGGTACGAGTCTTGAAGGTGGCGCGGTCGCCGTCCTCCAAAGCGGCGTCAATACCTTCGGCGAAGCTCCGCCGAATCAGTCACTCGCCGGTCAATCGGTGGCCCGCTCCAACTGGCAAGTTGCCGTTCCAGGTTCTGCGTCCGCCCCCTCCAATAAAGATGTGGACCTCACCAAGCTGGAGGACATTGTGCTCAAAGTGCAACACCGCGCGCTTCCGAAGCGCATGAGCTCATTCAATGTCGACATTTCCTGCCTGATGATCGGCCAGTGATGCCTAACGTGCACATCCCGCGACCCTTTCTCGCAGCATTACTTGGCATCGTTGCCTTCCTTGTCTGCCAAGTAGTCCAGGCCGGCGGGGTTGGCTCAACGAAGATCAGCATTCCCAAGGGCCCCGGATCCATTGAGGGTTTGGGGCGAAACTTTCAAGCGTCGCTCGCCTCCGGCACGGCAAGTTTCGGCTTGGACATCGCAGTGCCACCGGCAGCAGCAGGTTTCGGTCCGAGCTTGTCCGTGGAGTACGACGGCGCGGGCGGTGTGAGTGAGCTCGGCATGGGGTTTCGCCTTGGAGGCTTACCGAAAGTACGCGTGCGCACCACCGACGGGCTGCCGCGTTTCGATGCCTCCGATCGTTTCGAGTTGATGGGGCTGGGCTCGCCCTCAACTCTCCTTGAAGTGTCCCCGGGCGTGTTTCGGCTAGAGCAAGAATCTGGCGCGTTCGTGCGCGTGAAGCGCTCGGCGGATGGGAAAGTGTTCGAGGCTCGCACCAAGAATGGTGTCACCTATCGCTTCGGGGGCGACGGCTACACTGAAGAAGAATCGGGAAAAGTCGTTAGCTATTTGTTGCGCGAGCAGATCGATCTACACGGCCACCGCATTGCTTACGTGTGGGATGCAGCGAGCGGCTATGCGCTCCTCACGAGCGTGGTTTGGAACGCATTTTCAGCCGAATCAACTGCTAAAATTGAGCTTAGCTACGCTCCAAGCGGGAGCCGGTATGAGTTGTATTCGGCGGGCATTCGGCAGGTGATTGAAAAGCAGGTGTCTCGGCTGGAGGTCACCTACGGTGGCGGGCTGGTTCGGCGCTACTCGTTCGAATATTCCGGTGGCACGCACGCTCGCCTCGGGCGCATCAAGCTCGTGGGCAGGGATGGAGTCACCGCGGCACCCGAGCTTTCGCTCGCCTACACGGAGGCGACGTTGAGCGCCCAAGGCGTGAAGCCGATGCTCGATCCTCCGGGCCGCTCGCCGCGTGAAACCGGTGTGGAGCTCGCCGATCTCAATGGCGACGGGCTGCCAGATCTGCTGGTTGGAACAGCCGGTAGCTTTCGGACCTACGTGAATCAAGACGGCCAAAGTTGGCTGCCCCCTCAAGATTTCGCGCCGGGCAACAGCCCGTCTGTGTCGCTCGGCAACGTGGGGGTGCAGCTGGCGGATCTGGATGGAGATGCGGCGATCGACCTGGTGGTGAAGAGTGGTAGTAGCGATTTTCGCTATTTGCCTGGGAAAAATGCCGGAGAATTCGCGCCGGCCGTCGCAATTGCGACTGTCCCCGCTTTCTCTTTCGAAGATCCCCACGTTCGCCTGGCGGACATGGACGGCGATCGCCGCGCAGATGCGCTCATCACCACGGAGGCAGGGCTCGGCATCGCCTACAATCTGAGTGGGAACGATTGGGCGCCACCGGTTACCGTCGGTAAGATTGACGCCACTCAGACTCTCCGGTTCTCTGACGGTCAGACAACGCTCTGCGATCTCAATGGAGACCGTGTGCAGGATATCTGCCATCTGCGTTCAGAGGGGCTCTCCTATTACCTGGGTCGGGGGCGGGGTCGTTTCGAAGCTGCACGGGTTGCTACCGGAGTTCCCTCGTTCGACGTTTCAGCTCCATTTCAGCTCGTCGATCTTGACGGCGACGGTTGGGAAGATCTGGTGCGCGTTGGGGTCACGAGCGTGTCGTTCGCGTTGGCCAACGCCATTGGAAGCTTCGCACCAGTACAAACGCTTTCCGGCACTCCCGAGAAGGGGCCTAACGGCGCCAGCTTTTTCGTGGATATCAACGCTTCGGGCAGCACGGATATCGTGTGGGTTGATCCCACGCTTGGCGCTGAAAAGGCGTGGCAATACCTGGAGATCTTCCCTGATGGCCGAGCCGGCCTGCTCCGGAAAATTGACAATGGTCTCGGTAAGGTAACGACGATTACCTACGCCACGGCAGCTTCCTTCGCCGCCGGCGCGCGCGCCGCGGGCAAACCCTGGACAACGCGGGTCAACGCGGGGCTGCCGGTGGTGAGCCGCATCGTCACAGATTCTGGGCTTGGGGATCCCTCGCTGGTGACAGAGTTTATTTACCGCGATGGGACTTGGGCTCCGATGGAACGCACCTTCGCGGGGTTCGGCGGTGGCGTCCAAAAAGAGCTGGGCGATGAGTTTTCTCCAACTCTCGTTTCCGAGACCACCTTCAACATGGGGCTCACCACGCACGCGCTCCGCGGTGCTCCTAGCTCGGTTGAGGTGCGCGACGAAACGGGCAAGATATTCCAACGAAAGACCCTCAGTTATCAAGAAGTAACGCTGGCAACCGCCCTCAGCGGCAACGTCGTTCGTTACGGGTTTGCTTCCGCCGAACGCGTCCAACACGTCGAAGGAGCCGTCGCGTCGGCCATTCGTGAGACGCTCACGGAGTGGGACCAAGATGCGTACGGCAATGTGATCCGAGAAGAGCGCTGGGGCGAGGTGCGCGGCGAAGATCGGACAGTTGGCAACGATGAGACGCTCATCCAGCGCAGCTTCGCCAGTGATCCTGCGAATTGGCTGTTTGGATTGGTTGCCACCGAAGAGGTGACAGAAGCGGACGGCACGCGCCGGTCATTGAAGCGGAACTACTACGATGGCGAACCCTTTGTGGGCTTGCCTCTGGAGGAGCTCACTCGCGGTGATTTGACGCGCCAAGAGGAGTGGGTAGGTCCCTCAGCCACAGAGTTCGAGCTGGTCACCGCCACCCGCTACAATAGCGACGGGCTGCCAGTAGAAACGAACGACGCGCGTGGTGGGGGCCGAATATTTGAGTGGGATCCGGTGCACCACACAGGGATCACCAGCGAGAAGGTCAAGCTCGAGTCCAGCGTCGATCTTACCGAGCACGCCACCTACGATCCGCGCTTCGGTACGTTGCTGAGCGCTACCGAATACAACGGCCAAACCCGGCGCTACGAATATGATCCGCTCGGCCGCGTCGTGCGAGTGTTCGCCCCGGGCGATCCTGTGGAGGCTCCCACCACCACGTATCGCTATCTCCCGGGCGCACCGCTGTCGCGCGTGATGACGGAGTCGCGCACGGGAATTGGGTCTTTGCCCGTTCAGTACAGCGAGGCGCTCTCTGATGGCCTCGGGCGCCCTCGGGGCAGCTTAACCCGGGTGGATGACACGCAATGGGTGTTAGCTGGGGTGCGCCTCCTGAATGCACGCGGTGAGGCCCGAAAGGAGCTGCGACCTCGGTTCATCCCGAACGCCAGTGCCGAGGGTTCCGGGCTTCTGAGCACGCTGCTTGAAGATGGCCTTGGCTCCACCACGTACGCGGATGCGCTCGGCCGCGTGGTCCGCGCGGTGTCGCCCTCCGGGATTGAGGCGCGGTCAGAGTTTGCACCGTTGCAGACGAAGACCTGGGATGGCGGTCAGCTGGACGCCAATGCAGGCTACGAGCTGACCCCGACCGTTTCGGAGATGGATGGCCAAGGCCGAGAGGTGCAAAGCCTGCGCACGCTGAAGGGCGAGGTGCTGGCCGCGAAGGCTCGGTTTGACGCCGCCGGGAAGCTCTTGAGCCGCACCGATCCTGAGGGAAATACCGCCAGCTATGAATACGACGGGCGCGGGCGGCGCGTGGCAGTGCGCGATCCGGATCTCGGCACTCACACGAACGTCTGGGATCCAACCGGGAATCTGATCGAGCGCAAGCGCCCGGATGGCACCACCATTAAATACCGTTTCGATTTAGCGGGTCGCCTGGCAAGCGAAGATTGGGGCGGGGACGGAACGCTCGATGTCGAGCAAGCATGGGACATGGCTCCGAGCGCACCGGAGGATCTGAGGTTCCGAGGCAAGCTCGTGAGTGCCAAAGACGCAACGACTACTGCGGCGTTAACCTACGACGAACGCTCAAGAATCACCGAAACTCGCCTCGTGATCCAAGGCACCACGTACGTCACGAAGAGCCAGTTTGATAATCTGGATCGCGAAGCCCTCCACACCTATCCGGATGGTTCCTCCATCCGCGTAGGTCGCAATTTACGCGGCCAACTGGCGCACTATGGCGAGGCTCTCAATATCACCTACGGTGGCGACGGCCTCGAACAAGAGCGGCGCTTCAATACCGGTGTGTTGCAAAAGTTTGAGTTCGACGTGGATGACAGGCTCACCGAGCAGCAGGTTGTGGCCGCCAACGGCAGCCTCGTGGAGCACCTGAAGTGGTCCTACGATCCGGCCGGGAACCTCACGGGTGTTGCGGACAGACGCCCAGACATCACTCCGGAGCTCGATCGCTCAGAAACCTACAGTTACGACAATCTTTACCGGTTAACGGGAGTCGCGGGTCGCTGGGGCAATACCACTTGGAGTTACTCACCGACGGGCAATCTTTTGTCCCGGAAGAGCACCATTCCAGGGCAAACAGCGCTTGTGCTCACCTATGGGAACGGTATGAGGCCGCATGTGCCCGCCACCCTGGACGGCCAAGCGCTCACCTTTGACGGACTTGGCAGGCTCACGAACGAAGGCGGTCGGAGTTACCGCTGGAACAGCGTCGATCAGCTGGAAGAGGTCCAGAATCCGGATGGTTCCAGTGTAAAGAACCATTTCGATCGCGAAGGCATCCGGCGCGTGCGCGTCGAGAAGGCAGCGAACGGCCAGGAATCGAGAGTGGTCTTCATCGATTTGTGGAGCGAGGTGCGCGACGGGAAGCTGGTGCGGTACATCGTGCATGGGGATAGGCGCGTGGCTAAGCTTGCAGCCGGCAATGGTGCGTCTGGGAATGCGGCAGCTGGTGTGATGGCTCGGGCGGGATCCAACGGGGCAGGTGCGGAACCTGGCAGCACGGCGGGAGGCTCCGAGCGTTTCTGCAGTTGGCTGGCTCGCGTCGCCGCCACGGGATATTTGCTTCTTGCGCCGCTGCTGCTCGCAGTGGTGGCTTGGCACTACCGACGTCGATGGGTGTGGCCAGCGCGTTTGGCGCTCGGAGCGCTGGCGGTTCTGGCAGTGAGCGCGTGCAGTAGCGATAGCCCGAAGGCGCCGGAAGCACCTCGGGGTAGCGTTCAAGTTCTGTCGGCAGAAGATACGCTGATTTTCTCGGACTCTTTGGGATCAGTTCTCGCACAAACGAGCGGCACGGGTGAGGTTCGAGGGAGATTTGCGAGCTATCCGTACGGTGTCAGCCGCTACGACACAGCGAGCGAAGTCTCGAAGTATGCCACGGGCAATCGCGATAAGAGCGCGAGCCTCGATCAGATGGGGGCGAGGTTTTACAGCCACCAGCTGGGCTTCTGGATCAGCGGAGACCCTGTAGCTGTAGACGAACCTGAGCGGTACCTTGGAGCCGAATTCGGAGCGGCCAATCCGTACGCCTACGCGAACCTGACGCCGATGGTGGCGCGGGATTCGAGTGGGGAATTTTGGCAGATAGCGATAGGGGCCGGCGTAGGCGCGTTGGTAGGCGGCGGGCTGCAAGCGTTTGTCCAGATTCGTGAAAGCGGGCGTGTCACGGATTGGGGTCGGGTTGGTGCGGCGGTGGCGGGAGGAGCGGTTGGCGGAGCGCTAGCGACCGTATGTCCGCAGGCTGGGCTCGGAATGGTGCTGGGCGGCGGAGCGGTGAGCAATGTCGCGGCAGGGCTCACTGAGCGCGGGATCGCGAGCGGAGGGAAAGACTTTGGGACCGTCAAAGATGTAGCCATCGACGGGCTCATCGGTGCGGCGAGCGCTGGAGTGGCCCGGGGCGTGACGAAGGTCGTGCAGGCGCGGGCGCAGCCTGTGAAGCCTGCGACGGTGTTGAATTCTGAAGCGGCGTGGCAGGCGCAGTATCGGGCGTCGCGGGGAGGTAGCAAGGCGATACAGCCGTATTGGCCGACATACCGCGGATTTCTCCACCCGCCGACACGAAGCACTCTTAGCCCGGGAACGCGGATAGACAGGTTTGGACACGAAGGTGGAACGTTTGCCTCTCCAGAGGGGACTCCCTTCGGTTTGCGCGGTTTGCCGCCTGAGTCTGCGTCGAAGCCATATGGTGTCTACGAGGTGGTCAAACCGTTCGACGTGAATGCGGGCACCGCAGCTCCAGCATTTGGCGGCGGGCTGGGACCGCAGTACGAGCTGCCAGGATCTATTGAAGCTCTGATCCATAGCGGTCATCTGCTGAGGGTCCAATGACAAAAGAGGAGCTGCGGCACAAGCTTCGCGCAGAGGGCGTTCGAGACGATGCGTACAACCTCGGCGGTGAATCAGTCGACGAGAGCTACGTTCTCCAGCGCGAGGGCGACTTCTGGGTTGTGTATTACAGCGAACGTGGCCTTCGAAGCGGCGCGACTTTGTTCATTACTGAGGACGAAGCATGTGCGTACCTCTGCGAACGGCTTCACCGGGACCCAACCACCAAGCAGCCATGAAGCGCTCGCTAATCACGCTTCCAACTATGGCTACGATGGGCGTGGCCGCCGCACGCTAGTGCGGGATCCAGATCTAGGTGAGCATCGTTTTGTGTGGGATGCGACAGGGAACCTCATTGAGCGGCAGCGCCCCGATCAGAGTCGGCTCAGATACAACTTTGATCTCGCCGGCCGCCTGGTGAGCGAAGGTTGGGGGGCAGACAGCTCTTTGGAAGTCGTGCAAGAGTGGGATATCCACGCTGAAAACCCCACGGCGTTGCGGTTCCGGGGCAAGCTCACCAAAGTACGGGATCCGAGCGGCGGTACCGCGTTTGAATATGATGAGCGCGGGCGAATCATTGCCACGCATCTTGATATTGGAGGGCAACGCTTCACGACAAAAAGCCAATTCGACAATTTGGACCGTGAGTCACTGCATGTGTATGCAGACGGCTCCTCCATCCAGATACACCGAAACTCACGTGGGCAGCTCTCCGGCTATGGGGACGCGCTGAAACTCCAATATGATGGCGATGGCTTAGAGCTGGAGCGTCGCTTCAGCACCGGTGTGCTGCAAACATTCGAGTATGACGCCGACCGCCGCCTTGAGTTTCAAAAGGTATCAGATGTTGGTGGTGAGGTCGCCGAGCATTTGAAGTGGACCTATGATGGCGGAGGGAATGTGCGTGGCATCGCGGATCTGCGCCCTGACGTCAGCCCTGAGCTCGATCGGAGTGAAAGCTATACCTACGATAATCTCTATCGCCTAACCATGGCTGATGGACGTTGGGGGAAAATGGAATGGGCGTATTCTCCTTCTGGCAACCTTTTGCGCCGGAAGAGCTCCGCTGCGCTGGCGAACGTTGGGAGCATCAGCTACGGCCACAACGCTGGGCCGCACGCCCCGACGAATGTTAACGGCAATCCTCTTGCTTACGACGCTCTCGGCCGGTTGTTAAGCGATGGTGACCGCACGTACGATTGGAACGTTGCTGACCAGCTTGTGAGCGTAACGAGTAAAAGCGGCGCCAAGGCAGAGAGCACCTTCGATTCAAAAGGCGTTCGCAGGGTGCGCACAGAAACGGACCCGAGCGGCGCAAAATCCACGGTGCTGTTCATCAGCCCTTGGAGCGAAGTGCGCGACGGTAAGCTCCAGCGATACATCGTGCATGCGGGTCGGCGCGTTGCGCGGCTAGCGCCAGAAACCGGGAACGTAGCTGCCGTTGTAACACCGACTCCGTCGGGTTCAATGGGGGAGTCGGCGCGCCATCACCTATTCTCGCTTCTGGCGTCCGGTCAGCTCATTCTAACGTCAGTAGTTCTGGCGATCGTTGCCTGGTTCTATCGTCGCCGTTTTGCTTTCACAACTCGCTTAGCCCTGGTGGCGAGCCTGCTCAGCCTGACCGCGTGCGGGGGCGATTCACCAACACCAAACACGCCCTTGCCGCCAGGCGGCAGCGTAAGGACGCTTTCGAGCAGCGATCGGCTCATTTTCAGCGACCAATTGGGGTCCGTGCTTGCCGAAACCTCCGGCACCGGGCAGGTGCAGGGACGCTTCGCAACCTACCCATATGGCGTCGCCCGCTATGACACCTCGAGTGAGTCCCAACGCTTCGCAACCGGCGTTCGAGACAGCGGCGTTGGCCTCGATCTCTTTGGAGCCCGGTTCTACAATGCATCGCTAGGGTTCTGGTCATCAGGCGACGCTGTCGCTCTCGATTCCCCTGAAGCTCTAGTCGGCGCCGACTTCGGCGCTGCCAACCCGTACGCCTACGCCAACTTAACGCCCGTCGTCGCGGCAGATAACAATGGGGACTTCTGGCACATCGTTGCAGGAGCCGCCATTGGAGCGGTAGTGGGCGCAGGCATAGAAGGCGCTCGCCAATACGCCACCACAGGTAGAATTGACGACTGGGGGCGAGTTGGCGCGGCGAGTGCAGGCGGAGCGCTGGGAGGCGCGATCACGGCGGCGGTGCCGGCAGCTGGTTTAGTGGCCGTACTGGGCATCGGCGGTGCATCCACCACGGCAACAGGGCTGGCAGAGCGAGCGATAGTCAGTGGCGGCAAAGATCTCGGCACCGCGCGGGATATAGCGATCGACGCCGGCGTCGGGATGTTAACGGCAGGAGTAGTTCGCGGGGGCAGCAAGGTGGTGCAGAGCCTGCGGGCGGTTAAGCCGGCGGGAGTTAGTGCTAGCGCGCCGACCGCGAGCCAGTCACCGAGGGGAGGAGCGGCGGAGCGAGCCATCGTACCCTTCTATCCGGCCAATAGTGGATTTCTCGGAGAAACCACACAAACAATCCTGACGGAAGGGCGGGTAATCGATCGGGTTGGCGGGAGCGCTAATTCGCGCTTCTTCTCGCCGGTTGGCACGCCACTCGCTGCTCGAGCATTGCCGCCTGGGACGGTTGGCCCGCTGCATTCATTCGAGGTTGTAAAGCCGTTCTCGGTTGAAGCTGGAACCGTGGCACCAGCATTCGGTCAGTTGGGGATGGGTACTCAATTTAGAAGCGCAAAGACTCTGGGCGAGCTAACCCAACAGGGATTCCTGCGGGCGGTACCGTGAGGGAGGTGTTTCAAGACGTCGTGGGATGGACCTTCGTGATCGAAGAGGTCTCTGCAAACGTCTACGCGGTGATTGGCACGGACAGCGTCGGCCACAGGGTGGAAATGAAGGGAACCGATCCCAAGGAACTGCTGGAAGAGGCTAAGAGGAGCGCAAGAAGGATTCGCGAGAGCGCGGGAGAAGCGCGCTGAGGCCCGGACCGGCACGGGCTCCGAGCCAAGCAGCACTCTTGGTTTATGGGTTAAATGGAATCGGTTAAAGGGATTGGCATGGCCTCTGTGCGGAGTGAATAGCTTATGGCGACTCGGGCGTTTCATATCTTTTCAGTTCTGCTCGCGCTGTTCACGTGCTCCGCATTGGCGCAAGCGTCACCTCCCCCAGGCGCGCGCAGCGCGTGCTGCGAGGTCGTTGAGCGAGTAAATCAATTCGTTCAATCGGAGAGCAGCACTCGCGAGCACGGCTTTGCCGGGGAGGTCGCGCGGCCGGAGGCGGAGGGAATAGCTGCTGTCGAGCAGTCGTTATGCTGGCGCCGAGGACGCGCGGGTGGGGGCACCTACTGGGGGCGTGTTGGCGCGGCGAGTGCAGGCGCGGCGCTGGGAAATCGATGCACCTTCGAAAGCGGACAAGGCCCTATCAGTAACAGTGGTGGAGTTTTAGTGAATACTCAAATTTGGGGATGGTTTGACGCAGGCGACTATGAACCAGCAATCTTAGGGGACGGGAACTGTTACATAGATAACTGCACGTGGCGCGGAAATCACGACCGAATTTTGGTCATAGGCGAGTTAATTGATTGGGCTCACACTCGCGGAAAGGAAGACCGAGCCCGGTTAGGTATCATGGGAGCCTTAACAGTCGCCGTCGCCAGAAAAGACGCGAAGTCAGCATTCGGGCTGATTTGGGCGTACCGCCTAGTCGGAGATGACGGCGAGAATTGGAATGTCTTGAGTTTGGACTTAAACATAGTAACAGCACAGTTGCAACAGGTTCTCGACCAAAAACGAGGACTGGTCGAGGAGATAGATGGTTTCTGGGGTCAAGTCATATCGGTTAAAGGCATCTTGCCTGGCCTCCGCGTCGACTGAGTGATGGCTACTCGCGCGTTTCATATCTTTAAGGCTCTGCTCTGGATCTTGACGTGTTGCGCATTGGCGCAAGCGTCACCTCCCCCAGGCGCGCGCAGCGCGTGCTGCGAGGTCGTTGAGCGAGTAGATCAATTCGTTCAAACGGAGAGCAGCACGCGCGAGCACGGCTTTGCCGGGGAGGTCGCGCGGCCGGAGGCGGAGGGAAGAGGTGCTGTTGAGCAGTCGTTAGTCAGGAGCCGAGGACGCGCGGGTGGGGGCACCTACTGGGGGCGAGTTGGCGCGGCGAGTGCAGGCGGAGCGCTGGGAGGCGCGATCACGGCGGCGGTGCCGGCAGCTGGTTTAGTGGCCGTACTGGGCATCGGCGGTGCATCCACCACGGCAACAGGGCTGGCAGAGCGAGCGATAGTCAGTGGCGGCAAAGATCTCGGCACCGCGCGGGATATAGCGATCGACGCCGGCGTCGGGATGTTAACGGCAGGAGTAGTTCGCGGGGGCAGCAAGGTGGTGCAGAGCCTGCGGGCGGCTAAGCCGGCGGGATCGGCTACAACCTCTACCGCGTCCAGCAACACAACCACCGTGGGGTATCACGCGACTTATCCAGAGGCTGCGTCGTCGATCCTTGAGAGCGGTTTTAGGATGGGAACTAAGCCAGCGCGATTGGGGACAGGCGGTGTGTACGTGAACAATTCGACTACCGGTGCGGCTGCCGAATTCGCCCACCATAACCCGGGCGTGACTCCGACTATACTTAAAGTCAAGTACGAGTTGGGCATCAACGGAAGCTCTTCCGTTGCTCCCCGAGGTTATGTCTCAAGCCATCCCCTCGACGTCAATAGCCTAAGTGCGCCCTCATTGCGTGCACCGGGCACAATCAATACCAACGTCCTGAATGGTTCTGCTCGTGCCACGGGAGTTGTTAAATGATCAAGGTTAAGGTTCGCTGTTGGCATGTATCCAACTTACGCCCCGGTGCGGTGCGTCCGGACCAGCTACTGATTTCGTATCCGGCCGATAATTCCGGGCATTCATTGATTACGTGCCTTACATGCGGAGCATTATTTGCGGTTACGATTGCAAAGGAAGTGTACATCGGCCCACCATTGGAAACAAAACTGGCCTCACTGGCGTGCAGCCGATGTGGCAATGGGCTGAGTCGCAATTGGGCCCCTTACCCGGACACGTATTTAGTAGACGGATGTATGCATTCTTTCACACGTTCGGGAATTATTCCCGACTCCGACGAATCGGTAGTCGCTGAGCTTGACGGCATTTACGAAACCTAGCGCGGCGAGATTAGTAAGACTGGAACAGGGCATGCACACACACTCTGGACGAAGTGCAGGCGGGGCGCTTGGAGGCGGTGCCGGTCCCACAGGGAATCTCAACGAAGCCCTAATCGATGCACCTTCGAAAGCGGACAAGGCCCTATCAGTAACAGTGGTGGAGTTCTAGTGAATACTCAAATTTGGGGATGGTTTGACGCAGGCGACTATTCACCCCCAATTTTGGGGGACGGCGAGTTTTATATAGACGACCACACGTGGCGCGGAAATCACGCCCGACTTTTGCTGATGGGTGAATTAATTGATTGGGCTCGAGCTCGCGGGAAGGAGAATCAAGCTCGGTTAGGGGCGATGGAGGCGTTTTCAGAGGCGATCGCACGAAACGACGCGAAGGCTGAAACGTGGTGATGGGTTCGCTGGTGCTTCATAGCTTTAGGGCATTGCCAGCTGTATTGACCTGCTCCGCATTCGTGCAAGCGTCACCTCCCCCAGGCGCGCGCAGCGTGTGCTGCGATGTCGTTGGAGCGAGTAAATCACTTCGTTCAATCGGAGAGCAGCACTCGCGAGCACGGCTTTGCCGGGGAGGTCGCGCGGCCGGAGGCGGAGGGAATAGCTGGTGTTTAGGAGTCGTTATTCTGGCGCCGAGGACGCGCGGGTGGGGGCACCTACTGGGGACGTGTTGCCCCCTCAACGTCAACGTTTCCTGTTTGATGAGCATCCAGTGAGCGTGAAGGCATTCGGCGGCTGGCTGCTGAGCCTCCTGTTGCTCCTGCTGGCTCAGCCACTTCAAGCGAGCGGCACCGATCCCAGCAAGATC
The DNA here is from genome assembly GCA_964609655.1 of uncultured Polyangiaceae bacterium. Taxonomy (GTDB): domain Bacteria; phylum Myxococcota_A; class Polyangia; order Polyangiales; family Polyangiaceae; genus JBBRRP01. Next base: position 70 of record CAZSUA010000103.1, on the reverse strand, counting down.
AGCATTCCCAAAGGCCCCGGATCGATTGAGGGTTTGGGGCGAAGCTTTCAGGCGTCGCTCGCCTCCGGCA
>CAZSUA010000102.1:0-16272 GCA_964609655.1 uncultured Polyangiaceae bacterium | reverse complement strand
GTCCCCCTCACCGCGTTAATGTCTCGCTTCCCCCTCCGTGGCTCAGGACCCTTTGCGAAACAGCTCTTTTCTGTAGTGTTTGAGCTCGGCGATCGAGTTTCGAATATCCACGATCGCATCGTGTTCGCCGGCTTTCGGCTTTTCGTACACGGCTTCGTCGCCGTACCAGAGCCGCGCTAAGACTTTGAGCGACGAGACGTCCACCACGCGGTAGTGCAGAAAGCCGTTCAAGCCGGGCATCCAAGCTTCCACGAAGCGCTTGTCCATCCCGATCGTGTTGCCACAAAGTGTGGCCGGATAGGTGCACCAGCCGCTCATCCGCTCCAAAAGGAAACGCTCGGTGGCCATGGTGTCCATGGTGGAAGCTCGCACGCGCTCCAAGAGCCCATTCTTTTGGTGCATATTGCGCACAAAGGGAGTCATTTTTGCGAGTTCGGCTTCAGGTTGCCAGATGTCGCAGCTGTATTCTTCCAGCACTTCCAGCTCTGAGTTCGTGATGATGAGCGCTGCTTGGAGAATCACATCGCGCGTGGGGCTGAGCCCCGTCATCTCGAGATCGAGCCAGGCAAGGTTCGTGGGGCTGGGGTTTCGCGGCAGCTTTGGAGCCATCTTGTTTGAATAGACCAGGCGCCGCTCCTTCGCCACTCAGCTCAGATCGGCAATGAGCTGCTTCGCTGCGTTGTAACCACACATCCCATGGACACCTCCGCCCGGATGGGCCGAGCTGGACGCAAGATACAGCCCGGGAATGGGCATTCGATAGCTAAAATGCGGGAAAAATGGCCGAAATATGAGCTGCTGCGTGAAAGCTGCGGAGCCGCCACCCAGATCACCGCCGGGCAGATTGGAGTTTTGTGCCGCAAGGTCCTCGGGGGACTGGACGGCACGGGCTTTGACATGGGTCCGAAATCCGGGCGCGAATTGCTCCAAGCGCTCTTCAATCGTGTCCGCGAAACGCTCCTTCTGCTCACTCCACCCTCCAGGAATCACTGAGGGCGCGTGGGTGTAGCAATACAGCGTGTGTTGATTGGCGGGCGCCCGCTGCCGATCGATCAGGCTCTGTTGCCCAACCACCAAGTACGGATTCGTTGGCAGCTTGCCAGCACGCACCTCGGCTGTGAAGCGTTCCAAATCGAGCAAGCTTTCTCCCGTGTGCACCACGGCGCTATGCCGTGCTGACTCAATCTTCCACGGCACTGCGGCAGACAGCGCAAAATCGAGCTTGAACGTTCCCCACCCCTGGCGAAAGTTGCGCGCCTTGCGCAGCACGCCACTCGGCAAGGCACCTGACTCGATCAAGTCGAGGAACAAACTCTTCACGCCCGTCGCCGCCACCACGGCCTTCACAGGCCCGATCTCCAAACCGTTTGCCGTCACCACCCCCACCGCACGGCCTTTTTCTAGCCGAATTCGACGCACCTGTTCTCCCAGCTGAACGCGCCCACCGTAGCGCTCCAACAGTGTCACGAGCGCATGCGTGATCACTTTGGCGCCCCCGATCGGCACCGGGAAGCCACCGGTCGTCGCGTTGGCCGCTAACATGAAACCGAGAGCTGCGCCGAATCGATCCGCTGGCCCCACATCCGCGTGGAGCGCCAGCGCTGGCAGCACTCGACGTGCCGCTTCACTTTTGAACAGCTTCTCGGCCAATGAGCGCCCACTCCGTGCCAACAACCAACCCAGCTTGAGCGCAGGTCCGAGGCCCACCTGTTGCCAAGCCCGAAACTGCAGAACTGGCCCGAGCAGGGCGGGCAGAAGCCTGGGCTCATGCTCCCGATAGAACGCGGCCAGGCGATTCCAAGCAGCAGCATCTTCACGCGATCCAAAGTTGGCTAAAGGCTCGGCAGGCGCGCGACTCAAACACGCCGAACTCCCATCCAACGCCACGTGGCAGCTTTCGAAATCAGCCCAAGCCCAACGGATCCCCAACCCTTCCAGTCCAAATTCACGAAAGGCTGGGCTCGACTTTCCAAACGGAAAAAAAGCTGGACCTGTATCGTGCTGAAAGCCAGGCAGAGTCAGCTCTTCAGTGCCCATCGCGCCGCCAGGGCGCCGCTCATTCTCCTCCAGCACCAGCACGCGGAAGCCAGCGCGCCCCAGCTTGATCGCTGCGCTCAACCCGTTGGGACCCGATCCGATGACCACCACATCGGGCGCCCAAGACATAGCAAAGAGCCTACACGTCGCCGTTGCTGGGTGCAAAGAGCTGTCCATGGCTGGCCCAGCCTGGTATCTCATATCCCGTGATCACGCTCGGCATTGACCCAGGAACGCGCAAGCTCGGGTGGGGCGTCGTGCGCAGGGATGGTGCCAAGCTTATCCACGTGGCACACGGCGTGATCAAGACGAACGAGCGCGACGGCCTCGGTGCACGCCTGGAACAAATTGCCGAAGAGCTGAATCAAGTGCTGGGCACGCACTCTCCCGACGTGGGTTCGGTAGAAACGCTCTTCTTTTACAAGGATGCGCAGGCGGCAGCCAAGCTCGGCCATGCGCGCGGCGTGGTCCTGCTGTGCTTGGCGCAGAAGCGCGTTGAGATTGCAGAGTATGCGCCCGCTAAGGTGAAGCGAACGATTGCGGGCAGCGGCCAAGCAGAAAAAGTGCAGGTGGCCCGCGTCATCAAGTCGCTTTTGGGTCTTAACGGGTTGCCGGAGCCGGATGCGGCGGATGCGTTGGCGCTGGCGGTAACGCACCTCCGGATCGCCCCCTTTATGCAAGCTTTGGCGGGTCGCAGTCCCGCCCAACGAACTGCCCTGGCGGCGCTATTGGGAGGAAAAAAACGGCGTCGCAAAGCCGGAGGGTAGCTTTTACGCTAGAAGAGCGTAAGTCGAGTTTGCCATGGATCGTCGCTCATTCACTCTCCTCTTGGGCTCCGCTGCGGGCCTAATTCTGCTTTCACCTGCACCGGCAGCAGCCGCACCCACCGCCGAGGAAATCGCTGACGGCGTACAGAAGTACTACGACAACACGAAGACCTTCAAAGCGGGCTTCCAGCAACGCTACGAAATGAAGTTTCCGAATAAGGTGAAGAAGACCGACGGCCAGGTTATCTTCCAAAAGCCAGGGAAAATGAGCTGGCGCTACACCAACGGCAATCGCGTTGTCTCCGACGGCAAGCTCATCCGCGTGTACGAAAAAGGCAGCAAGCAAATGTACGAGCAGCCGATGAACAAGAGCTACTATCCTGCAGCTCTTTCATTCCTGATCGGTGGCGGCAGCCTCAAGAAAACGTTTGATTTGAAGCAGCTCGACGCCGTCAAGTTCAAGTTTCCCGGTGGATATGTGCTTCTGGGTGAGCCCAAAGAGCCCACGCCCGCCTATCAGAATGTCCTCCTGTATGTGGACAAGAAAACGTTTCAGGTGCGCCGCATCCTGTTGTTGGATGCCCAGGGCAACCGCAATCGCTTCGATTTCTTGACGCCTTCGGTGAACGTGAAGGTGGTGCCCGGTGAGTTTTCGTATCAAGCGCCCGCGGGAACTCAAGTGATTCGTCCCTGAGCGATCGCGGGCATTGCCAATGGTGGGAACGTGCTCCACCCTTGCGCCCTCATGAAGATCCTCATTCATTGCAATCCGCTCGGGAATGATCGCTGCACGGGTCAAACCGACAACCCTGCGAGTGCAGATAACAAGGGGCCCGTAAGAACGCTCGGCTCCGCACTCCACCGTGTGCGCGTCGCCAAGGCAGCCCTGCGCCACTCCGGTGTTCAAGCCGAGGAAGCCCAGATCATCTTGGCGGACGGGGTGTATTCGATCACCGAACCACTCGCACTCGACGCCGCAGGCGGCAGCAATTTAACGCTAGAAGCCAGCAACCGCGGCAAGGCTTTCATCGATGCCGGTGTTCGGGTTAAAGATTTCACCAGGACGAGCCTCGCCGGCACGGAAGCCTACGTCGCGGACGTGGCCACCCTGCTCCAACACGGTGGACTCTTTCGCCAGCTGTTCATTAACGGCGAACGGAGGCAAGTCGCCAGAACCGAAGAGCTTGAGATCGAAGGCCACTCTGAAGCGCACGCGCTTGGCAAAGATGTGTACGGCATCAAGATCAAAAAGGGTCGTTTGCCGGCCCTGAAAGCCGCCGAGACTATCGACGCCATCATTCCTTCGCTGTTCTCGGCGGATCGCATCTCCATCGAACGCTTCGACGCTGAGCATGGGATGTTAGTGCTCACGCGCCCCATCGGACGCAACCGCTTATCTTCGGAGTTCCTGAAGCCATTTCTATGGTTGGAACATGTGCTGGAGGAGCTCAAAAAGCCTGGTGATTGGTGCTGTGATCGCCAAGCCGGCAAGCTGTATTATCTGCCACTCCCGGGCGAAGATCCGAATCAGTGCGATGTGGTGGTGACGACGCGAGCTTCGTTGCTGGAGGTGGCGGGGACGCCCGAACATCCGGTTGAGAATCTGAAATTCGTGGGCATTGGTTTTCGCTATGCCAACTGGGAGCCCGTGCACCGGACGGCCCAGAGCGATCCGTATGTGCCGCCCACGATTCAATTCACGCACACGCGCTTCAGCGGCTTTTGGGACTGCAGCTTCGAACACTTTGGCAATTACGGCGTCAAATTGGGAGAGGGCACCAAGCAATGCTCCGTGATTGGCTGCACGTTCAAAGATTTGGGCGGCGGCGGTCTGATCGTGAATGGCGGTGGATTCGAAACCACACCCGTCTTCTGGAGTGAAGGCCATCGCATCACCGACAATGAGTTCGTTGCCCTGGGTCGCGTGTTCATTGCTTCGAGCGCGATCTTGCTGATGAACGGTGCCCGCACCCAAATCGCGTACAATCGCATTTCAGACCTCTACTACACGGCCATTTCAGTCGGTTGGACCTGGGGCTACCGCCCTCAAATGACAGCCGAAACTCGCATCGAACACAATCACGTGTTCAATCTTGGCCAGGGCGTCTTGAGCGATCTAGCAGCGATTTATACCTTAGGTGTGCAGCCCGGCACCACCATTCGCCACAATCTGATCCACGACGTCACCCGCAGGAACTACGGCGGCTTTGGCATCAATCTCGATGAAGGCTCCAGCCACATCGTGATTGAACACAACGTCATCTACAACATCTCCAGCCAGTGTTTGCATCAGCACTTTGGGCGCGAAAATTCGATTCGATTCAATATCTTTGCGCACGCCGGAGAAGGTCTGATCAGCTTCTCACGCGGCAATCGCATGAGCTGGCCCGAGAAAGGCGGCTTCGATGATGGCGCTATCACAAATGCCTTCTCTTTCCACGATAACCTGATGCTTTCAGACGGCCAAGCCATGTTCGTCGGTGGGCTCGGCGATGAGAGTGGCAGCCTGCAGCACCGCGACTTTCTGTGCGACCACAATCTTTATTGGGACGCAAGCGGAGCACCCTTCTTTGGCGACGGCGTGCACGGTGCCGGTGGCCGAGAAACCATGACCCTCCTGTTCGATCTTCCCGCCTGGCAGCGCCTCGGGCGCGACCGCCACGCGAGTGTCCGGGATCCGCAATTTAAGGACTCCAAACACGGCAATTTCGAACTCTCGGGTGCCAGCCCGCTGCGCGAAGACGGCACGATGGTGCCGCATCCCCAGGTGGGCCCACGCTCACGCGCAGAGCGTGAAGCCGACGCGCAAATGCCAGAGCTGGTTTCGAGATTTGCGTACGGTTAAGATCCGCTATTTGCTCTGAAGAGCTTTCACGTCGGCGATGTCTTGAGCCCTGCCAGCCGCACGTTTGTTCTTGAGCAGGGCGGCGAGTCCGATAACGGGGATCTCGCATCCGTCGAGTTCGAAACTGTTACCGTCCGCAACTGCTTCGGCAAACGTAATGCCATCAGCGCGATTGATGATATCTATCCGCACCGGAGGCAATCCAAGCTGAAGGATACCATCGTAGGAAGCAAAATCCTCGACGCCTACCTCAAAAGCCGACAAGGGCGCACCAAACGCGGCTAGCGCAGCATAAACACTTTGGGCATTGTCCACGGTCGCCTCAACCAGAATATCGAGGTCCTTGGTAGCGCGTGGATGCCCGTGAAATGCGACGGCATGACCTCCCACGACGACGAACTGCGCTCCCGCCCTATGAAGCTCAACGAGCACATCACGGAAGTCGTCGAAGAGCTCAATCATGCGCCAATTCTAGGAACGAAACGCACGGGCAAGCTGGTGCGCGAATAGCTGGCGACTGCGAGGCCAGCAAGACTGAAACATTGCGCAGAAAGTCTCGTTGCCAGAGAGATAGCCTCAACGCCCCTCGTAGGGCTGAAATCCACCTCAGGCTCGCCCAGCGTACCCTTGCGAATGACCATCACTTCGACTCGCTTCGCAGCCCGCTCTTCGCTCGTCACTTTCCGAGTCTAGCACCACGGGCAAGCTCGACCAATACCCACGTTCAACACGCTCTTTGACTCAAGGCTTCGGAGCGCCGGCGGCCAGCTCTTCCAGGAGCTCACGCGCTTCCTTTTCGCGATATCCCAACTTACCCGAAGCGAACGGCTCAAGCGCCGTGCGCGCCTCGGCTTCACGCCCCAACCGGAGCAAGCAGAGCGAGCGATTGTAACGCGCCTCCAACGTGAGTCTGCCATTGGGTGTTGCTTGCAGGTACTCATCCCAGGCTACCAAGGCGCTCGCGTAGTCCCGTTCCGCGAAATGCTTCGTGTGGGCCGAGCGGTACAGATCGCCATCGGCGTCTGAAAACACGGCGCGCGAGCCCGAGTTGGGAGTGGCTTTGAGAGCCGTGCTACGAGCTAGCTCGCGCTGTTGCTTAGCCGTTAACTCGCGCGGAATGGCAACATCCACAACGACGGGGGCGGCCTGGACCGTGGGTGCAACCTGGGCGGGGCTCCTGGATGAGACGGAGACGGAGGGATTCGCCGGTGAGTGAACCCTCACTGACCCGCTCGGTCCGTGGAATGTTCGTTTTGAGGTCACTGCCTCTTGGCTGGCCTTTGACCCGAGTGCTTGGCTGATCACTGCGACGATGCGCGGCAATGCGCCATTGGCTGCCCCCCACGCCGTTGCGGCTGCCGACAGTGCAACCAGTGGCATCACGAGCGTGCGGCGCTTCACCCGCGTTTGGTGGAGGCTCGCCAGCACTCGTGCCCGTGTGAAGTTGCCACCAGGACTCGCTTCGGCTGCCTCGTCGCGTAGCGCCTGGGTAGCCTCCTTGAGCAGATCGTCGCTCATAGCTGACCTTCCTTTGCCAACATCGCGCGCAATTTCTGCTTGGCGTGGTGCAGACGCGTGCGCACCGTGCCCTCTGGAACGTCGACAATGGCGGCCACTTCGCGCGAGCTACGCTCTTCGACTTCGCACAGCACGAAGGCCACACGCTGATCGAGGGGAAGCGTGTCTAAAGCTCGCGTCAAGGCTGAGGCCAACTGCTTGCGGCGCGTGAGCGCCTCGGGATCTGACACCGCGCGTGTGGGCTCTCGCTCCATCCGATCGTGCGCGGAACGACGCCGCGTAGCGGCACGCACGTGGTGGCGGGCGTGATTGACCGCGATTGAAATCAAAAAGGTGCGCAATGAAGACTCGTAACGAAAGCTGCGAATGGCCCGCGGCAACGAAAGGAAGACCTCATGCACCAAATCTTCCGCAGCGCTGGCCTCACCCACGAGCCGCGCGGCAAAGGCTCGCACCGCAGCATGGTGCGCGTCATAAGCTTCACCCATCGCACGCGGGTCGGAAGCCATCAGACGCGGAATCAGCTCCGTTTCAACGTCAGGAGCGACGTCTTGAGGCAGAGCCGGTGACAACACGAGACTGAGCGTATTCATAGCGCATCGCCCGCGAAAACTCGCTCTGCATGGGCGCTCCGGGCAGGGATGCGAGGAATTTGACCAACGGGTACGGCCATCTTTCGACTTGGTGCCCGGTCAGCTTCACATTGTTCAAAAGTAACCGGGCGATCTAGAAATACTATTAAATACAGATGGTTAGAAGAATGCGACGCCAGCGACCGCCTCCGGGGAGATAGCCCCTCGCCCTCCCCCCTGAACCACGTGCTTGAGCCTTGCACCGACGAGCAGATCAGCGGTCTCCCCCAAGCGCAGCCCAGCTTGCAGCTGATAGTAGAAGGCGCTGTACGCCTGCTGCGCTGTGGCCTTCCGTGTGTCCCAAACTTCCGCGTAGTGAACGCCGGGTTCGAGGAAGAACTGCCCGCTCGGAAGGTGGGCACCAAAGCCGCCTTCGATGCTCAATTCTTGATTGCTGCGCAGGCCCGCGCCAAGTTGCGAGTAGCTGTAGCCTGTGACCGACTTCATCCCTGCATGTGCTGCCCCATCGCTGCTAGCCCAGAGCAGAGGTTGAAGGCGACCATTGCCCGCATAGTTGATAACGCCAACCGCGGCCCCATGGAGCTCCGACGAAATGTTGACGAGCCCTATCTGCACGCCATCCACGCGTGAATGGAGATTCACTGTAGAGATTGAAACACCACGCACGCGCTGGCCAACATTAGACAAGCCCGACACCTCGAATCCCTCAAAATCTCCCACAATATTCGCTCCGCCGCTGACCAACACACCCTGATAACCAGCAGCGTAAATCCCAACTCCTGAAGCCGCGAAGCCCAAACTCGGCTGCTTCAGCACCAAGACCAGACCGCTTGCGGCCACACCTTGATTCGAATCCGCAATCGCCACCAGGCCAGTAGCGATAGCTCCAATCGTAGGGCCACTCACAACGCCCACCCCACCGAGTAGAACGCCGCGAGCCGCGCCACGCTGGAGCGAGACCACACCCGCGACTTCTACACCCACCAAAGGCCCTTCGCTCTGGGCGACAAGAGCGCTTCCGAGCACCCCACGCACGCTTCCTTGCGCACGCGCGTACCCCACACCAAACCCCACACCCTCCAGCTCACTGCGCAACCGGAGCGCGCCAACTGCGAGCCCAGCGCCACGGAGTGCACCGACGTCCGCATAGGCCAGCGCTAGCTCCAAACTGAGCTCGCGCTCTGGACTATCCGGCACCAGCGACCAGGGTGTGGCAAGTGCGAGATCAAAGCCATATTTGGCTCGAGGTAGCAAGTGAACGGTCTCCGGTGCAGCCTCATCTCGGGGCGACCTGCTCGGGCTGGAGGCTAACGCTTGGACGGGTGCTTTAGGTTTACGATTCGATTTCGACTTCGCTTGGCGACCTGGCGGTTGGTTCGGTGGTGACTGTGTTGGCGTAGAAGGCGAGGACTGTGCCGGAACTGGTGTAGCTTGATCGACGAGTGCTGCTTCCGTTCCGGTCGTGCTGCGGCGAGCGCGAAGCTCTGCCAACAACTCTGAGGATTCGTCACGCACCAGGTTCCCAGTGACCCACGCGATGATCTCCAACGAACGCCGTGCGTTCGATGGCAGATCAAGGGATCGCGTCAGCAGCTCTCCGCTCGAAGACGTATAACTCACTGAAACTCGCGTTTGAGATTCTAAGATGATCCGGACACTCGCCTCCCCCGCGTCGCCCGCGATCACCACGTCGCGGCTCAATTCACGCTCCAGCTCCGTTCTGAGGCGCGACAAATTAAGCTGGCCCGCCTGCACGGCTACCCAGACCTTGAGCGACGGCAGATTTGGAGGGACGGCGACTCCGGGGGTCCCCGTCGGCGCGACAGGGAGCGTCGTGGCCGGGGTAACTCGTGCTGTGTTCTCAGCCGCAATTAGCGGCGCTGCCAGCACCGAGGACATGAGCACGAGCGTGACTTGGAAAGCAATTGCTGGAAATCGAAGGGCCATCATGGCTGAACCTTGAAGTGGCAGGTGTAGCGGATCTCGGTGGCAACGGAACGCCCTGAGCGATCTTTTGGCGGAGACCAGCGCGAACCGACCAACGTACGAGAACAAGCTGAACCAAACCCAAGGCCACTCTCATCGAGCAGCGCCACACGCCGCACGACACCATCGGGATCGATACGCGCTCGAACCTTCGCTGTGCCGCCGAGACCACGGCGACGCGCTTCACCTGGGTAATTCCGCTCCAGGGCCGAGCCGAGCGCTGGCGGCGAAGGTCGTGTCGAAAGATCCGACGCAGCAACCAACTGGGGTTGCAGAAAAGCTGGAGGCACACGGCGCACAGGGAATGGCGTCGCGGTGGGCCCATCCCAAGCTGGTTGAGCTTCGGGGGTGAGTGCGCCACTAGTTCCGAGAGGCATCGAGAACGCATTGTCGTTTCCGGTTGCCGTCAAAGTGACACCTGTTGCCGGGATAGCCACTAGCGGCGGCTCCGCTTCAGGCCGAAACACAGGCTCGCTCGGTAGTGTAGTGATCGGCTTCAAGTTTCGTGCTTTGGGCACCTGTGGTTGCGTTTCCGGTTTCTGGAGCTCCTTAGGCGGCTCCGCTGGCGATGCTTTCTCAACTACCTCGAAAGACAGCTCCGTCTTCCGGTGCGCGGGGGGCGAGGAAACGGACGCCATGCCCAACGAAGCGTAAGCCAAGCCGTGCAAAAAGAAGCTCAATATCGCGGCCAGGGGCCAAAGGTTGCGCTGAGAGAGCATGGCTCAATTCCGTTCTAAGTCGTCCGCGTCGATGTTGATCGCGAAACGCTCCACGTGTTCTTGCCGCAGGACATCGATCACGTGAACCGCTTGGCGGTGCGGCACGGCGCCATCTGCCGCGATGACGGCCCGCAAGTCAGCGTTGTTGCGACGTGCACGAATCAGCCGTTCCCGTAACCGAGCTTCACCCATCAGCTCTCCATCGACATAGAGCAAGCCTTGTGCAGTGAGGCTGACAGTGATGGGCGGTGTCTGAGCTTCGCCCGTTTTGCCGCGAGGGAGATCGACCGGAATCGCTTTCGAGGCCAGGTAGCTGGCGGTGACCATCAGCACCACGAGCAGCACGAGCACCACGTCGACTAAGGGGGTGACGTTGATGTCAGAGATCGTTTCTTCGGAGCCAGATAATGCGCGCATGGTGCCTCATTCCGGAGCAGCAGAAGCTTTGGGGGCCTTCATGAACGCCAATATCTCATGGGCTAGCGCCGTAGCGTGTCCCACGCGTGCGCGAATCAAGCGCTGAAAGAGATTGAAAGCGGCCACTGCCGGCAGAGCCACCAAAAGGCCAATGGCCGTTGAAATCAGTGCCTCTCCGATCTCCGACATCAACCCCACGGAGACTTGACCGGCAGCGTGCGACAGCTCGCGAAAGGCGCGCACAATACCGATCACAGTGCCCAACAAGCCAATGAACGGAGCATTATTGCCCAACGTGCCGAGCAACGCCAGGTTTCTTTCCATGGTCAACCGGCAAAGCTCCGATTCACCCTGCATCCGTTCCTCGGCACTCGCGGCACCCTCCGCCTGCAACCCTGCCGCAGCGACCCGTGCTTCGAAGCTGGGTGATTCCTCCAGGCGCTTGAGTGCTTGCGGAAGGTCCCCCAAATTCAACAGACGACGCAGCTCCAAACGAAGCTTCCCGGCATCATCACGTGAACTCAGAAAGACCACCGCGCGCTCAATCACGACAGCAATCGCCAACAGCGAAAACGCAACCAGCACCCACACCACCCAACGCGCCCCAAACTCTGAAAGCTGCAACAAGCGACCCACGATATCCATAAAGCTTCTCTCCTATCTTCAAGCGACGGGCAAGACCCGGCAATTACGGCAAACAAGTCAACATCACGACGATGATTCAGCGCAGCACGCACACGTTCCGCTCAGTAAAATCACTCCCACCCCGCAGATCGCGAACCACATACCAAAACCGCACCAACCGGTTGGCTTCAGGGCTCGGCGCAGTCCAGTCAACAGTACGAACGAGACGGGTGTCCTCGGGAGCCAACACGTCAAACGCGCGTTCAAGTGTACCGTCGGTGACAAAGTGCGAGATTTGCAGCGTTTCTTTGCCGCCACCTTCTGTTTCAGGTAACGCGTCGCGATCTTGCTCGAACAGCGTCAGTGCCAGTTGGTGTTTGGAGCTGGCGCTGACTTCGGGAAACCCAAGGCCCGCGCAGTCGCCATCTAACGGGGTGGAGGCTGGCCACGCCGTACCATCTAGCATGAGAGACTCTGCCGTCAGTGTTGGATTCAGATTCACGTCCAAAGGCCGAGCGAGCTCAAATTCGAGCGTAACGCGCGTGCCTTGAAGTTCGTTCTCGCATCCCTTGCCGCCCGCCAAGGGCGCTGCTCCCGGGCAGACAATTCCGCTCAAGAGCAGACGCCGCATCGTGTCCACGGAATTGGGGACCACGAACTCTAGGCTCGGCTGGCGCATCACCCCTGGCGGCTGTTCGGACACGGAAAACGGCTCGCCCAGGCACTCGGGCGCGCCGCTCGCACCATTGCTGCTGCACACCTGAAGCGCGAAACCCAACGCAGAATTAAGCTGTGGTGACGCAACCAACAGCGAAGCGCGCGCCTTTTCGCCTGGCAATGGCGCCTGCCGCCCAGGCTCACCGTCGACCTCGATCCGCGCTCCGAGCACGCGCACTCCTTGAATCAACTCCACTGCCGACAGTGGCTCATCACAACCCGAAAGTGCGCCAAAAGCCAGTAGTAGGCCAGCAAGCCCTAAACCATTTGTTCTCACAGATCACCTCGCAATCCCAGATTTGGAAACAACGGAAGCCCAGTGACGGCTTCCTTCTTCGAGTAATCAAAATTGTAGCGATAGCCTTCTGGATTCTTGGCGTTGTAGGCATTTTGCAAATCGAGATACAGCGCGAGCCGGGCTTCGCCGAACGTCCAGGCCTTCTCCACACGAAGATCGAGTTGGTGGAAGAGCGGATCCCTCCCGCTATTCACACGAGTATACTCGGGCACATAGACGCCGCTGCGCGCGTCGTAGGTGGCGCCGACAACGGGCGTATTCGGATTGCCGCTCACCACACGCAAACGCAGCCCCACGTCCCAACCCCGGCCTAGCCCTTGGCTCGCGGCGAGCGTTAAAACATGTGTTTGGTCAGTGTCAAATAGGCGCCAAACCTCACCTGGTACGCGACGCTCACTGCGCGACAGAGTGTATGCCACGTAGCCCAATCCTTGACCTGCCCAATGCGCCTCAGTCGATAGCTCAGCACCGTAAATTCGGCCTTGCCCAGCGTTCTCAAAGTGAGGAGCCTGACCATCTGCTGTGCCAACGACAACCGCTGTTTGGCGCTTGAAGAAAGCCTCCGCTCCCATCTGGATCTGATCGCCTAGCTTCTGTTCCGCGCCTCCGCTCACCTGCAACGTGTGGTACGGATCGATGTGCGGGTTCCCGATTTCCGAAAGTGACTGATAAAATTCCGGAGCCTGGGTGAAGTAGCCAACACCGGCCTTGAATGCCGTCGCCGGATTCAACTCATAGCGAGCAGAGAGGCGCGGATCGAGCGTCCACTGCTTCACGTCACCCAAGTAATCGAGGCGCACCCCTGGGGTGAGCAGCAAGGCTTCGGTAGGACGCACACCGAGCTCAACGTAGGCTGCGGGGCGGATCAGGTTGATCGGTCGGCTCTTTACTGACACGCTACGTTGGGCGGCGAGTGGATCATTGTCCCGAGGATTGCCCTCTGCCGAGCCCGGCTGCGGACCACGATAGCTACCCGAAAGCGCCTGCGCGAATGCATCCACACCCGACGTGAGTCTGAGCGCGTGGTTGAACTCAAAACTGCCCTCAGCCCGACTGTGAAATTCGTAGCCGCCGAAGATTTGACTTAATCCGCCGATGTGCTTTGCGGCATCGATACGTGCGAAGTTGAAGGAGACCGTACCGGAGGCGCCGTTGTCAGCGCGACTCGAAAGCTCAGCGCCCAGCCGGTGAAACTCGACCTCGCCGCTGATGCTCCCGGCCAAAGCCGGATCGTCCTGATTCGGATTGGCAAAGAAGAGCCTCAGAGAATCGCGACTACCGTAACCGAGCACACGCAGCCGCGTGTTCTCAGTTGGGCGATAGGTGGCGATGGTTTGGTAGTCGTAGTAGACGGGCGCCGCCACGACATTGTAGGCATCTTTCGGCACTAATTTGTCGAAAACGAGATCGATATTGCTACGCCGCACAGCTGCCGCCACAGCCAATTTCTTGCTTGCGGGAGCTTCAACATACAGGGAGCTATCGATGAAATTCAGATCGAGTCCGCCGTGCAACCTATCGGTCGCCGGATCGCGCAAGGTAACTTCCACCACCCCGCCCCCGACACGCCCATAGCGCGCCGAGAAATTCCCCGGATACACGTCTAGCTTCTCAACCATGCGCGAGCTGATGAAGCTCGTGAGTCCACCAAAATGATACAAAAACGGTACGGGAGAGCCATCCAGGAAGGTTTGGCTTTCAAGTGCAGAGGCGCCACGCAAGATCGGGTCCGCTTGTCCGTTCCGGGCTCGCGCCACACCCGGCATCAGCTCCACGGCTCGCAACGCGTCACCGCGCGTACCGGGGACTCGAAGAAGCGCACTCTGAGTCAGAGTGTGTCGAGTGACTTCTCGTGGCGGAGCGTCGACTTGAGCGGTGGATTCAAACTCCAGCTCGGGGTCCACGGTGTCGGACACGGCTGCAGTGTCGGGCGTGTCTGCTGCGTGGGGTGCGCCTGCAGTGTCGGGCGTGTCTGCTGCGTCAGGCGCGTCTGCTGCATTCGCACCATCGGACGCCTGTGCGTCGCGTGGGGGAGAAACCGAGGCCGCTCCCGCGGCACTTCGGGCGAACGAAGTGGCGACGAGTAGAGCTGTCCATGAAAAGCCTGTAAGGACCGAAATAGTGCGCACGCAAAGCTCCATTGCCTGGCGCGACGCACCAGGGATCAAGCCCAGGATGCGGCTATTTCAGCACAATCCGGGCGTTGGGAAGCGAGACCATTCACGCTTCAAACCTCCGTGCCCGGTGCCCCAGAAAGTGTTCAAAGAAACTGCGTGGTGGGGGCAGTGTATGCCCCCCCACTCAATCGAGCCTCAACCTGCGAGCTTGGCGTTGAGAACGAACTCAGGAATAGCTGCCAGCGCTTTCGAGATCGGGCAATTGGCCTTCGCGAAGGCTACTTTCTCGTTGAAGGTTTCCAGATCAACACCGGGCACCACTGCGATCGTTGAAAGCTCGATCTTGGTGATGGCTGGCCCTTCACCGAGATGCACGGTGGCTTGCGTGTCGATCGTTGTGGGCGGATGGCCAGCCTTGGTGAGCTGGGCTGCCAAGAACATCGAGAAGCAGCCGGCGTGCGCCGCTCCAATGAGCTCTTCCGGGTTCGTACCCTGCGAGCCACCTTCGAAACGCGACACAAACGTGAAGGGCGCCTGGAAGGCTCCATTGCCACCGGCGACACTGCCTGAACCCTCCTTGAGGGTGCCTTTCCACTGCGCGGATGCTTTTGAAACTGACATTTGAATTTGTCTCCTCTGGGTTGCGTTACGTACCGTTACCTGGCTGATGTAGCGTAGGCGTCACTCCGCGACAACTGCTCAGCTGGCAGAACTGCCCTGCGTGAACTGGAGAGGCTGCTTCGGAAACGCTACTTTGCGGAGCACCAGATCTTGCACCGTATCGCGCAGAGTTTCTCCCGGTTCGCGCGCCGCCCATTCCAACTCACGCTCAGCCTTCTTCGCGCTGCAATACCAGTAATATTGACCCATTTCGACGCTTTCTTCAGAAACGGAAGGCTCTCCGCCCAGCTTGCGCAGGGCGTTGCTGTAAAGCCTATTGAGCCCGATTGCGAGCGGACGAGAACGCGGCAGAAAGAGGCGTGGCCCCTTGACCCCGGTCAATCGCTCTAAGCGTTGAAAGAAAGCTGCGATGGTGAGATTCTTGGCGTTCAAAATATAGCGTTCGCCGGCACGCCCGCGTTCAAAGGCTGCGAGCATGCCCAGCGCCGCATCGCGAACATCCACGAAAGCGATGCCGCCCCGTGGCACCGCAAGTATCGATTGCTCTAAGAATTGACGCACGTCGCGCGTGGAAGACTCCCGGAGATCCCCCGGGCCGAGGAGCAAGCTCGGATTCACCACCACCACCTCGAAATCGGGCGGGGAATTGGCCTCCAAAGCCGCATGCTCCGCATACAGCTTGCTCCGATAGTAGGGCCAACTGGCGAGCAATTCGAGCGGCGCCTGATCGTGTTCGTCGAACACACGATCGGGATCTTTGCCCACCGCTAGCGTACCGCTCGTGCTGGCGACGACGACGCGCCGAACCCCGGCTTGCTTTAGACCCTTGAGTGCCGAGCGTGTGGCGGTGACGTGAGCCTTGTGCAACTCCTCCCCGGCATCTTTGGCGCGATTCACCTTCCCGGTGACCAAGAAGGCGCCATCGCAACCGCGAGCACTCTGCGCTACGGCCTCGCTGTCCAAAACATCGAGCGGCGTGATGTCGAATCCGGCAGAGATGCCACCATTCCTGG
>CAZSUA010000101.1:0-16323 GCA_964609655.1 uncultured Polyangiaceae bacterium | reverse complement strand
TCAACTGCCGCACCACCCGAACCAACATCAACTGCCGCACCACCCGAACCAACACCAACTGCCGCACCACCCGAACCTGAGGCTTTGCCGCCGCTACCGATTGCGTTGGCTATGCCGCCCGTTGTTTTCGAAGGACTGATCGTGGCGGAGCCACCAACTCCACTGGACATTCCGGCGCTGCCCGTTAATCCGGGAGTGTCGCTTCCGCCGCAACCCGCAAATCCAACCACAATTGCTGCGCTGAGCAGTCCTAAAGCTACGATTTTCATGATGCCTCCGAATTGATGTGCCGAAACCGGCTCCTGTTGGCTCACTGGTGTCCTGCTCGGCACCCCACGGCTCACACCATTTCAACATGGGAGCCAAAAGCCGCTGGCAGCCAATCCTCAATTCACGGAAAATTGCACCGCGACAGCATCTTTGAGAGTGCTCCGCTGATTTCCGAGCTCAGCTCTGCATGCTGATCAGCGGCACACTCTCGACAACTTGCAAGCCGTAGCCGTGAAGCCCCGCAATCTTACGCGGACTGTTGGTCAGCAGGCGGATCTCGGTGAGTCCAAGCTCCCGCAAGATCTGAGCGCCCAGCCCATATTCGCGCAGCGGTAAAGCTGTATTCAGATTCACATCAAGAGCAGCTCGCGTGGTATCCAACGGTTTGGCTTTGGGTAGCCGCGTCTTGGAGCCCCGTTCGATGAGCCAGCCCAGCTCCTGTCCGAGCCCACCACGTGGCGGCAAGTACACAACTACTCCACTCCCTGCGCGCTCAATCGCCGAGATCGCTTCGCTCAGATTCCTGCCGCCTTCACTCGACGTGGAGCTGAACAGATCGGCCAGCATCGCTCCGCTGTGCATCCGGCACAAAGTGGGGTCACTGCCGCTGAGCTCGCCCTTCACCAATGCTAGAAACTCCTGGCGTTCGATGACTGAGCGATAAACGATCACCTTCCAAGCCGTCCCCGTTTGGTCAAGCGTGAGCGTGCCTTCCTCGATGCGTTCAACCAAAAGCTCGGTCTGCAGGCGATAAGATATCAGATCGGCAATCGCCACGATGTGCAGCCCGTGCTTCTTGGAGAAGATCTCCAAATCGGACATGCGGGCCATCGAGCCATCGTCTTTGATGATCTCGCAGATCACGCCTGAGGCGTTCTTTCCCGCCAAGCGCGCCAGATCGACTGAGCCTTCCGTTTGCCCAGCGCGCACTAACACGCCACCTGTGCGCGCTTGGAGCGGGAACACATGCCCTGGCACCACCAAATCGTCCGGAACTGACTTGGGATCGATCGCCACTTGAATCGTGCGCGCGCGATCCTGCGCGCTGATGCCCGTCGTGACACCCTCGCTGGCTTCAATGCTCATGGTGAAAGCGGTTCCCAGCTTCGCGCCAGCCCGGCCGGGTGCCTGCATCATGGGCAAGGAGAGCTGATTGACTTGAGATTCGGTCAATGTGGCGCAAATCAAACCGCGACCATGGGTGGCCATGAAGTTGATCGCTTCGGGTGTGACGCATTCCGCCGCCATGCATAAATCGCCCTCGTTTTCGCGATCTTCGTCGTCGACCAGGATGACCATGCGGCCAGCCTTGATCTCTTCGATGGCGGTTTTCACGCGCTCCATTTGAAGCGGGCTGAGCTCAGGGCGTCGGAGAGAAGTTGTCATGGATTGGATGGGCCGTTCTGATACTCGAGCCAGCGGGCCACGTAGCGGGCGACGAGGTCGATCTCGAGATTGACGCTGCCACCGAGCACCAGCCGACCGAGCGTGGTCACCTGGAGGGTGTGCGGGATGAGCATCACGTCGAAGGTGGTCGGCGTCACAGAATTTACGGTGAGCGAAACGCCATCCAGACAGACGGAACCCTTCTCCGCCAGATAACGCCCGAGCGCCCGCGGCACCTCAAAGCGCATGCTGGCTGCTTCGCCGATGGCTTCAATCTGAAGAACGCGCGCCACGGCGTCCACGTGGCCCGTGACGAGGTGCCCTCCGAGCGCGGAGCCGAGCGTTGCCGGCCGCTCCAGATTGACCAAGCTGCCGACGCTGAGACTGGCGAGCGTCGTTCTTTCGAGCGTCTCGCGGGAAACATCCGCCGAAAACCGGCCGCCATTGGCTTCGATCACGGTGAGGCAAGCACCACTCACGGAGATCGAATCGCCAATATTGAGCGGGCCGAGCTCGGTGGCAATGCTGAGCCGTGTGCCGGTGCTCGAAAGCACGGCGGAATGCACGCTTCCGAGGCTTTCGACGAGGCCGGTGAACATCGAGCCGGAGGCTAGTCCGTAAGGTCCGGTGCGGCAACGCGTGCAAACCGCGAGTCAACTTGACCGTAGCAGCTCCGCCATGCACCCTTCGCGTGAGAATGTCGGACCCTGCCAAACGCTCTGCCTCGCGCGGGTTCCGTCAACTTGCGCTGGGCGCGGCCCTGCTATTCGCGTGTTGCGCATGTGGCGCGAGCCTGCACGTTCTGGAGGAGGGCACACTGCGCTTTGAGCATTGCTACCGCTTAGACTTGAACGCGGAGACAGCAACTCCCCATCGGCGCGCCTGCTGGCAGGAATGGGTCACTTCCTATACTTACGGTCAATCGCGTGATCGCATCGAGTACGCACGGCGCCGTGTTCGCTCGTTAGCAGTGGGTGATCCAGCTCGCCCCGAGCTCCACGTTGAAGCGCGGCGCAAGCCCGAGGAGCGACAGTTCTATCTCTCAGTGCCCTCCGCCGGCAGCCCGCACTCTCCGCCGGCTCCCATTGCCACGCGTGCGCACGTGCCGCCCGATGCGGGGAACAGACCCCAACTCACCACAGACGATTGTGCAAGCGCGTGCCGAGCCGCCCTTCAAAGCTGTCGGGTTCCGTGCGCCGCGAACGATGCGGCTGCCGCTGGGGCGGCACCGCGCCTGCCGGATGCTTGTTCTGGTTGCGAGCTGGACTACAAGCGCTGCATGGTGCGTTGCTACCAATAGCGTTCACCCTGTTTCTTGGCCGCTCGCCGCAACAGGCTGTACCGATTCAGTAGGAAACTATGGCTTCTTTGCAAGATTCAAGCGCCAAGGCGGCACTCACCCCGACGGCTCCGCGTGTTTTTCGGCCGGAGCGCGCAGCGCCCTCGGATGTGGTGCGCCCCACCCGAGCCGAGATCAACTTGGAAGCGCTTCGCCACAATCTACGGATTGTGCAGCGCCAGGCTGGCAGCGCTCGCGTCTTCGGCGTGCTCAAAGCAGACGGCTATGGCCACGGCGCCAAAGCAGTGGCACGCACGCTTGAACGCGCAAAGATCGATGGCGTGTGTGTGGCGTTGCTGGAAGAAGCCATTGAGCTCCGCGAAGCCGGTATTCGCACTCCGATCATCGTGATGGGCGGCTATTACGGCCGCGCCTGGGCTGAAATCTCTCGTTATCAGCTAACGCCGGTGATTCACGACCGCGATCAGATAGCTGAGCTTGCCGAAGAGGTGCGATTTGGCGGGGCGGAATCCATGGATATCCACCTCAAGATCGACACCGGCATGGCGCGTTTGGGGATCCGGCTGCCCGAGCTGCACAGTGCGGTGCAAACATTAGCCGGCTGCCCCGAAATCCGGGTCACAGGCTTGATGACTCATTTTGCTTGTGCCGATGCGGGCCCCCGTGAGGCCATCTTGGATCAGTTGGCGTTGTTCTCGGAAGCCGAGGCCACGCTTCGCCAAGCCGGGCACACACCGAGCGTGCGGCACGCCGCGAATAGTGCGGCTCTCTTCCGCCACCCCGCTGCGGCGCTCGATATGGTTCGGCCTGGAATTGCGCTGTTTGGAGTGGCTCCAGGGCTTTCTGTTGAAACAACGCTCAGGCCCGCGATGCGAGTGCGCACCGAAGTGGTCGCGCTTCGCCAGCTGCGCCAAGGTCAAACCGTGGGTTATGGCGCCACCTGGAAGGCAGCCCGCTCGAGCACCATCGCTACCGTCCCGCTGGGCTACGCAGATGGCTTGAGCCGCGCGCTCTCCAATCAAGGCCACATGCTGATTCGTGGCCGTCGAGCTCCGATCGTCGGTGTGGTGAGCATGGACATGACAATGCTCGACGTCACCGATATTGAGGGCGTGAACATGCGCGATGAGTGTGTCGCGCTCGGTGCGCAAAAAGGCCCGCTCGGAGAAGCCACCATCACGGCTGAGGAAGTTGCCGAGCACATGGGGTCGATCCCCTGGGAAGTGCTCACCAATGTTTCGCGCCGCGTTCCGAGATTCTATCGCGAGCCGTAAAAGACTGTTGCCCCCTCGGGCCGAGTGGACTCGGCCTGTCTCCCACAAGCCTGTCGCTTCGCTGCAGCCGGGGGAGACACGTACAGAATAAAAGTAGTACGCATGCTTACTATCTAGAAATCGTTGCAGAGGCGTGTCTCAGCCAGGTGTTGTCGTAGCGTGAAACGCCCCGCGACTGTGGTGTCAGGTAGTTCCAAAAAGCTGACGTTATTTGCCGCGTCGTGGCGAAACGCCTCCCCTCCGCACGAGTAGCTGTTTCAGCTCATCGCGTTTCTGCGGGACCTTCGTCCCGAATTCTAAGGGACTTGCTGCAGCGGCAATGTTGCGAAAAGCGCGGTTTACGCATTACGAATCCTATTCTGAGAGCACTTTACCCCGGCACAGTCCTTGCTCATACAGCGGAGCGCCGCGGCATTTTCTTCGCGGCCGTTGAGGAATGCTTAGCATGACAAGAGTTTTAAAGGGATCGAGTGGAGTGGTTCTTCCCGTCGCGTTGCTGGCATGCGTTGCGATGGGCAGTGGTTGTGTTGCGGAAATTAGAGGGCTGGAAGGAGGTCAGGAAGATAGAGTGCAAGCGGAGCAGCAGGTCGCCGAGCTTTCCGTCATCGTTTCAGAGAAGGAACTCTTCGTCACGGAAGTGAGCGTCGTGAACGACGCCAAGTTTGTTAACTACCGCCCTGGCAAATGGAACACCGATAGAGAGGGGGGATTCTCCTTCGGACGCCTGATCGACAATCTCTCAACGGTCGAAAAGCCGAGCCACGCGCGGCGATCCCAATTCGTGATGAATTGGCTCAAGACTTGGGAAGCACCGCAGGCGCTTGCTGGCCAAACAGTCGCAGCGCGGCCGAAAATTCGTGACGTGATCCTGACGCCGTGGAAACTGGGCAGCATCGGCAAGAACGGTAGCACTGCGTCAACATGCACGGCAGATCCCGCCACTGACGCGACGTGTGTGCTCAGCTTCGACTTGAGCGTGCTGCCATTTCGACTCTTAGGTGTGGCGTATCGGCCAGATTTACGTTTGACGCCGGATCCCAACAGCGCATCCACCGGTAGCGCAGGGCAAGGTCGATTTCTTTTCGGCGCACTTGGAGCGGATCGCAGACCGCTTCAATTTACCGTAATTTTTGAATACATCATCCCAGTCAGCGGCAAGAGCGACATCAAATCTGTGGCGGAGAAGTACCATAAGCTTGGCACTCAAGCCTGGGGCAAAGATTTCAACGAGAAGCTGCACGAGCGCACGCTTGATTTCACCAAGTGGAACACGGCGCCCTCCCGCCCGAATGGGAGTGCGCTCTCACAGATCCGCACCAATGAAGTTGCGCTTGCCCAGCCAGGCTCCGATCCCACAAGTCCGTTCGGCTTGATGTGGGAGCTCCGGGAGTTTGTGATTGGCAGCTCCGGAGAGCTCGTGCCGGAGCCCGTCAAAAAAGAGCCGGCAATCCATTGGAACGGTACGGCCGAGCTCGGCGCGTGGGCGGTATTCAATCAGGCCGCGATCCTCGCTGGCACTTACGATGTGCCGCTTGAGCTGAATGGTTTGCCGTTCGCAGCGGCTTCTTCATTCACACCGGTCCGCTTCGGTTGGACCGTGCCCGGTGTCGACGAGCCCGTCCGTCGAGCTCTCGCCCTGAATACGTGTAACGGTTGTCATCGCAGCGAAACCGCCACGTCATTCTTGCATGTAAAAAATCGCCTACCCGATCAAGCAGCAGTGCTCTCACCCTTCCTCCAAGCTGAGCTTGCGCCAGGTGGCGTCAGAATCGCGGACTTCACGAAGGTGCTCACTGAAGATCCCTCCAAAATTGTCAAGGGCCCCGGCAAAGACGGCGATGATAGCGATGACAACGACTGACCGCGCCAGCATCTTCAAACTCTTGAATCGCCATGACCAGTTCCCCACCACTAGTTAACCCTCTAGAATCGATCGCCTCGGTAACTGTTGGCCAGGTTATCGCGGAGAAGTATCGAATAGATGGCTATTTAGGGCAGGGGGGAATGGGGACGGTGCTCCGGGCAACACACCTTCACCTCAACTGTACGGTGGCTCTCAAGGTGCTGCACCGTCAGTTCGCCGAGAATGATGAAGTCGTGGCGCGAATGATTCAGGAAGCACGCGCTGTGGCACAATTGCGATCCGATCATGTTGCTCGGGTTCTCGATGCGGGACACACCGTCGAGAAAATTCCATACATAGTGATGGAGTATCTCGAAGGTGAGGATTTGGGTGCGCTCCTGCAGCGCGAAGGTCCGTTAAAGACGGTCCAGGCCGTCGGGTTTTTGCTCCAGGCGTGCGAGGCGGTCGCTGAGGCGCACTCCAGAGGTATTGTTCACCGGGATCTTAAGCCGGAAAATTTGTTCGTGACACGCCGGGCGGATGGTGAGCCCATGATTAAAGTCCTTGATTTTGGGATTGCTAAACGGAGCGCCACATTAAGCCCCCGCACCACGCGCCTCACCAATCCGGCTATGGCGCTGGGCTCGCCCCATTATATGTCGCCCGAACAGATGCGCGCTTCGGCCGAAGTCGACGCGCGTTCAGACATTTGGTCGCTGGGAGCTATTCTATTCGAGCTGCTCGTTGGGCATCCGCCGTTCGACGGTGAAAGTTTACCCTCCGTCTGTGCGCTGGTGTTGTCTGGCGAAACACCCTCGCTTCGCGTGAACAATCCGGAGATCTCCGAAGAATTGGAAGCACTGGTTCATTGTTGTCTACGCAAGGATCGAGAGGACCGCTACGCGCACGTGGCAGCGATGGCGTGGGATTTGTCGCGGTTTGGTGATCATGAAGCCCGCGATAGCGCCAGCCGTATCGCCAAAGTTCTTCGGATTTCAGATCCCTTGGCTGGGCCAAATATCCCCGCCCGAGTTCGCGCGATCCGCGCAGCGGGATCCATCTCCTCAACGGTACCCGCCGTGGATTCGGTGGGCAGTTCGGTCAGCTCAATCGGGCCGGTCTTCATGCCGGTCCAAGAGGCCCGGTCTTGGGGCAAAAAAGCTTCAGTTCTCGCGCTGGTGTTTTTCCTAGTGGGTGGAGGGTTCCTGCTGTCCACTTGGTTTAAAGCATCGGATTCAGCGGCGGCTAATCCCGCCGCCGACCCACCGACCACAGCAGCTAAGAACGCCGCTACGCTTGACGCGGAGAGCACTCCAGCTCAACCGCAGGCTAGCGGCGTTATCGAGGTAGTGCCAATCGCCTCCAGTGCTGCGGAGGATGCTGGGTCGTCCGCGACGAAGCGCACACCGAGCTGGAGCCAAAAAGCAGGGCGCCGCGCCCCGAGCTGGCCCTCACCCACGGCAGCTCCGAAGGTCGCAGTGCCCCCTCCGCCACCCGGTGGCTCTGTGAACCCGTACGATAGGGATAACTTTGGGAACAGATTTTAAAATGACTCTTCGCGACCTGCTGGCTCGTTGCCTCTTCATCACTATTCTTGTGGGCCTCCCCGGAGCGGCAGATGCCCAAGACGCGGCGAAAGCGGCTGCAGAAGCGGCATTCGATGATGGTAAGCGGGCTTTAAAACAGGGCGACATTAAAGCGGCCTGTGAACGCTTTAGGGCTAGCCTTTCGCTGGAGGACGCTCTGGGCACGCGCCTGCATTTGGCGGACTGTTACGAGATGGATGGTCGGCTCGCTAGCGCGTGGGCCACGTTCAGAGAGGCGCAGGGCATAGCTTCAACACGTGGGGACGAACGGCGGGCGACCGTAGCTGGTGAGCGAGCCAAGCTCCTCAAAAGCCGCTTGGCTCGCATCGTGGTGGCCGTGGATGCCACTGCTCGCGTTCCAGGCCTCAAGGTAACGGTGGGCGATACCGAAATACCAAGTGGAAGTTGGAGCATGGAAATCCCCGTGGATTCTGGCGTCACGCAAGTTTTTGCGCGTGCGCCTGGCCATGAGAATTTTAGCCGACAAGTCCTGATCCCCAATCAAGCCACGGTGATCAATGTCACGGTCCCAGCTCTTGCGCGCAGTGCGGATAAGCCGGTAGCGCCGCCCGTTGCAAACTCTAGTCATTCTGGTCGTTCGAACCTCGGAGCCAGTAGCCCCCTCCAAGATGTACCCACCAGCAGTCATCAGGCCACTTACGGCTGGATCACAACGGGCGCAGGTGTCGTTGGATTGGCGGCAGGGTCCTATTTGGCAACGCGGGCACTGAGCAAAAACGACGCCTCCAAGAGCCGGTGCCGCCCTGAGGATGCGAGCCTCTGCACGGCTCGCGGCGCGGAGCTTCGTTCGGACGCCAAAGATTACGCGTCGTATGCCACCGCGTCGCTGGCTGCGGGGGGCGCCTTGCTGATAGGTGGGATCACCCTCGTTCTGACGGCGCCCGATGAAAAAGCATCGAAATCTGCAGCGCAACTACGGCTTAATGCCGATTTTGCAAAAGGCGTGCAAATGTTCTCACTTGAAGGGTCCTTCTAAAATGCTCTCACGCAATTGGGCCGTTAGCGCTCTCATTCTTGCGGCCGTCGGATGCGCGGACATGTGGGGCATTCAAGACGCCAAAGTCGATCCCACGTTTAACGGTGTGGGTTCGGAAGGTCCGTTAATTAACGCCGGGTCAGGCTCGAACCCCGCAGGCGGCGAGAGCAGCGGAGGGCACCAGGCCAACCCGCAAGGAGGCTTTTCGGGGTCGGTTGAAACAGGCGGTGGTGCGGGAATCGGCATCGGATCCCCCGCTTCCGGCGGTGTGGGCATCGCTTCCGGTGCGGCTCCAAGCACAGGGGGCGCCACAATGGGCACGGGGGGTACCACAATGGGCTCCGCAGGCCATGATGGTCACACGGGCGGCATCCCAACCGGCGGCACGCCCGGGAGCGGCGGAAGCGGAACAGGGGGCACTGGCGGAGGCGCACCTGCTTCGTCGCCTCAGTGCCAAGAATATTGCTCGACGGTGATGTCGAGTTGCACCGACACGCTAGCGCTTTACCAGACCCAAGAAGTGTGTTTGGCCGTCTGCCGTCACCTGCCCCTAGGTACCGCCGATCAAACGATAGGCAATAGCATCGGCTGCCGTCTGCACGCGGCTCAATCGTCAGCCATGGAACCCACAGATTCGTGCCCCGTCCTAGGAGCAGGCCCGGGCGGAAATAACATTTGTGGCAGCAACTGCGAAGCGGTTTGCATGATCGCTCAAACCGTGTGCACCGGGGCGAACCAGCAGTGGCCCAACGCGCTGGCTTGCCTGACAGAATGCCAGAGCCTTGAAGATCTCAAGAAGTACTCCAAGCTCAATACGAGCGGCGCTCATGTGCAGTGCCGCCTCTATCATGTCTCGGCAGCAGCAGCGGGGAGGCCGGAATTCCACTGCCCGCACGTAGGCGGCGGCATCCCGTGCGTTGCGCCGCCCCCCGCCGTTCCTTAACGAGCTCGCCCCACTTCTAACCTAAGCCTGGTGCCCCGCGCGGCTCGGCCTCCTCCGGGACTCTTCCATCGAGAAGGCACGCTACATTGGTATCTCCCAGGACGTTAATCATCGTGCGGCACCGATCTAAGAACCAATCAACGGTGAGGAGCAGCGCAATGTACTCCACGGGCAGGCCCACAGCGGTAAAAACCAGCGTCATCGTTACGAGCCCGGCCTCAGGAATGCCCGCCGCACCCACGGACGCCACAACGGAGGTTAGAATAACCAGAACCTGCTCGGTAAATGTGAGCTGCACGCCGATGAGCTGAGCCACAAAAAGTGCCGACATCGCCTCATAAAGCGCTGTGCCGTCGTTGTTGAAGTTAGAGCCTACGAGCGCGCCAAGGCTCGCCGAGCGCTCCCGTAGACCCACGCGATGGCGGAGCCGGTCGTACGTGAGTGGCATGGTGATGGTCGAACTGGCCGTGGAGAAGGCCATCACGAGCGCGTCGCTCATTTTTCTCACGAGTGATAGCGGACGCACCCAAGATCCGAATCGAACCCGTAGCAGGTAATAAGTGGCCTGAATCGCCAGCGCCAAGAGAACGGCTCCCACGAACATTGCGAGCCGTACAAAAGGTTCGAACCCTTCACTTCCTACGATGCTGGCGACCTTACCGAACACCGCCAGCGGAACCAGCGCTATGACCCAATGGAGCACGCGAATGATGCAGTTGAATGAGAGCCCAATCAGGTCCTCGGCCGTGCGCTTTTCGGAGCCGTTCAGGCTGCGCGCGGCGATGCCAAACGCCAGCGCAATCAACACCACCGCGATGACCTTGTTCTCGACGAACGGCCGGAGCAGGCTATCTGGAACATTATCGAGGAGCTGGGACACCACATCCGTCTTGATCGCCGGCCGCTGCGCGGGCGCCGCCAGAGCAGCACCTGCGCCCGGTCTTAAAAGGTTGGCGACACCAAGCCCCACCAGAATCGCTACCAAGGTATTCTGAAGCAAGAGCCTGCAGAGGCGAAACGCCAGCGCGCCGTGGATTTCTGCTGACATGATCGCGCGAACTACCGCGACCAGAATGAGCGCTGGCGCCAGCGCACCCAACACACGTAGGATGAGCCGCGCAGGCAAGTCGAAAGACCTCGCACTCGGCCCGAGCATCAGGCCTATCAGAATCCCCGCGGCGAAACCGATTAAGATTCGAATATAGAGGGGCGCATGCAGCAGCCGCCCCACGGCTCCGCGTGAATTAACTGTCGAGGTGTCGAGCGACGGGGTTGCCACGACAAAACGCGTATCACAGCATTACCGTGGAAACCATTACGGCGAAACGTTCGAAGCCCTTCTCCCTGGCCGGGGGGGGTGCGATGCCAACGCGAACCTCAGTAGAGCTTTTCTCGACGCAGGTACTTTTCAACGTCTCGATAGCTTCGTCCAGCGCCGTGTGATCCGAGTGCGCTTTGCTACGAGAGAACGCCAGCGCATCGAGCTCGTCGAAAAAGAGCACCGCAGGTGCGTCACTGCGGGCCTTCTGGAAGATACTGGCGAGATTGCGTTTGCTTTCCCCCGCCCACATATTAATGATATCGCTGATCCCAATGGCCGTGAACTGAGCGTTGCACTCGTTCGCGATGGCCCGTGCCGCCATCGTCTTGCCGTATCCAGGGGGCCCATACAAGAGCACGCCGCCTCCGCTCTTCTTGAAGCGCTGGAAAATACCAGGGTTGAGCCCCAAGCCTGTCGCTTCGCTCCAACCGGGGGAGACACGGACAGAAAAAAAAGTAGTACGCATGCTTACTATCTAGAATCGTTGCAGAGGTGCCTTCTGCCGACCTAAAGGCCTCTAAGCGATGCTTGCAGCCCCACTCTGCGCGACAGGCTTCCAGACACTCGGCTCTCTTGGCCTGGCAGTTGCCTGGCAGTCCTGCTCGCTTCTTTCGTTGCCGTGCCCGAGCAGGTGGCATTCATAGAAATCCCACACGGTGTAACTTTCTCCGGGTCGGCTCCGTAGCGCTGGCTCTGACTCCAACCCGGAGATTCGCTATGTCCCCCAATTGCCCACGATTTCTTTCTAGTTCCTATGCACTCTCGGTAGCTACTCTCCTGCTGTCCGCATGCAGCGACGGCGGAGCAAATGAGGGCTCGGCCCCCGGTTTCAACGCCGCGAACAGTGGCGGAAGTTCGCCCGTTTCTAGCCCCAAGCCTGCGGCATCCACCGGCGGCTCGACCGGTAGCGGAATGGCAAGCGGAGGCCTGTCGAGTGGTGGTGCTGCGACAGGAGGCCTGTCGAGTGGTGGTGCTGCGACAGGAGGCCTGTCGAGTGGTGGTGCTGCGACAGGAGGCCTGTCGAGTGGTGGCAGTTCCACAGGCGGCAATGGCAATTCAGCTTTCGATCCTCAGCTGCCGCCTGGCAATAAGGCTGAGCTCACAGCATGGCTGCAGGCCTTCGTCGACAACGAGTGGGAGAAGCAGTGGGCGTGTGAGCCTATGGCAACAGCCAAGACCGAGGGCAGCCCGGCGATTCACGCCCATGGCGGCACGAACCGCGTGTGCAGCAACCAGGCACTGTCTCAAGCTGTGCTCGCTCCGGGCGGCCAGTTGCCCGTGGGTGTGGCGGCCGTGAAGTTTGTGAGCTCTGGGATCTACGTCGAGGTCAAGGTGGAGGCGGACAGCAACGGGGGAGCCGGTTGGTTCTGGTACTCACCTGGGGGCGGCGTTGCCGCCAAGGGAGCCGGAGCGTGCGTGAATTGCCACGGTGCCGCGGGCAGCGATACCGATCATCCAGGTCTAGGTGATTACGTCTATTTTCGTGTAGCTCAGTGAGTGCGGCGGCTGGGGCAGGTGGAACTCTACCAGACGCCGCGGGTGACGAGGAACGCTACGAGCATCGGCGCGAGCGCCACGACCACGAAGATGGCGAGCCAAAAGTGCGTGGTGGGTCCGATGACGGAGACGACGGCGTTGAGCGGGCGATTGCAGATGCCGGTCATGATGCAGAAGTCTTTGTTAAAAGGCGGGGTATGGTGGAGATCGTGCTGGGGCTTCTGCAGCAGTACTCTCGCGTTCTGAAGGACCCGTACAGGCGCCGGCACGCGTTCCGCGGGCAAGTGGGCCCAAAGGTGAGCCAGCTGCATGAGGTGGAGCCCCACCACTAGGCTCAGGAACACGACGTACATACCCGCGTTATGGAAGGGCAATATCGCAACGAAAAGCAACGTGAGAGGCATGTGCATCACGTAAAGATGCTGGTAGAGCGGCATCTCGTAGATCTTGGCGGGGCTCTCGTGGTGGCGTTGGAAGCCTTCAGCAAGGCCGCGAATGGGCCCAAGCTTGAGCGAGCGTGGGTTGTCGAGCACCACGTGCAAGAGGCCACTGATAAGATCGGTCACGAGCAGGGCGAAGGCAAACAGAAAAGCAGCGCTGCCCAGCGACGGCGGTGCATGCGCGAGCGCCCAGCCTGACCAAACCATGCCCCCAACCATGGTGTACGTGAACGCTTTACTGTAGCCGAGCGCGACCATGCACGGTGCGTAGCAGATCGGGCACCGCACGAGCTAGCTCCACGTGTGGTGGCGCGCCCCCCCTGCGGCTAGCAACATGCGAAGACGGGGTGACGCTCCGGCAACTTCTCGATGATCCTGCGCCCTGCCGGTTGCTGTGGTTGGAGCTCCGCAGTTAGCGTCGCGAACCATGAACCTTACTCGTCGCTCGGTGCTCGGTTGGGGAACGATGGTCGCGGGCAGCCTCGGTTTTGCTGGCCTCGCGAGCCGTCGGGCGGAGGCTCAGGAGTTTGGTTCTCTCGTGCCAGATCCAAATGGCGTGTTGGATCTTCCTGAGGGCTTCTCCTACACGGTGCTTCAGCGCGCCGGGGCTACGATGACCGATGGGCGCACTGTGCGCGGCGCCTTCGATGGGATGGCGGCGTTCCCGGGTCAAGATGGCCAAATCATCCTGATGCGCAACCACGAGCTGGGGCTAAACGGTGGTGTGAGCCGCCTGGTGCTGGCTCCCGGCACGCTCGAACTCTTGTCCAGCAACGATGTGCTGACAGGCACCTCGGGCAACTGTGCTGGAGGGCCGAGCCCCTGGGGGTGGCTGAGCTGCGAAGAGGTTGCTGTGCTCGGGGGCGTGTGGGTTTGCCCAACGAGCGCAAGCGTTATGTTGGAAGGCGACAACCGGCGCCGCATCGATGACTACGGCAGCTTCAAGCACGAGGCCGTGTGCATCGACCCCGCCACGCTCGCCGCGTACCTCACGGAGGACGACGGCGACAGCCATCTTTACCGGATGGTCCCAACCCATGCCGCCGCCGATCCATACACGGGCCAGCTACAGGCCATGAAGGCCGTCGGCGCAAACGACTTCTCGACCCCAGACATGACAATGGGGCAGAGCATCCAGGTGGAGTGGGTGAAGGTTAACCCCGCCACGGCTCGCGCGAGTGCCAAGGCGGCACGTGCCGCGGTGGTGAGGCGCGGCGAGGGGATCTGGTGGTTCGACGGTGAGATCTACTTCACTGCCACCACGAACGGGCAGGTGTTCAAGCTCGTGCCTTCGGCTGCGGGCGGGACGTTGACGCTCGTTGCCGACAGCCTTCGGGGGCCTGACAACATTACCGTCGCCCCTTGGGGTGACCTCTTCGTCGCCGAAGACACCAGCGGGGACAACTACATCAAGGTCGTCGATGCGCAGGGCAACGTGGGCCAGTTTGCCCGCAACGCTGTCGCGCAGAGCGCGGAGATAGCTGGAGTTTGCTTCTCACCGGACGGCACTGTCCTCTTTGCCAACCTACAAAAATCCGGCCATACGCTGGCGATTCGAGGGCCCTTCCCCGTGGTTAACCCCGAGCCGCCTCCGGGTTCTGGCGGTACGAATGGCACGGGCGGCACCGCTGGAGCC
The DNA here is from genome assembly GCA_964609655.1 of uncultured Polyangiaceae bacterium. Classification (GTDB taxonomy): domain Bacteria; phylum Myxococcota_A; class Polyangia; order Polyangiales; family Polyangiaceae; genus JBBRRP01. The sequence goes on along the minus strand of CAZSUA010000101.1, from coordinate 1,830 downwards.
GACGCCTCTGGAGGGAGCGTGAACGCTGGGGGTAACGGCGCCAGCGCCGGCACCGGCACGCCCACAACGGGAGGTGCTCCGGGTAGCGCGGGGCAGGCCCCCACAACGCGAGGTGCTCCGGGTAGCGCGGGGCAGGTCCCCACAACGGGAGGTGCTCCGGCCACCGGGAGCGAGGCCGCGTTGCCTGCCACGGGCGGAGCAGAAGCGACGCTGCCGGGTCCAAGCGGCGGCGGGCCGGCTGCCAAGGGCCTCGCTGTGGCAGCCACTGAGGATGCCGGATGCGGCTGCGTCATGGGCGGAGAGCTTGGGGCCGTGGGCGGCAGCGCGACTACCGCAGCCGTGCTTGCAACCGCCGTCGTGCGGCGTCTGCTAAAAGACAACGACGACGTTCGGACCGACGACGGCGACGCTGCCGAGTGAAGTGAAAGAGGGGCGCGCTGCCAATCCGGGTACGCAGGCTCTCTTGCCTGCAGTCGAGCCGCTGCCTAGCATCGCGCGTTGTGAAGCTTTGGAAGAAAATCTTGGTCGCAGTGGGCGGGCTTCTCGGCGTGGCCGCACTCGGTGGTGGCGGGCTCGTGTGGATGCGAGTCTCGGCTTACGACTCGAGTATGAGTCAGGTGTACGCCTTTGCGTTACCGAAGATCGAGCGTTCTACGGATCCACTGGTGTTGGCTCGCGGCAAGCACTTGGTCGAGTCGTTGGGCGGTTGCGCAGCCAACGATTGTCATGGTGCCGATCTCAGCGGTGGTAAGACCATCTCTATGGGCCCGGTCGCAACCATCACGGCTCCAAACATCACCCTTGGCGGCCTCGGCGCAGCGTACAGCGATGGCGAGTTGGCCCGGCTCATCCAGCACGGTGTCAAGAAGGACGGGCGCTCGCTCACATTCATGCCCGTCCACGAAATCAACTGGCTGCCGGATAACGACGTGCAAGCCATCGTCTCTCACATTCGTACGCTGTCAGACAGCGCGAAGGCGAACGGTCCCATGACGGTTGGGCTCATTGGGAAGATGTTAGACCAGAGCGACGCGTTGATCCTGGACGTGGCACGGCGCATCGACCACAACCATCGCGAAGTGGCTCCGCCCCCGGAACCCACCAAAAAGTATGGTCGGTTCATTGGCAAGGGCTGCACCGGGTGTCACGGCGCCACTCTCAGCGGCGGACCCATCCCGGGCGCTCCCGCGGACATGCCCATTCCTAGTAACATCACGCCGGACGCGACGGGCCTCGCCGGCTGGACGTTCGCTGATTTCGAAAAATTGCTGGACCAAGGTGTCAGGAAGAACGGTAAAAAGCTCGATCCTTTCATGCCCCTCGAGTCACTCGTCACGATGAATGAGATCGAGCGCAAGGCATTGTGGGACTACTTGACGTCGGTGCCCGCAAAGGAATTCGGCAATCGCTAAGGGCGACCCGGCGATGAAGCGAGTTTCCAGACGAAGGCTGCTCCACGCGAGCTTAGGACTCGGCACGCTCGGCCCCGCGTGCCTGAAGTCACAGCCGTTTACCTGCGTCGAGGCGCCCGCGCTGTCCGTCGAACAGCTCGAGCTCCGAAACAAGCTGTTGTACCGAGACAAGGCATCTAACCCCGCCCTCGCTTGTGACTTGTGCATTCAATACGTCGAGCCAGCGTCAGGTGCCCGCTGCGGCAGCTGTAAAATCGTACCGGGCCCAATGCACCCGCAGGGCAGCTGCCAGGTGTTCGCTAAGAAATCCTGAGCGGCGAGGGCGCTGAGCGTTCCTGCTCCAGGGCTTCCGTTGCCCCCTCTGGCCGAGCGGAGTCGGCCTGTCTCCCCCAAGCCTGTCGCTTCGCTCCAGCCGGGG
>CAZSUA010000100.1:0-16456 GCA_964609655.1 uncultured Polyangiaceae bacterium | reverse complement strand
AAGCGCCTCAAGGACACGCCCGAAGGCTCGGGAAGCATGCTCGACAACTGTCTGGTGCTCGTCACTTCGGAACTGGGCGATGGGTCGTCTCATACCAATCACCCCGTTCCCGTGTTGCTAGCGGGTAAGGCCGGAGGCCAACTCAGAACGGGACGCAGCGTCAACCTCAATGGCAAGGCGCGCGCCAACCTATCGCTTAACATCGGCAGCCTGATGGGCGCGCCGCTTTCAAACTTCGGCGACCCAGCGTGGGTGACGGCACCCTTAGAGCTCGGCTAAGCCAGCTCGGTTGCTTTCGCCGCGTCCTGGCGGTTCAGTTGCCTTATGCTCCTGAAACGCCATGCAACGACGCGAACATGAGCCAGTGGTGCTCGTGCACGGGATCTGGAATACTGCGAAGGTCTTTCGGTCCCTAGCAAAACAATTGGGCCGGGCTGGATTCGAAGTTCACGCGTGGGATTCTTCGCCCAACAACGGCTCGGTATCGCTATTAGCTCTGGCGCAACAATTGTCTGAACGCGTGGATGCCGCTTTGGGTACCGAACGGAAATTCTCCTTGATTGGGTTCAGCATGGGCGGGATTGTTTCGCGGCTCTACCTGCAAAGACTCGGTGGAGCGCGGCGGGTGCGGAAGTTCGTGAGCATCGCAGCGCCACACTATGGAACATTCTGGGGCCGTCTCGGCAAGAAGCCTGGGGTCCGCGAAATGCGACCAGGGAGTGAGCTGCTCGGTGAGCTCAATCGAGGCCTTGGGGAGCTCTCAGGGTTAGAGTGCTTATCGCTCTACACGCCGCTCGATCTCATGATCCTGCCCACCAAGAGTTCAAACCTCGGGCTAGGCGAAGCACGAACATTCTCGGTTGCGGCGCACCAACTGATGCTGAACGACGCCCGTGTCGCCACGGCCACGATTGAGTTCTTGAACAGAGCCTGACAAAACAGCGCCCGGTGGGGGCCGCTTCTACGGACGCGGGAAGCACGCTATGCCGGGGCGCCTGTGAACGCCACCCTGAGACTCCTGATTGCCCTGACGCTGGTGGCGCTCGGCTTCCTCGCGTTCGTTCTGGGCGTCGCCTGGTGGATTCGGCCCGACATGGCGAGCGCACCGATTCCGCCCCGACCGCAACTCTTGGCACAGGTCCTGGAGTCGCGACGCCCAAAACTCGACGCCAAGAACCCACCGCGAGTTCAGAAAGACATCGATTACTCGACAGCGACAGCGGGCGCTGAAGAACCAGCCTGGTTTCCGAAGGGCGAGCCAACAATCTTGAAGCCGCTCGTTGCCTCGCGTCAGCTGCCACCCCTGGTTGAACGCATCGGGCGTGAACCTTTAGTGCTAGCCTCCCCTGAAATCGGAAAGTATGGCGGAGTTTGGCGCCAAACGACGTTCAGCGATCCTGCGGCCTTTGAATACGTGGAAAGGAGGCTGGGGCAGAATCAGCTCGTGCACTGGTCCCCGCAAGGTTTTCCGGTAGTGCCCCATCTGGCCAAAAGCTTTGTCGCGAATGCGACTTACACCGAGTTCACGTTTGAGCTGCGACGTGGAACCCGTTGGTCCGATGGAGTGCCGTTCACGGCGGACGATATCCTTTATTGGTGGCAGTACGAGGCTCTCGAGCCTTCCTTAGCGGGCGGCGCCTCACCACCTTTTATGCGGGTGCGCGGCAAGCTGGGCAACGTTGAGAAGCTCGATGATTTTCGGGTGCGCTTCACGTTTCCGTTCCCGAACGGGCTCTTCCTGCCCAAGCTGGCGACGTTCTTTGGACTCCTCTTGACCGAATCTCCGGCGCACTACTTGCGCCAGTATCACCCACGAGTGGGCAATAAAGATCTCATTCGGCGCACGATGCTTCAAAAGGGCTTGGCCAGCGAAGCGGCGGTGTATACGGACGCCAAACGCTTCCAGAACCCTGAGCACCCGCGCCTCTGGCCTTGGGTGTACCGAACGCATTCGCCAACGGGAACCTTCACCTTTGAGCGCAATCCTTACTACTTCGCCGTGGACACCGCCGGTAATCAGCTGCCGTATATCGACCGCGTTCAGCTGCAGGTCAAGACGGGCGAGGCCGTCTCTGCGGCCATTCTGAGCGGGGAATATGCCTTCTCGCCGGTCGGAGGCGACGTCTACACGCTCCTGATGTCGGAGGCTGAAAGGCACGGCCTGCGCATGACGCATTGGTACCGCGGGGATCGCAGCCCCTTTGTGATCCATCCGAATCTCAATCGTTTGGTCGAATCCAGTGCCGACGGGAACGAAGCCGGACACCGCAACACCCAGAACAAGCATGAGCTCCTGAATCAGAAGCACTTCCGCCAAGCGCTCTCGCTGGCCATCAACCGGCGTGAAATTATCGAGGCGGAGTATCCGGGGCTAGAGGTTGAGCCGGCCCAAGCAGCACCCGATTCACGCTCGATTTTCTACGAGCCGAGCGCCTTCAAAGCCTTCACTGATTTCTCGCCTGAGCGAGCGAATCAGCTTCTCGATGGTCTGGGCCTCACGGCGAGAGACTTGGAGGGCATGCGCAAGTTTCGCGACGGCACGCCCATGACGTTCTTCGTGCATTTCCAACACGCCAACTTCGTGACCCTGGCGCAGTTCGTGACGGACGATTGGCGTCGCGTGGGAGTGCGCGCCATCCCACTCATGCAGGGCGGGCGCCTGTATTATACCGAGAAAAGCACACTTTCTCATGATTTCGACCTATGGACCAGCAACAATGATTTCCTGCCGATCCTGGAAGCTCGTTGTTTCGTTCCACTCCGCGAAGAGTCCAACTTTGGCATCGGGTTTGCGCGCTGGTACGCGAACGGCGGACTGTACGGCGACCCCAAAGCCAACGCGCCCGGTTGTGTTGCACCAACGGCCGATCATCCGATCCGCAAGGCGTACGCGCTCTACGACGAAATGAGCCAAGTGGGTGAGCCTGCGGAACAGGCCGAACGCTTCAGAGAAATTCTGAAGCTAGCCGCCGAAAATGTCTGGACGATCAGCGTCGCTACGACGCCGCCGTACCCGATCGCGATCCAGGATGGCTTCAAGAACGTCCCAGACGACGTGGTGTTCACATGGGATTTCTTATCACCCGGTAACGCCTACCCGGAGCGTTTCTTCTTCAACGCAACCAAGACGAGTGCTCAAGCCCAAGCGCAGATCACTGCAGCCGTTCTCAAGGTGACGCCTCCGCCGGACAGCCCCCCCGCGAGCGGGGTCCCCGAAGCTCAGAAGGAAGGTTGGCTCGCCGCCCTGTTGAAGCCCGTTTTATGGGGGATTCTCGGCTTATTTTGCCTACTTCTGACGCTGCGCCATCCCTACGTTGGCAAACGCTTGCTGATGATGGTGCCGACGCTGTTCGTTATTTCCGTGGTCGTGTTCGCTATTATTCAGCTCCCACCCTCGGACTTCCTGACCGCGAAGACGATGGCGCTTGAGGTCGCCGGTGATCAAGCTAACCATCAGGCGATCAAAGAGCTTGAGGAAATGTTCTACCTGAATGACCCACAGCCCGTGCGTTACGCGCGCTGGATGGGCTTGTACTGGTTTCACTCCTTTGAACCCAAGGATTCCGGGCTCTTGCAGGGGAATCTCGGCCGCTCCATGGATACGCTGCAGCGGGTCGACACCTTGGTCGGCGACCGCATCCTGCTGACCGTCTTGATCTCGTTTGGCACCATCATTTTTACCTGGATGATCGCGATCCCGCTCGGGATCTACTCAGCCGTACGCCAATATTCCGTATCCGATCACATCCTGACGTTCTTCGGCTTCCTCGGTATGTGCGTGCCGCCTTTCCTGCTCGCGCTCGTATTGATGCACCTGTCGGAGCGCTATTTTGGTCTGAGCGTGACGGGGCTGCTTTCTGCTGAACAGGCTGAAAGAGACTGGGATTTTGCCAAGTTCCTCGATCTTTTGAAGCACATCTGGCTGCCGATCGCGGTGCTCGGTTTTGGTGGTACAGCCGGCATGATACGCGTGCTCCGCGCCAACCTATTGGATGAGTTGAATAAGCCCTACGTCACCGCAGCGCGCGCACGCGGCGTGCGGCCGCTTCGACTCTTGCTGAAGTATCCCGTACGCCTCGCGCTCAATCCATTCGTGTCTGGAATCGGAGGCATTTTCCCTGCGCTGATTTCGGGCGGTGCGTTGGTTGGGATTGTGCTCAGCCTCCCCATCGTCGGCCCTTTGCTCCTCGAGGCGCTCATGATGGAAGACATGTATTTGGCGGGCTCCATGCTGATGGTGTTGAGCCTGCTCGGTGTGCTCGGAACGCTCGTGAGCGATTTACTATTGCTTTGGATCGATCCGCGAATCCGTTTTCAGGCAGGTAGCCGCTGATGAACACCAGCACTGCTTCCGCCTCTCAATCGCAGTTAATCTGGAAGCGCTTTAAACAGCACCACACCGCCTATGCCAGCCTGTTGTTGCTTTGCTTGATCTCATTTTCCGCAGTTTTGGCGGAATTTTTTGCGCCCTATTCGCGCGAATGGCGCGATGTGCACCACGCCTATTGCCCACCCACGCCGCCACGTTTCAGCTTTGAACACGGGCTTCACATCTTAAACGTGAAGCCTTCGATGGATCCGATCACACTGCGCCGTATCTACATTGAAGATCCAGCAGATGTTGTTCCCTTAAGTTTCTTCGTTCAAGGTGTCCCCTATGATCTGATGGGGCTGATCCCTTGGGATCGGCATCTACTCGGTGTGGATCAAGCTGAGTATCAAGCCAAGCGCCCGCCCCGCCAGCTCCAGCCTGGCACGCTGGGAGCAACCACGATGCCGCTCTTCTACGTCTTTGGCGGCGATCGCTATGGGCGCGATATCATGAGCCGGCTGATTCATGGTTCCCGCATTTCACTGAGTGTGGGGCTGGTGGGGATCATTGTTACGTTTGTGCTCGGCCTGCTCCTGGGCGGGATTTCAGGCTACGTTGGCGGCCGTGTCGACAATCTGATCCAGCGCAGCATCGAAGTGATCAATGCCTTCCCACAATTGCCATTGTGGCTGTCTTTAGCGGCGATTTTGCCCAAAGATTGGTCCTCGCTCCAAATGTATTTCGGAATTACCATCGTCTTGAGCCTGCTCAACTGGACGGGAATGGCGCGCGTCGTGCGCGGCAAGATCTTGAGTTTACGCGAGGAAGATTACGTCGTCGCAGCTCGTCTGCTCGGCGCTTCCCACACGCGCATCATCGTTCGCCATCTCTTGCCAGGCTTCACGAGTCACATCATCGTTGCGCTCACGCTGAGTGTCCCTGGCATGATTCTGGGTGAAACGAGCCTGAGCTTCTTGGGCCTAGGTCTTCGCCCGCCGATCGTGAGCTGGGGTGTCATGTTGCAAGACGCCACGAGCCTCCAGGTAGTTGCAAGTTATCCCTGGGTACTCTTGCCCGTCGTCTTCATCATCCTGGTCGTACTATCCTTCAATTTCTTGGGGGATGGCTTGCGCGACGCGGCTGACCCCTATGCGCCGAGGAGCTGATGGTGGCCACGAATCACGACCTGATCCTCGACGTGAAGGACCTCAAAGTGTCGTTTTTTGTCGATGGTTCCGAACTCAAAGCGGTGGACGGCGCGTCGTTTCAGGTTCGGCGCGGGCGGGTGCTAGCGGTCGTGGGCGAGAGTGGCTGTGGCAAGAGCGTTTCGGCCTATTCCATTCTGCGTCTGGTGAAACGCCCCGGGCGCATCGTGGGCGGGCAGATCGTGCTCCATCCGAAATCAGGCCCGTCGATCGACATCACGGCGCTTCAGGAAGATGCGGAGAGCCTGTATGCGTTACGCGGCGGACGGATCGGAATGATCTTCCAAGAACCGATGACGGCGCTCTCTCCGGTGCACACCATCGGCAATCAGCTGAGTGAAGCCATCGCACTGCACCGCCCGCTCGGCCAAGCAGCTATCGAGGCTGAGGCTATTTCGCTGCTCACGAAAGTCGGTATCGCCGGGCCTGCCCAAGCGCTGAAAAAATACCCGCATGAGCTTTCGGGCGGCATGCGACAACGCGTAGTGATTGCCATTGCGCTCGCCAACAGCCCTGAGCTGTTGGTTGCGGATGAACCCACCACGGCACTCGATGTGACGCTTCAGGCTCAAATTCTCGGGCTTTTGAAGTCACTCAAGCAAAATGAGGATTTGAGCGTCCTGCTCATCACGCACGATCTCGGTGTCGTTGCGCAAACGGCCGATGACATCGTGCTCATGTACTTGGGACGAGTCGTGGAGTCCGGGCCGCTTCGCAAGGTACTGAAAGCTCCCAAGCACCCGTACACACGTGGCTTGCTCGATTCGATCCCGAGCCGCTCGGTGCGCGGCAAGCCGCTCCCCTCGATCACCGGTAGCGTGCCATCGCTCAAAGAGATCCCCTCCGGTTGCCCCTTTCATCCGCGTTGCCCGTATGCAGTTCCAGGCCGTTGCGACCAAGGCTCAGCACCACAGCTCTCGGATTTTGATGCAGAGCAGAGAGTTGCCTGCTTACGAGTAGGGGAAATCTGATGGCAGCTGATCTATCGCCCAGCTCGAGCATCGACAAGAATCTGCCCGACCCGGGGAGCGCTCCGCCCTCGGCGCTTTTGAGCGTTCGAAATCTTGACAAACATTTTCCGATTTTTGGTACCGGAATCCTTTCGCGACGCGTCGGCTGGGTTCGAGCGGTAAGCGATGTTTCCTTTGATGTTTCGGCTGGGGAAACACTCGGACTCGTAGGCGAAAGCGGCTCAGGAAAGACCACCACCGCGCGCACGATTCTACGAGCTCTCACGCCGACTGCTGGCGAAGTGCTCTTCCGCACGAGCTCGGGCGTGGTGGACCTCGCAAAGCTTTCCGAGGCTGAGCTCATCCCGCTTCGCACCCAAATGCAGATGGTATTTCAGGATCCGGTGAGTTCGCTCAATCCACGCATGAGCATTGAGCAGATCGTGAGCGAGCCACTCGTGATTCACAAGTTAGCCAAAGGCCCTCATCTTCGTGAACGTGTGGTCTCAATGTTGGAGAAGGTGGGGCTCCGGAGCGAGCACATGAGCCGCTATCCACATGAATTTTCGGGCGGGCAGCGGCAACGCATCGGGATCGCACGTTCTTTGGTGATGAATCCGAGCTTGATCGTAGCTGACGAGCCGGTCAGTGCGCTGGACGTCTCAGTACAGGCGCAAGTTATCAACCTGCTTTCCGATCTCCGGCGGGAACTCAAGCTCACCACGATTTTTGTGGCCCACGATCTCAGCGTCGTTCGGTACCTGTGCGACCGAGTCGCTGTGATGTACGCAGGACGCCTCGTGGAAATAGCGCCAACCGAGCAGTTGTTTGAGCACCCCGAGCACCCGTACACCCAGGCGCTCCTGGCAGCAGTCCCGAACGCCGATCCGGACGTTCCAATGGTGTTCGCGCTCTCCGGCGAGGTGGCCAATCCTGCCAACCTGCCGAGCGGCTGCAGCTTTCATCCTCGATGTCCTGAGCGATTTGACCTTTGCGAGCAGACACGGCCTGAGCTAGAAACGCTCGCCTCAGGCGGCTCGGTAGCGTGTCACGCCCGGAGTCCGAAACGCACCCTCCCTGTGCTCGACGCTTGAGCAAAGCGGCGAGCGCTGGATTTCCGCACAGCCCGTCGATATGCGGCGGGGGTCCGGAATGAACGGAGGATAGTAAGCATGCTTACTATCTCGGTTTGCCGGAAAGGTGCCCTCCACCGAGGACCGCCCCCTACGGAAACAGTTCGATCCACTCGTTGGCCCACTCACTGTCCATAAACAGCAGCGAAGCGCGTTCCACGCCAACAACGTTTACAATTTCTCCTCTAAGTAGAGAGACTGAGCCCGCAACGTTCGAGAGCGCGACGTCCGAGAGCGCGACGTCCGAGAGCGCGACGTCCGAGAGCGCGAGCGTGAAGTAGAGGTAACGTACCCCCGTACCCACCCCGATCACGGCGCCAAGCTGAGCCGTGCGCAAACGTTGATCCAACGCTTTCTCTAAGCACTCTTTGGCTGAAAATCGCGCGGCCTGGGCTCCGGGAACCAACACGGCAACCACCACAAATCGCTCATTTTTAGCAGAAAACCTCCGGGAATCAAAACTCGCGCCCGAGAGAAAGCAGTGCACGAGTTCCGGGAAACACGTGACGGCGACGGCGAGATCGGGTTGCCGTTGGCCACGTAGAGGCTCGCTGGGTTCCAGTTCCAGCATGCTCCAAGTGGCACCGTAGTTCTCACTCCAGGGCACTTGCGAAAGGCCTGCGTGAATGTCCGCTTCGACCGCTCGCACCGTCGAGTACAGCTCACTCGCGGCGTGGAGCGCGCGCTCTTGCCCACTTCCTACAAGCCTCAGGCCGGTGTTCGTAGGCATCTGCTCATAGCTGATCTCGCCAACCCAACGCTCAAACAGCTCCTGCCCCAAGAGATCTTCAACCAACCCTTCGACCGCGCCTTCAATTGCCTCCCTCGCCTCGGCCGATGTATTTCCAACGTCGGACAACAGTGCGCGCCTAGGCAAGTGCGCGACAAGCTCCAGCAGATGCCCGCGCCCGACTCCCGCCCGAAAACGTATCCCACGCAAATCCACCCCCGCCGTCTGCGCAACGCGGCCGAACGCCAGAGTGGGCAGAAGTGGCGGTGTGTACCCAACAACCTTCAGACCCAAGGCCTCAGGAGCTAGCCTAGCCACCCATTGCGCAAGCGGTTGCAGCGAGGGGCTCTCACCGCGGAGCACTAGAATCGGAAGCTCAGGAGTGCTGGATTCGAGGAAGCACTCGGGCGCGTAGCAACAGGCTGCGAGCCTGAACTCCTGAATGCAGAAATCTGCAAGCTCGCCTCCGTTCGCTAGCTCTCTCTGGATCTCACCGTAAAAGCGTTCGGCGAGCTTGATAACATCGCTTTTGAACTCGGCTTCAGCGCGATCATTTGGGTCAAGAAACAACACTCTCACAACGTATCCAGCGTCCTTGCTACTTGGCGGGCCCGAGGCGAAGTACTTCGACGCGCACCTGGGCCACTCCACGTTTCAGGATTGCCAGTTTTTCAGCGGCAGCTCGCGAAAGGTCGATAATACGACCTTTTCGGAAGGGCCCTCGATCATTGATGTTCACCAGCACCGAGCGTCCGCTCGCCTCGTTCACCACACGCACCAGTGTCCCGAACGGCAAAGATCGATGCGCCGCCGTGAATCTATGAATGCTGTAGGGTTCTCCGCTCGCGGTCCGACGGCCGGCTAATGCGTCCGCGTAGTAGCTGGCCGTGCCCAATTGCTTGCTGAGTGGCGCTTTGCTTGAATCTGGAAGCGCGGGCTCCGCAAGCGCGGGCTCCGCTTCGTCGTCTGTTCCGCCGACCTCCGCCCGAGCGCTCGCTTCTCCAGGCGTCGTAGCTGACTCGGTGTCAGCCGGATCTTGTCGCTGTTTGGAATAGGCGGCTTCGGCCGACCGCTCTCCCCTTAGGCTGCTGACGTCAGACCTGTGAGCGCTCGTGGCCGCACAACCCCAAACGATCAGCAGCGCCACCAGTTCAACAACACGCCCTGCACTGAGCCACACCTTTCGACGCCGAACGTGCATCTCCAATGAGTAGCGCGCTTGGCGCACCAGTGTCCAACGAGAGCCGCCCGATTGCAGGGGGCCCTTTGAGCCGCTACCTTCCGCCCCGAGCCAAGTGATGGAAACCGTCGGTCATTTTACGCCACCGAAGCTCACGCGCTCGGGAATCGATCTCGGGAATGGGCCCATCCCTCTCATCTCCGGTTCACTCCACTACTTCCGCGTACCCAAGCAATATTGGCGGCTGGCCCTGGATGGCCTGAAGCGCCTCGGCGTCGGCATTGTTCAAAGTTGCGTTCCTTGGTCCTTCCATCAAGAATCGGGCGGCGATCTCACATTTTCTGGGGACAACGAGCGAGACTTGCCAGCGTTTCTCGAGGCGGTTCAGGGAGCAGGGCTGTATGCCAGTCTTTCGGTCGGCCCCAGTGTGAATGCAGAACTGACGGGATTCGGCATTCCTCAAGACGTGCTCTGGGATGAGCAGTGTCAGGCGCGTTCGTCGCAAGGAGCCCCGGTGATGGTGCCTGCGCTGCCGCGGGTTTTTCCAGCCCCGAGCTTCGCGAGCAGCGCGTTTTTGAGCGAGGCGCAGCTTTGGCTTGAGGGAGTCGCCCAAGTTCTCGCCCCGTTTGCTTTTCCTAAGGGGCCCGTGATTTTACTGGAACTCGATACAGCTTCCTTCCATTTCCGTGATGCACTCTACGATCAGGATTATCACCCGGATGCGATCACCGCCTACCGAGCCTTCATTCAGGCTCGCTATGGGTCCGTAGGAGAGCTCCGCAATGTCTACGGGGATAGCGGGCTTTCGATCGAAAATTTGAAGCCCCCCGAACGCTTGAGCGCGCACTCAGCTCAAGGGTTGGTCCGGCATCTCGACTGGGCTGAGTTTCAAGAACATTCGCTAGCGGTAGCCGTCGATCGCTTCAGAAAGTCTCTTAATTATCGACATTTAGCCGAGCTGCCTGTTTGCCTCGCTCAACCCAAAAGCGCCCCGCATGCGGTCATCGATCCCGCACTGCTGAGTGAAAGCGTGAATCTGACAGGGCAAAATTTTGGAGCAGTTTCAGACCCGCGCGGGCGTCGAAAGATCCTGCATCAAACCTCGGCGTTGGTAACCCGAGCGCAACACCGAGGTACGCCAGCATTCGCCACCGAACTCAGCGCAGGCTCGCCACCCCAGCTGGGCCTCAGATCGGACTCGGAAGCCGAGTTTGCGGCGCTCACCGCGCTCGCTTACGGGGTCAACGCTTTCAACATTTATATGGCGGTGGAACGCGACCGCTGGATTGGCGCTCCCGTTGGGCAACGCGGACAATCTCGTCCTGGTTTCGAATTCTGGCAACGTCTGCTCGCGGCGATCCAGGAAACGGAGCTGTGCGCGCTCACGCGCAAGGTGGAAGTTCATGTGGTGGTTCCCCGAAGTTACCTCAGGCTGTGCCGCACCTTGAACGCCTTAGGCCCGCTCAATCTGGGGGTCTTGAGCCAGTTGGGCGGCGAGCCCGACGACGCCGCCACGGAGGATGCCCTCGGCTTGAATCACCCAGTGATCCAAGATGTTGAGCAATTCTTAAGGACGCTTGAGGCAGCCTTGGAGCGTGCCGGCATCCCGTACGCTGTTTGCTCAGATGACAACTTTGATTTCGCAGTTAACCACGGGAGGTGGACGCTGATCGCTAGCACAGGCAGCCTTCCGGCTCAGCTCCTCCAGAAAATAGCGACAGCGATTCAGCTGGGCCGCGCGCTGAGCGTTGGGCCCCACGATCCAGTTCGTGACGAGAGGTGGAAGCCAATCACCCCAGGACTCGCGGTTTCGCAAGGCAGCTCAACGTTGCCGGTCTGGATTGGATCGGAGCCGAAGTTGATTCAAGACGCGGTCAAGATCTTTGCCAATTTGCCGGACGTATTTTGCACGCTCGCTGATTCACCGGCCCACACCACACTCTTTCACGACCCCTCCGAGCAGCTGCGCGTGGGGTTCGCGATGAACGCGGACCCGTTCCCGAAAGATGCGCTGTTTTCAAGCCTCAACGCGGCTGTGGACGTGATCACCAAGGAAGCCTTCGAGTCGCTCGCTGGCAAGGTTCGGGTGCCCCTGGCGCCGAAGAGCGCACGCATGCTGAAATTCTAAGCCTGTCGCTGCCGGGAGCCGTGGCTGGCGCTCCCAGAGAAAAAGTAGTAGAGCGCCGACCCGAATGATTGTTGAGATCAATCCGGCGAACCCGGAGCCTCGAAAGATCCGCCAGGCCGTGGAAGCGCTCGAGGCCGGCGAAGTGATCGCCTACCCAACGGACACCGTTTATGGGCTGGGATGCGACCTCTTCAACAAGAAGGCGATTGATCGATTGTATCAGATCAAGGGCATCCCAAAAACGCAAATGCTGGCGTTCGTGTGCCGCGATCTCGGAGACATCTCGCGCTATGCGGTGATGCATGATTCGGTGTACCGAATCCTCAAACAATATCTGCCAGGGCCGTATTGCTTCATCTTGGAGGCGACACGGGAGGTCCCGAAAATCGTTCAGACGCCAAGAAAGACGGTGGGTATCCGCATTCCACGGCACCCGGTGGCGCTCGCGCTAGCAGCCGAGCTCGGCAGGCCGATCATCTCGAGCACCGCGGCACGGCCCGGAGCCGATGTGCTTCTTGATCCGCGCGAGCTGGAAGAAGAATTCCCAGGGCTCGCCTTGGTACTCGACTGTGGGGCCTCGGGGAGCGTGCCGACGAGCGTTGTGGATCTGACCCACCCGAAGCCGCTCATCGTGCGGGTTGGCGCCGGGGATACTTCGGCTTTCGAATAGTTGATTTCCGGCCCGGAGTCGGACTATCTGGGCCCATGGCTTTCGTTGTCACCGACAATTGCAAAGGGTGTCGGTTTACCGACTGTGTCTCCGTGTGTCCCGTTGATTGCTTTCACGGCGACGGTGAGATGCTCTACATCGATCCGAATGAATGTATCGATTGCGGCGCCTGCGTGCCGGAGTGCCCGGTGGAGGCGATTTATGACGAAGGGCAGCTGCCCGACGACAAGCGCGATTGGATCAAGCTGAACGCTGACCTCGCGGCAGGCTTGCCGGTGATCAACAACAAGCAGGAGCCGATGGTCGGCGCAGAAGAGCGCAAGCAGAAGCTTGGGTTCTAAGAGGCCTTGTTCTAAGAGGCCTTAAGGCTTCTTACCTGTTGTCAGCTCAGCGGTCCACGAGGCCTGCACCGTCTGTGCGCGCTCAGCGGCTGCTTGCTCCCCTCCCACCGGACCGACAGCGGCAGCTAAATGGCCACTCACGGTAGCTGAAACGGGAAAGAAGTCCCCTGCGCGCACAGTGACCTGTGCCTGGCCTGGAGCTTCAAAGCGGTAGAGCGAAAGCGGAGCGTCCGCTTGCACGAAGGGCGTCGCAAAGCTTGGGCTCGCAGCATAACGTTTGCTATCGATACTGAGTGTCGCAGTGTCGCCTGAGACCTGCTGCACCTTCACCATTTGGTAAGTCACCATGTCGAGGTCCCAGACGCCCTGGCGTGCGGTGACCATCCACAGCGCTTCAGCGCCTACCGCCTTGTCCGGGAAGGGTTGAACGATGCTAGCAATTGCGTCTTTTGTGGCGATCAGCACCTGAATCAACCCGGCACCCTTGGCAGAACTCGCCTGATACGCAAAGCGTGTGGGCGCGCCGTTCGGCGCTACGAAGTAGCTGATTTCGCTGCCCTTCAGGCTGCCAAATGCGGCCTTGGCCTCTGCCGAAGAGCCTGCCTCTGAAGTGAGACTCGCCGCCGTTATCTTGGCGTTCACTTTCATCGCGCCCACGTCCGCTTTGGTTTCCAAAGCGAGCGTCAAATCGACGGGGAGTTGCGAAGCTCCGATATCGAGTGTGAGCTTCAACGTGAGAAGCCGTTTCTCGCCGCCCTTGATCTCCCCTCCGAGCTTCAGCTTCGGCATGCCGCCCTCGGAACCGAGCGTTATCTTGGGAGGATCTGAAACGCGCACCTGGGCATCCGCGGCACCTGGCCCAAAGATACCGCTTGGGGGTGGGCCCTCCTGGCTGCCGGGGGCTGAACCCTGGGTTCGCTGAGTGGCCGACTTCATAGCGCGGCTGAGCTCAGGCTCGAGCTCGGTCTTTGGCTCGCCGGAAGCCGCTTCCTTACTTGGTGCAGCGGCTGGCTCTTCGCTCTTCTTCTCGCAAGCGCAACAGCTGCCGATGGCGAGTAGCACCCAGAGGGGCGAGCAAGATCTGCGGGCAAGACTAGAATAACGGTACGAGGCGTGCGGGTTCATGGTCACCTTCTTTAAGCGCTCAATAGCCAAGACTTCATTGAAGGTCTAGTCGCTTCGGCGTGGGTGCGCACTTGAACACGTTAAAATGGCGGCGTGATGATCGGAAGCCCAGGCCGCTCGATGATCGTGGGTTCGGGAATATCGGCGGGCAGCCCTGTGTTGGAGCCTGGCGGCTCACTCGGTTCCACACCGGCCTCCGAGGTTGGAGCGCCCGCATCGCTTTCGATTAACGGCGCCTGCTGATCGGGCTCAGTGCCTTCGAGGAACTCTTCCTCCAGGGCGTCGGTCTGATCGGCGCGTGCCAATAGACCAGAGCTTCGGTCGATGCGCACAGCAGAGATCTTAGGTGGACGCGTGAACGTCGTGGCAGGTCGACCCGACAGCGCCTGTCGTACAAAGCTCACCCAACCGGGAAGGGCACTCCGCGCACCGGATTCTCCCCAACCCAGCGGAAGAGCGTCATCGTAGCCCACCCAAATGCCGGCTACGAGATCAGTTGAATAGCCAACAAACCAAGCGTCTTTGGCTTGATTCGTTGTGCCCGTTTTGCCCGCGAGCGGCCTGCCCAAGCCACTGGCCAGCTTTCCCGTGCCTTCGCTCACGACGCTCTCTAAAACACTCGTCATGAGGTACGCCTCTTCCACGGGCATGACGGTGCGCGCTGGAGGCTCGGCTGGAAGCACCAGCTGCCTTCCGCCCGGCGCGATCACCTTGGTGACGAGTGAAGCACTCCGATACTCACCGCCATCCGCAAGCGTCGTGTACGCATTGGTTAATTCGAGCGGGCTCACCTCGTAAGCTCCGAGCGCTAACGATGGGGTGGCTTGGAGGCGCGATTCGATGCCCAAGGCCGAAGCCCACTGAACCACATTTTCCGCACCCACCTCTTCAAGAACCTTGAGCGCTACCGCGTTATCACTTTGAGCCACCCCCTCGCGCAGCCGAACTTCCCGCAATTCGCCGGGCTTATCTTTCACGGGAACGCGCAAGATGCTGGCAGGAGTGAAGCGCCGGGAATGCAGCGCGTAACTATACAAAATGGGCTTGAAAGCCGAGCCCGGCTGCCGTCGTGATTGCGTAGCGCGATCCAAGCCCCCCACAATCGCTTCGTAGCTGCCAACCAAAGCTAACACCTGGTGGGAACGGGGATCGATGGCAACCAGCGCGGATTCTGGCCCAAGCTCGAGACGCAGTGGCACGCCGGCCTGGCCCTCCGGCTCCGCAAGCAAGCCGACACGCAAGAGCGCACCCACCTCGGCAAATTTGCTGGGAATCAGGCCCGACGGATTGTAACGATACTCTCCCTTAAGACTCACTCGCCCCAAGACATCGCCAACCTGAACGTCGAGCGTGGAGGCGACATCGTCCACAGCTCTCACGGTTCCTACGTAGATGTGATGAGCCTGCGGGTGGCCTTCGAAGACTTTGCCCCAGAGCATTCTCGGCTTTGCGGTGAAGGGCGGTGCTATTTTCTGGCGCTTTGCGTAGGCCTTGAGATTCTCTCTCAAAGCTTGGCGCGCGATCGACTGCATCACCGGATCGATCGTGGTGTGAACGATGAAGCCACCTACCCGGGCTTGCTCGGGCGCCAACTCTGTCAGAAGCTTTTTCACGATCGGCACCACTTCCGGGGCTATCTCCGATTCAGCTTCAACCGGTGGCGCGAGCCGGAGCGGTGCATTCGAAGCCTCCGTGCGCAAGTCGGGCGTGATAAAGCCTTTGGCCAGCATTTGATCGAGAACATAACGCCGCCGGGCAAGCGCTTTGTTCGGCGCCTGACGCGGCGAAAAACGCTCGGGCGAAGCCACAATCCCAGCTAAGAGGGCGGATTGATCGACCGAAAGCTCCTGGGCTCTTCTGCCGAAGTAATAGCGGGCCGCCTCCTCGATCCCGAATCGGCCGTGGCCCAAATAGATGTGGTTGAGGTAGAGGGTAAAGATCTGATCTTTCGTGAGCTCATGCTCCAAGCGCCGCGCCAGGATCGTCTCTCGGATCTTGCGCTTATAGGAGCGCTCCGAATCGAGCAAGATGTTTTTAACCACCTGTTGCGTGATGGTGCTCCCGCCCTGGCGTGTCTTGCCCGCTCTCAGGTTAGCGACGAGCGCACGCAACATGCCCAGATAATTCAGACCCTCGTGTTCGTAGAACCCAGCATCTTCTGCGGCTAGGAATGCTAACTTCGCGTGATCGGGCACGGCCTCGAACGCAATCACGGTGCGACGTTCAGTGAAGAGATTGGCGAGCAGCGTACCATCGCGCGCCAAGATCCGCGTCACCTGGGGGGGATTGTACCCGGTTTGCAGTTGCTCAACGCTTGGCAAACCGACGCTGTAATGGCGCACCACCCAGATAACTGCTGTAGTGCCCAACGAACCTAGGATAACGAGGATCAGGAAAGCCAGCTTCAAGAACGCGGTGATCGAACGTCGCGCCCGCCTCGGCGGAGGCGGTTTCGACACCGGGCGCGCGAGCGCGTCGGGGGCCAACCCAGGCAAGCGATTTCTAGGAGGAGGCTGTTTCATCGCCGTCGCCGCAAAGCCTAGCGAAACCTCAGCGCTTAGACACAAAGTGGAGAAAGAGCACCGTAAGAATACCGCCCAAAACCAGGCAAACCACTCCAACTGCCACCAAAACGGGCACCCTCGTCCGTTGGGACTGCGCCTGAGAAGCCGAAGCCGAAGC
>CAZSUA010000099.1:0-16612 GCA_964609655.1 uncultured Polyangiaceae bacterium | reverse complement strand
CCCAGCGTGGCAACAACAAGATTATCACGGCATTTCCAGGCAATGGATGGCCTCCTCCGGAACCATGAAGCAAGTTGCCTGCGTTGGCTTCTGTCGGGTTTGCCGTCAGGGCCGGCTCATCATCGCGCGCGATAGAGCTTCCGGTGTGATGTACGTGCTCTGCGAAGAATGTGAATCTGAGTGGGCTTCTCCCGAGGAAATAGTCGTCAACAGCATGCCTTCGCGTGATACCTTCGGGCTCTCGACTTACATCACCCGGGAGGAGCTAAAAGATCATCCCTGGGAAGGATTCTTGGAGGGCTAAACGAGCGCTCAGGGAACCGATAAATCGCCCAAGTAGCACCTTGCGCGGCCATCGAATATCGAATGCCCAGGGGATCTTCCCGTCCCGGAGATCGCGCGCTCACTAGACTTCCGTCAAGGCATCATCCTGGGCTAAGCTCAGCCTCGTGCGCCGAAGCAACTTCCTTCTGGTGAGCCTTGCGGGGATCGCCTCTTCCGTGAGCGTCGTTGCCGCTTGCGGCAGCACCGACGGACCTGTTGGAATAAGTGCTGGTGCGACGGGCTCGTTGGGCGGGTCGCCGACGGCAGGCGGCAGCCCATTGGGCGGCGCGCTCTCTAAGGCGGGCGAGAGCTCCAGTGGCGGCGCGGCGGGAAGAGCAGCCGGCGTGGGTGGAACGGGCGGAGCCGCAGGCGGAATGGGCGGGAGCTTAGTCGCAAGCGGGGGCGCCGCGGGAATGGTCGCGAGCGGGGGCGCGCTTTCGGGCGGAGGTGCCGGGCCCGGTGGTTCCGGCGCCTGTAAGCTGGGGTTGTTCAGTTTCGTAGACGGAACCACAGGTATCCCTTCTCTAGACGGATGCAACACGTGCAGCTGTTCCAGCGGGCTCTTGCTTTGCACTGAAGTGGCTTGCCCCATGTGCGGCGGCCTCGCCGGGCTTGCGTGTGAAGCGGATAGGTTCTGCAGCTTTGGCGCGGTTGGCGCCTGCCTTCTGCCCGATGCGTCAGGCATCTGCAAAAAGCGGCCCCAGTTATGTCTGACGATCAAGCCGGCAGCCGAACCCGCTGAGCCAGTGGTAGCGCCTGTGTGTGGCTGCGATGGCGTAGAGTACGGCTCCCCGTGCGTCGCCAACGGCGCCGGGACGGACGTGGCGAGCGCAGCTCCGTGTTCACCTCAGTAGTTCGGGGCCTTTCCACGGAGAGCAGAATCAGCAGAAGGAGTCTCACGGGGTTTTCTGTGGCGATGACCATCGCAGCTTGCGCGCCCATCGAATATCGCAAGCCCAGGGGCCAGCGCAGCATCTGACAGATCGCACTTTGTGCTTTCAAAAGTGAAAACTCCCGCAATAGTCGTTCCACGGATGAGTGCTGACCCAGACGTTCTTCTGAATGAGCCAAAGCGCAATGCCCAGGGTGCACCAAGATTCGGGCGTTAAGTTATCTCGCGCTCTTTCTTGCGTGCTGTCCCAGCTGTTTAGCGAAGGACGAACGACCTACAAATGAGGTGCTACCCGTCGCCTACAGCGGGCAACATTTCTCAATGCGGCTGCCGCGAGACGGCCATGTTGTTGAGATGCAAACCGAGGAAGACTTTTCCCTCTACGCGGTCAATGTAGGAGCGACAGCAGTTTTGGACGTGTATTTCGCTCGCAGAGTACTTCAAGGAACGCCTCGTTCTGCGCGAACCCTGAAGAGCATAAGACAATCGAACGGATAGAATAGGCCGAATCAAGCGAGTTGGGGGGCCCGAGTTCGGTTGAGGGCAGGTTGCAGCTGTACCAACTGTCCGCAGGCCCCCTGAACATCGCGCCCCCGAGAGTGTCGGACGGTGACGAGCGTGGAGCCCGCAGCAACCACTTTTCGGAAAAACTCGTCCGTGCGCTGCTCACTGGGAGCACGAAATGGAGCGTGGGCGTGTTCGTTGAACGGGATCAGATTGATGTGGCACGGAAGCGGCTCTGCGAATGCTGCTAGGCGCACGGCATCCTCCGGCGAATCGTTGATGCCAGCGAGCAACACGTATTCCAGCGTGATGCGTTCGCGGGGGCGCAGCGGAAAATTGTGGAGTGCCAGAGCAAGTTCGACGAGTGGGTAACGACGCCCGATCGGCATCAAATCCGAGCGAATCTCATCCGTGGTGGCGTTCAGGCTCACGGCTAAGAGCGGCTTCACCGCAAGACGCCCAAGCTCACCGATCTCTGGTACTAACCCCGAGGTGGACACCGTGATCCGGCGTGGCGACATGCCCATACCAAGGGGGTCACACAAGATGGCGATGGCCTTGCTGACCTCCGGAAGATTGTGTAGCGGCTCGCCCATGCCCATGAAAACCAGCGTCAAATCGCCCGGATGGCGGGGGCCGAGCGCGCGCACCACGCTCAACACCTGTGCGACGATCTCTCCCGCTGAAAGCTGGCGTCGAAAGCCCATGCTGGCCGTAGCGCAGAAACGGCAGCCCATGGCGCAACCCACTTGGCTCGAAAGGCAAAGCGTGACCCGGCCATTGCCTACAGCGCGTGGCATGTGCACCGCTTCAATGCGTTCGCCGCCGAGATCCAAGAGTAACTTGGTGGCACCATCGGTCGAGGGATCACCCGAAATCAGTTCCGGTAGTTCGCAGCCGAGCTCACTCAAAATCGCGCGTGCGCCACTCGCCAGCACGGGGCCGGTAGGCTCCCAGCGCCAAGGGCGCTGGAGGGCTGCAAAGACTGAGGGCTTGAGCCCCAAAGTCTCCAGCTCATCGGGATTTAAACTGAAAGCGTTAGCCTTTAGCACGCAGCTTCACCAGCCAGGCTTTCTCCGCGAGGGCCGTGAGGCCGCGCTCTTTGAAACGAGGTTCCTGATCAAGAATGTTTTGCGCGCGCAGCAGCTCTAAATGGGCACTCGCGTCGTATAAAGCGAGCAACTGGGCATCGCTCACGCTGAAAGGCGGACCTGCCATGCTCGTTTGATCGTAAACAAACGTAAGAATCAGCAGCCGCGCTTCTGGCTTGAGCCAGCGTAGCAACTCCGCCACGTAGCGCTCCCGAACCTCCGGCTGCAGCGCCACCAACGCGGCACGGTCGTAGACCGCATCGAAGATCCCCGAGGGCAGCGCGTCGAGTGCAAAAACATCCGCCACGACGATGCGAATCTTTCCTGCGACCAGGCTTGGCTGACCGTGCCAATTCTCCCGCTTGAAGCTGAGCGCGTTTTCTTCGAAGAACGCCTGAGCGGCGCTCTCCACCAACTCAATGCCAGTCACCTCGAAGCCGCAATCGCTCAGCCACAGCAGATCTTGAGCCTTTCCGCACAGCGGGACCAGAACGCTGGGAGCGAGCTGGGACGGTTCGGGCAGCAGCTTCTCACCGAATTCGATCAAGAGCGCGTTCGGCTTGCCTTCATGGAAGCCGATCTGTTGGTTTTGCCAGCGCTCTTTCCAAAATTCTGGGTCCATCGGAAAAACCTCCAATTGAGCCGCTTGGAGTAAGTGCCCAGAGCGGGAAGCGCAAGGCTGGGCTAAAAACCCTGATCCAACGGCATAGATCTTGAGTGTTTCTTGGGTGAGGCGCCGTGGAAAATCGGCACCACTCCCGGCCAAGGTTGAGACCTTCATCCGCAGAAGACCTTGATGTCATCGAGCAGCTGCCACCGGCGGCGAGCAGCAGAACGAAAGCCTCGAGTGCTCTCAAACTTGTTGGTGACCTCCATCTCAAAGTCACACAAGGTAGTAAGCATGCTTACTACCTTCCAAGGAACAAAAAGGGCGGCTCGCTAGGCGTCAGCTCGACATGGAGCAATTTCGATCACCTACCGATCAAACCAAGGGTTTCCCGAACACTCAACTCGGGGAGCCTTACCGCTGGCTCCGGAGAAAGCCTATTCGAGCAAGTTCTCCCGGTAAGTGCCGGCTAAGAAAGGGACGACTGGAATGCCCTTTGCTGTTCGATCGAGCGGAGCCAGCAGGGTTATATCGAGCCCAAGGTGCTCCCCAGAAAGCCGTACGCCCGTGCCGCCACTGATGCCGTTGTAGATCCCTGCTTCGCGCCCGAGCGGCACCAGGCTATCAACTTCGAACAGCCAATCGACGGTGTCACTCACCTTCAAGATCACGCCGACTCCATCGGCGGAGATCAGTGCCGGGCCAAGCAATAACAGGGTTGAAGCGACGCTCACGCTCGAACCGCACGTGATGTCAAAACAACCCTGAAAGGTTGCGCCCACGCGCCCCAAAAGTGCCGTGCCCTCCTTCAAGCCCGCCACGCCACTCGCGGAGCCGTAGGCAGCAAGCCGCACTCGCGGCTGGCGCAACACCACTGTTTTCAAGGTGACGTCGAGGGGAACAACCTTATCCTTGCCAACGGGGGGTGTCAGGGTGAGGCTGATTTGCGTCTCGTCGGTCAGCGCGTAGCCCGCCTGAAGCAGGATGATTTCGTAACTTGAGAAGAAGAGCGTGCCGCGCGGATGCGTTTCGGCGGTGGGCATGAGGATCACGCGATCCACCTGCGCATTCTCCGCGCGCTCGCGCGCCTGCGGGGTGGGCAGCTCCGGGCTCGGCAGAGCCGCGGGGTGCCCAGCGCTGAGCTGGATCGGGGGCACGTAGGTGTAACCTGGTGTTATCGGAGTGCTGTAACCGGAAGCTGGCGGTACGCTCTCGGTCGGCGCCGGTGATTCAGGTGTGGAACCTGTCCCGAGCTCTACGGTCGGTGCTGGGCTTGGTAGCGCAGCCTCCCTCGGTTCGGGCAGAGCTACGCTCGCATAGAGCAGCCAAGGGATGACGAGAGCGGGCGCAAAGGCGCGGGGCAGAGGCATGTTCACCTAGTGTAAGGCGGCTTCCGTGCCAATCATCATCGAACGACGAAAGCCGAGCGTCGCGCCCGGAAACCTAGCGGCAGTGTCCAGTGGCGGCAATGCCAAAAGGGGAAATATCCAGAAATCCGGTGCGTTTGCAACGCGCCAGAACGCATGAGTAGAATGGCGCTTGTGTCTGCGCTTCGCTTGAACTCAGTTGTATGCCTGACGAGCAGTCTAGCGGTTTTCAGCCTGGGGCTGTCTGCGGTTGCCGCTGAAACACCCGCGGATAGTGGGGAGGCGAAGAACGCCGCTCAATCTACGCCGCATCAGTACATCAACTTGAGGGGTGGCGCTTCGTCGGCAAATCTTGGCGGCAGGCCTGAGGTCTGCATGGAAGGCACACCATGGGCACCCCTTTCTTTGGAGAGCTGCGGCACGGGGAATGGGCTTTGGCACCACGATTCAGGCACCGAAATGGCCCACTTGCGCGTGAAACTGCAGTTGTTTGCGTTGCGCTCGGGGCCGCTTTTGTTTCAATACGGAGTTGGCGCGGGCATGGCAGAGCTGCAAGTGGCAGCCGATGATCCGGGCTTCAAGTTTGAGGGAACGGGCACGCGCAATGCAGAGACGGCAGGCGCGGAGGGCTCGCTCTTCCTGCGCGCCATTTGTCCTTTGTCCAATTCGTTTGAACTGGTGGGCGATTTGCAGGCAGGTTCAGCTTATCTGCCGCACGCGCTTGAGCTCAGTGTGCCGAAGTCTGCCTGGCAGCCGTTTGTCGGGCTGACATTTGGATTCGGGTACTGAAGTCTGCTGAGGCGGCCCTCCGGAGTGTGTACTTTCGTTGACGCTCGGGTAGTCAACGGAGTCGCACTCGGTGTGCCGAGTTGCGGTTTTTGCGAGTGTTTTGGCCCGTTTCGTGGAGCACACAAAATGCAGCACAGGCCTGCTAGGCTGGCTCTGCCCCTCCCAGCCAAGCCTCGTTCCCAGGTGTTTTCGGATGACTCAACGTTTCAAATATCTTGCCAGCGCATTCCTCTTGGCATCCGCGTTGCCAGGTGCAGGTTGCGGGAGGACGCCACTCGATCCGTTTGATGTGCCAGAGGGCAGCGTCGGAAGCTCCGTGCCGGATCAGCGCACATCCGCAACTTCTTCGCCAACGCCCCCTCCGACCACCACCACCACTTCGCCTACCCCAACGCCCACTGCGATTGCCTGCGTGCCATCTGAAGAAACCTGTAACGGTGTGGATGATGATTGCAACGGTCGAATCGACGATGTTCGGGCGCTCGCCTGTGCAGAGGGCGGTTTTCAATACTGTGTTGCCGGCAAGATGAGTGATTGCCCCAAACGTTGCGAAGCCTGCCTCCCCGGAAGCGAACGGGTGTGTCAGATTTCCTATTGCACGTATTGGGGTGTTGAAAGCTGCGCGGCTGATGGCAAAGCCTTCAGTTTTTGCAAGGAGCAGCGGGTGCCCCGTGAATGTCGCGATGTGGCCCTCAGGTTTCAGGATTCGCCGGAACTTGAGCAGTGTTGCATTGATAATGGCTATTGCTGCCTCGATTCGCACGATCTCGACCGCGATGGCGATAGTGGCGAAATGGTGGGGCGTTGCGACGAGGTGATGTGCAAGCCCTAAGCCACGGCCTCGTGTTGGGGGCAATCACCATTGCATTTTGGCTGGTCGCAGAGCCCGTGCACGCGCAGAGTTGCGCGAAGCCCGACGCGTTGGAAGGTTTTCCAGCGTACGGTTCCGCGGGGGTGCCCCTGAACGCCATCTTGAGCGCGCACTACTTTGCTTCTGCCGAATACGATGCCGAGCCGGTCGTGCTGGAAGAGATCGGCGGGGAGCGTCGGGAAGCCCTCGGTAGCTTCAACCCGAGTGAAGGCCTGCTCTCGTTGGATCCCGCTGGATTCTTGAAGCTTGGCATGCAGTATGTCGTGGAATGGCCAGCCCTCCGCGGCATCGGCAGCGCAAGTCGGGGCAAGAGCCTGAAGGTGAATTTCAGCGTTGGCAATCAGAGCGATAACGCGCCGCCTGACTTCCCCGGTATCGAGAGTGTGCACTACCGTTTGGAGCGTGATCAAGACGGCTGCGCCGAAACCGTTCAGGATAGATTTGTGTTTGAGTTGAAGCTTGGGCAGCCGAGCGACGAAACTTCAAACCAAGATCTGACATTGGTGGTCTTTCAGACGAAGCCCAACTCCAGTGAGTCACCGGTCCCCGTGCTCACGCGCAGCTTCCCCTCGAACGGGCGGGTCGAAGTCTCACAGCGCATCGAAGATGGCCTGGGAAACGTGTGTTTTGCGGCGCTAGTTCGCGATCTCACGGGTAAGGTTTCTGCCAGTGGCGACCGCGTTGTCTGCACCAAAACGGTGAAGCCACCTTTCTTTCAAGGTTGCGCCATCGCTTTCGGGAGGGCTCCCCGAGCCGAAGTGTTGGGGTTCGCTCTTTTGCTCGGTGGGCTGTGGGCACGGCGTCGCGCGCGAAGCGTTTGAGTGGGAGATGGCGGCTCGCGACGTTGAGCGCGGGGTTTGCTTGTTTACTCATGGGCTGCCAATCGAAATTGAAGAAGAGCGCTGCCGTGTTAAGCGTTAACCTGAGAGAATCTGCTCGAGGCTTGCTCGCGCCAACTGGTGATCGTCCTGGGCTGTGTCGGGATGTGGGTGATGTGAGAGTGTGTTGGGGCGCGGTTGGCGGGGAGGCGCCGCTTGCCGAGGCGCGCCCGCTGCCCTGGCTCTTGGACTCGCCGCAGCTGCGCTGCGTTGGGCGTGGTCAAGAACGCCGCTGTTTGCCCAGATTTTCCGGGGTTGGGCGCTTCTTATGTCAGGGTGCGAGCTGCGTTCAGAAACATCCACGTTTGCCTGATGCAGCGGAGTGGAGCTGTGCCGATCAGAACGGCGCGGTGGTGTGCCGGGATGCGGGTGGTTCTGCTGTTAGCTCTCGCACGCTTCCGGACGCTACCTGGTTGTGTGGACAGCGCAGGAACACAAGCGAACGTTTGTGTGTCAATTTCGATCCCGATCACCCCGACGCAGCTGGAGCACAATTCTGGAATTGTCGGTTTGAAGCTTTGCCCAACGCGGAGCGGATCTGTACTCGCGTGACCCAAGCTACCAGTCTCGGGGCACCCTGTGGAAAGACGCTAGCCGCTTGCCCCTCGGGCGCCGTGTGCGCGTCAGATGTTTGCGTGCCAGCGGTCGCGGTCGCGGAATGCTGGCTGGACACGGATTGTGGGGCGGGGGAGAGCTGTCGCTTTGGAGCCTGCACGCCAGAATCGGGGAGAAAAGTAGCAGAAAACACCGGAAAAATGGCTCCTTTAGCACAGCCCCCCGAAACGAACGGTTGGTGGCTCCTACTCAGAGCGAAGGGCATGGACGTTCCAGACCGAATCGAGGTGAGTCCGGAAGCGAACGTCGTCGGGTATCAGGTGTTCGATGACACGTGGCGGCTCCACATTCAGGAAGGGAGTCGTCAGGTAACGGTGCAAGCTGCTGGTGCGTGCCCGGTCAATCTGAAAGCTCCGCCAGCTGGCGCAATGCCTCGGCTGCTGCGAGCAGAGTTGGTTCCCCGCCTACAAATTGTCCGGGATCGTGCGGAGGTTGGGTTTGGCGAGAGCTTTCGACTGAAAGCAGTACCCAATTGTGCCGTGCCAGAGGAAAGTCGCATCCGCTGGCAACAACGCGCCCTGCCGAGCGGAAAGCTCACGGAGTCGTGGGGCAATGAGTTGAGCGGTCGGATGCCAAGCCTAAAGTCGGTACTGGGGGCAGAGCTGCCTTGGGGGATTGTGCCGATCTCCCCGAGAACCCAGCAGAAGCTCAGTGTGCGGGCAACACTGCTCAGCCCAACTGGAAACGAGCTCGGAAACGCCACCACAACGCTGAGCGCAGCGGCTCGAGCCTCTGGCCTGCCGAATGTCGCGGTGAATCACACGTTGCAGCTGGGTGGAGGCGGTTGGCAGCTCCTGAAACGTCCGCCCGGGAGCCACGCCGAGTTGGGCGTGGGCGATGGCTTCTCGAGTTTTCTCGCGGATATGCCGGGAAACTTCGAGTTGCGTGATGACGCTGGCCGAGGCCTCCGCGTTCACGCAGCGCGCCTGGACTCGATGCCGTTAGATTGCGGACGCTCAGGATGTCACACCGAAGTCGTGAAATCTTTTGAGAGTAACCCGATGGCAAAAGCGTTGGATATTGTCCCGGTGGCGGAACGGGCCTGTGCCGTTGGGTGCCACACGCAAGGTGAGGCGGAGCTCGATGATGGCGGATCGGGGCAAGTGAGACGAGAGCTCGGGTTAACGGAATTTGCGCTGACGAGCGCGGACGTGCTGCCGCGAGATTTAGAACGTGTGAGCCATGTGGGGTGTCTCGGTTGTCATGGTCCGGGAGCGATCCCCGAGGCAACAGCGCGCTGGGGGATCGTGCGCAGCGCGGTGTGCGCGGTGTGTCATGATTCGCCTCCCGAATATGGGCATCACCAAGCCTGGAGCGAAACGGCGATGGCCAAGCCGCCAACGGATGCCCGTATGCAAAACGTTCCGTGCGCACGCTGTCATACCACTACAGGCTTTTTGCACACGCAAACGGTCGATGCACCGCTCCGTGATCCTCCACCTCAGGTTCGTGTGAGTGGCCTCACCTGTGTCACTTGTCACGCGGTGCACTCCGACTCCAAGCTCCCGCACCTGCTGCGTGCTGTGAAAACGGAAGGGTTTCCCGTGCTGGGTCTCGGCTCGAGCCAAGTGTGCGTTTCGTGTCACAGTGCGGGCTCGCGTGAGGAGTACCCGTCGGCCTCGGCGGCCTCGATTTGGGCGGGAAGCGGTGGATTTGAACCCATCACAGGTGAACCTCTGGCGGGGCCCACGGCGCACCGCGATCAAGGACGGGGCTGCTTGCTCTGCCACGGGGGCGATACCGGCGGCCTTAAGCGCGGAGCCGATCACAGCTTCACGGCAAGTCGGGATCAGTGCCAGCTTTGCCATGCTGCCCCGCTGGGTGCTTCTGAGCTTCGCGGACGTGCTGAGAGAGCTTGGGCGGCGCTTGGTTTCGAAGCGTGGTCGCAGCACGGGCAAGAGCGCCGCCATTTTTCCCGCACTTCAGCCCGAGACCGTGCGCGCTACAATCTCTCGTTAGTTTTTGAAGACCCAGCCTTTGACGCTCACAACAGCGCCTACGCGGAGCTCTTGATAGCCGCGGTCGAGCGTTTCATTTCTCACACTGCCCCCACAAGAATCCCGAGTACGCCATGATGAACCTCGCCATTGCCACGCTTTTCCTGGCCAAGCTGTCGCTCATCCCACCCTCGCAGCTGCCTCTTGCAGCCCAGCCTGAACCAGTGTCCGCACCTGTCTATCGACTTGGCGTGCAAGCGGAGCCCGCGTTCGGAGTGGGCTCCGGTCCGTTTTTCACGGGACTTCTTGGGGTAAGGCTCGATTACCGATTCACTCCCGCGTGGAGCGTCGGGCCGTACTTGGGCTACGCCAATCTGAAAGGGCCAGCCGGCAAACGGGTGCACAACACATTGCTGTATGCCCTGCTCAGCTACGAGGCACCCCTTTCTGGAAACCTGAAGCTGCCGATCCGTTTTGGAATTGGGTACCTGCCCAAGAACGGCCCCTATCTGCGAAGCAGCCTCGGGCTAGGCTATGAGCTGGCAGATGATTGGGAACTCAGCCTGGACGCGATACCGGCGTTTTGGTCGGTGGATGACCGAACCGAGCTTTCGTTAGGAGCGGCGCTCGGCGTGGCGAAATCGTTTTGAGCTTCGATTCAATAAGCCTTGACGTAAACCAGGTGCAGGAAGGTGGTCTTTTTGGCCGTTAACCGCAGGTACCGTGCATTGATCGGGCCGAAGCTCGCCTTCCAGTTCTCAAACGCTTGGTCCCGGCGGGCAACCTGGGTCCATTGTTTTTGATCGACGCTGACTTCAGCAACCAGCGGGATAGCGCGATCGCCGACCCCATCTCCTCGGTTCTGAACTTCGAGGCCGGAGAGCGACTGGGCGGCGCCCAAATCGAACATTGCCCACGGATTCAACTGCTGATTGGTGTGGAATAAGATCCCAGCCTTGGCCAGATCCTCGGGATAGCTGCTGCTCGTCTGCGGCTTGATACCCACCAACACATCACGGGGCGCGGTGAGCTTAGTGAAACCCATGATGGCTGCCACTGCCAGACCGCTCACGAGAATGGTGAGAGCGCTCACGCGCAAGACGCGCATCCAACGTAGAAAGCGGAGCTCCCGTTCGGGGCCCTGGAGCCCTAGAATTAAGCTACTCACCAGCTGCTGCAGTAGCTCCAGATCGCTCTTGATTTGGCCAGGGGCGATCGCCGGATCCAGAGGCAAGTCTTTCGGGAAAAGCTGGCTCGCGCGAAGCCGAGCTGTTTCATCCAGCCGAAGCTCACTCTCAATCATGGGGAGCTTCTCAAGCCAGGCGTCTTCCAAACTCTGATGGGGCTTCTGCAAGGCAGCGAGTGCTGTGACGCCGGCTTTGTGAAACAGAAGCAGTGCCGTGGTATCGACCGAATCCGCGCTCACGGAAGCAATGCGATCGCGCACGCGTTCACCAAGATCCAAGAGCGCGCGCGCTTGGTCGACGAGCAAGACTTCTTGGGGGCTCATTCGCCCTGCGCCCGTGCGGACACTCCGCATGGCTTTCGTCTGCCAAAGCCACTCCCAAAAGCGCGCACTCTTGCGATGCGTAGCTGCAGGGGGCGCAATTTCCTCGGTCGGACTTGGAGCAGTGTCAGTTTGAGTCATGGTTAAAAATCTTGATCCTGGTGTCACGCAGAACGCTGGGACGTGGTCTTAGTCGATTTGACGTTCCGCTTGAAGGGCTTAAAATGAGGGAGATCCCTCGCCTCGTGGGCGCCGAAGGCCTAGGCTAGCCGCCGGAAGACGCATCGTCAGGGAGTCAAAATGATGCTTCGCTCAACATTCATTCGGTTAGTTTGCGTGATCAGCTGGTTGGGGAGCGCGTGCGCGGAGCCGTCGTCGGCGCCCTCCGCCAGCGGAGGCTCGGGAGCGATCGCTCCAAGTTCCGGTGGCAGCACGGGAAGGAGCGGAGGGGGCAGTTCGCCCGTTGGCGGAGCGCAATCTGGCGGAGCCGCGTCGACGACGGGTGGCGCCAGAAACCTAGGGGGATCAGGCGGCTCAGGCCCCGCAAGTCCACTCATGACCTTCTTTGTTTCAAGTGGGAAGAGCCCGACCGGGAACCTTGGCGGCTTGGCTGGTGCTGACCAGCGTTGCCAAACACTGGAAATCGCATCAACGGCCAGTGGCAGGACTCTCCGACGCCGAACGAGCACGATATCCTGACCGGAAGCAACGCAGATGGTAGCGTGAAGATTGGCAGTACCTGCGGCAGCTGGTCCTCAACCGAAGGAGCTTCGGGCGTCGGACATGCGGATGGACTTGGACCGAACATGGACGCGGACCCACCCCGCAATTCGTGGAACGGTGCCCATGAGGGTGAGTGTGGGGACACCCTGCAGCGCGGGGGAGCGGGCAGGATCTACTGCTTTGTGGCGCCGTAAAACGAAACCTTTTGCAGCGCAGGGAGGCGAAGCGTGAACAGGGCGCCGCCGAGTTTCTCATCGGTCGAGACGTCGAGGCTGCCGCCGAGCTCAGTCGCGATTTCGCGTGAGATGGCGAGTCCTAGCCCAGAGCCCGTATTGGTCTTGGTAGTATAGAAAGGGTCAAAAATGCGGGCTTGCTCGGCCAACGGAATGCCGGGGCCACTGTCGGCAACGTCCAGGCAAGCCCAGGGACCTTCACTTCTCAAGGAGACGCGAATCGTCCGGCGCTCGCGCGGTGTCTCAGCCACGGCCTGCATAGCATTGACGAGCAAATTAAGAATCACTTGACCCACCTTGGTGCTTGAGCCCAAGACGCGAGGCGCGGCCGTCGCGTCGAGTTGAAGTTCAGCAGAGCGCTTAACTTCGGCCCGCACCAATCTCAAGGTCAGCCGCAGCACATCGCTCAGGTCAACTTGCTCGGTAAGGGCGCCGCTTGCGCGCAGCGGCAGCTCAATGCCCTGCACAATGTCCAGCACCCGCAGGATCCCAGCGTGCGCATCCTCCAAGCTGTCGGCGAGCTCTTTGATGTGTCCGCGGGTTTTGGCTTCATTGGGAACCAACGCCTCAAGCAGCGTGAGCTCAGCGCGTGCACTCACGACGTTATCTCGAATCCAACTGGCAGGGTTGCGCAGCTCGTGTCCGATACCGGCGGCAACGACACCCAGTGCATAGACGCGCTCCGTCTCTCGAAGCCGAATCTCAAGCGCGCTCAACTTCTTGGACATTTCATAGACTTCTAGGGCATTTTTGAGTTCAGCCCGCAGCGCTTCGGGCTCCCAGGGCTTTTTCAGGTAGCGATGGACCTTGCCTCGGTTGATGGCGTCAATCGCTGCGGAGAGGTCCGAATAAGCCGTAATCAGGATGCGCACCACATCCGGATATTCGCTTTGGACTTTCTCCAAGAGGGCAACGCCCGTCTTCCCGGGCATGCGCTGGTCGGCGACAACCACCCCGACGTCCTCGTTGCCGAGCAGCACTAGAGCTTCATCAGCGTTATTAGCTGTCAGGACTCGAAACGGCCCCGAGCACACCGCCTGGCAAACAACAAGATTCCCCTCGTCGTCGTCTACAAACAGAATGCTGGCCGTCATCTCCCGTTCCTCGGGTTACTAAAAGCTCGCCTAACCGAAACGATAACGCCCAAGGTCACGAAAGCGCTACCCAATTCTCAACCAACCGATCAATCCGGCTCCTCAACCCGAATCCGTTAGCGCAGGCATCTGTATGACAAACGTCGCACGTGCGCTTCGGTCGGCCCTTTTCGGGCTTAGATTGGCTATTGCCAGCCACGATGCGGAGTGGTCTCCTTTCCCGCATCATGGACAATCCTAAACTGGATACGCTGCCGCCGATTTCACATGAGAGCGATGTTGATATCACAGCTTGTGGAGTCCTCCCCGTGGGCGTGTCAGCTACGGGAGTTGCGGACTACGCCGCATTCGAGGGCATCGTCATCGCCAAAACCGCCAACGAAGTCGAGCCGATATCTCTGGATGAGGACCTTCCACAGAGCAGCGATGCGGACTCCCTGCGATCGAGTACGGCTGTTCCGCGCTCGGACCCGCAACCTTCGGAGTCCCGACGCGCGCGGCGACTACGCGCCCGGCGCGTTCGGATCGAGGAGCTACAGCTTGATGGGCTAGCGGCGACGGCTCGCCACGCGACGCTCGGTATGGTCGAGACGCGGGTAGAAGATCTTTCGCTGACCGGCGCTGCGCTGGTCATCTCCGACGCCGGGCCTCGAGCGGGGCTGGTCCTCACGGGTGACCGCCTCGAACGCATGCGGATCGTCTGCCGCGATTCCGTCCTGTACGAGGGCGACGCTAACGTCCGCCGAATCGCCGAGCGTGGCAACGACCTGGTGTTGGGTATCGAGCTGCAGTCGAGCACCGTTGACTTTTCGGAACTCTATCGGCTCGGGACGCGGTACAGCTTTTCTGAGCGATTGGACGCGGTTCTCGATCTGCAGGACGACGTCATTCCCAACGACTTTAAAGTCTGGGTGAACGATCAGCGTTCGGCGCTCGAAAAGCTGAGAGCGTTTCTCGATTTCGAGGAACGCGCGCTCGACAACATCGATCTGTTTACCCGCCAGCAAACCCTGAAGACCTACCTCGAAGAAATCGGGCCGCGCGTGGTAGAGAGCATGAACCTTGCGTCCCGAGAGCTGAAACAGCTCGTGTCTGGCTTGCGCGAGGACCAGCACTCAAGCTGCCGAAAATACTACAAGGCGGAGCTTCATCACCTGATTCTTCAGTCTCCTTTCATGAAGCGGGCCTACACGAAGCCGCTGGGCTACGCGGGTGACTATGAGATGATGAACATGCTGTACCGCGATCATGCTGAAGGCGACTCGCTCTTCGCCAAAGCGATGAATCTGTACGCAACCCAGGAGGGCGCGGCGCAGGCCAACGTCAACCGACTCGACTACTTGTGCGAGCGAATTCGCGCAGCGGTCGAGGCGCGGGGTCACGTGCGGCTCGCCAGCATTGGCTGCGGGCCCGCTCGGGAACTTGGGGTGTTGCTGGATCGGAGCCCCGAGCTCGGCAAGCACCTGGAGGTGGCCTTGATCGATCAGGAAGAGCGCGTGCTCGTCTACTGCGAGCGAACGTTGTCGCCACTCGCAGCCAAGACGGGTGTCAAACTCCACTTCATTCGTGAATCGGTGCGCCGGCTGCTCGGTGCCAAAAAGCTCAAGGACGCGCTCGGCGAGCGCGACCTGATCTACAGTGCTGGACTCTTCGACTACCTGAACGATCGGAGCTTTTCGGCGCTACTTGGTGGCCTCTACGATGCCCTCGGACCGGGTGGGCACCTCTGCGTGGGCAATGTCGGCAGTCACAATCCGACGCGCTATACGATGGAGTACCTACTGGACTGGTTCTTGATTCACCGGACCCCGGCTGAGCTCGAAGAGTTTGGTCGCGCCCTGCAACCTCAACCGAAGCGGGTTGAAGTCGATGCCGAGGCGAGCGGCGTGAATCTGTTTCTACGGATCTGGAAGTAAAGGAGCCAAAGACTGTCTCAGGATCGCGGCTTCGAAGAGTGGCTCGCGGAGTCGAACCTCGCGGGCGCCCGCTTGGGGTACGTTTTGGCGGCCGCGTTGATGCCCGCGGGTTTCGCGCTCGATCTACTGACGGTTCCAGACAGGGTGGGCGAATTCTTGGTCATCCGTTTGGTGGCCAGTGCGATCGCCCTGGCCGTGCTGGCCGCCTCGTATCTGCCGATCGCGATCCGACATCCTGTGCCGCTTGGAGCGGGGGCGGTAATCCTGTGTGCCGCTGGCGTCGAAGCGATGATCTTGCGGCTCGACGCTGGGACTACGCCTTATTACGCCGGCCTCAATCTGTGCTCGCTGGCCATGGCCGTCCTTTACACGTGGCGCTGGCAGCACTTTCTTTACGTCAGTGGCCTGATCGTGCTGATGTGGTTGCTTCCGGCCTTGCCTCAGCTGTTGAGCGGCGACGTCAAGGTTGCGGCTTTCTTCAACAATCTCTACTTTCTGAGCCTGACGAGCGTGATCGTCGTGGCTGCGGGTACGATTCGCTACAAAGCCGCCAAGCGCGAGTACGAGGCTCGCTCCGATCTAGCGAAAACGTCGGCCGAGCTCAGCTCGACGCTCAATCGCTTGCAGGAGCTCGACCGCTTGAAGAATGAGTTCTTCGCCAACGTCTCGCACGAGCTGCGCACGCCACTCACGTTGATCTTGACCCCAGTCGAAGACTTGCTCTCGCGCGGCCTGGCCAATGACGCGCGGCCCGCGCTGTTGGTGATTCGCCGCAACGCGCACCGGCTACTGCGGTTGATCGACGATTTGCTCGACCTGGCGCGGCTCGACGTCGGTGGGCTGCGCCTGCACGTCGCCGAGCTGGATTTGAACGAGGTGGTCACGCGCGTGGTCGAGGTTTCGCGGCCCGCCGCCGAAGCGCGTGGCATGACGCTCGAGCTCGAGACTGCGCCGGGGGAGCTGATGATTTTCGGTGATCCGCACCGGCTCGAGATCGTCTTGACCAACCTGGTCGGTAACGCGTTGAAGTTCACGCCCGACGCGGGCCGCGTCGCTGTGCGCGTTTGGCGCGATGAAACCAGCTGCCGCGTCGACGTCGAAGACAGCGGTCCGGGCATCCCGAGCGAGGAGCTAGGGCGAATTTTCGACCGCTTCTATCAGGTCGAAGGTTCCGAGCGGCGCCGGCAGGGTGGCGCCGGCATCGGGCTGTCGCTGGCGCGCAAGCTGAGTGAGCTGCATGGCGGCAACGTGGCCGTCACCAGCG
>CAZSUA010000098.1:5204-16652 GCA_964609655.1 uncultured Polyangiaceae bacterium | reverse complement strand
AGCCGCCCATCATCACGTAGTGGAAGTGCGCGACGACGAAGTACGTGTCGTGGAGGTGCACATCCACGCTCATCACGGCGAGGAACATGCCGGTAACGCCGCCGATCGTGAACACCCACAAGAACGCCAACGCATACAGCATGGGTGTTTCTAGGTGGATTCGGCCCTTGTACATCGTCGAGATCCAGTTGAACGTCTTGATGGCCGTGGGGATGGCGATCAGGAACGTGATGGCGCTGAAGATGGTGCCCGCGAGGACTGACTGGCCGCTCGTGAACATGTGGTGGCCCCAAACCAAAAAGCCCAAGATCGCGATCGCCACGCTGCTGAGCGCGATGAACTTGTAACCAAAGATCGGCTTGCGCGAAAAAACAGGGATAATCTCGCTGATCACGCCAAATGCGGGCACGATCATGATGTAAACGGCAGGGTGCGAATAGAACCAGAAGAAATGCTCAAACAGCACCGGATCACCACCGAGCGCAGGATCAAAGATCCCGATGCCAAAAGTGCGTTCGACAATCAGCATCAAGAGCGTGATGGCAATCACGGGCGTGGCTAGCACCTGAATGAGCGCCGTTGAATACAGCGCCCAAACGAAGAGCGGCATCCGGAACCAAGTCATGCCCTTGGGGCGTAACTTGTGGATGGTGACGATGAAGTTGAGCCCGGTGAAAATCGAAGAGAAACCGAGCACAAAGGCTCCGAAAGCCGCGGGGATAACCGCCGTTTCGGTCATGGTGCTGTAAGGCGTGTAGAACGTCCAACCCGTGTCGGCGGCGCCCAGCACCAGCGAGAGCAGCATGAAGCAAGCTCCGAGGATCCACACATGGTAGCTCATTAAGTTGAGGCGCGGGAATGCCACATCCTTGGCACCCAATTGCAGCGGCAAGATGATGTTGCCAAGAGCCGCCGGGATCCCTGGAATGATCACTAGAAACACCATGATGGCGCCGTGTAGCGTGAAAAACTGATTGTACATGTCAGCCGTGACACCGGGCAGCGTTGGCCCTGGCGTCCACAGCTCGGCACGAATGAGCAATGCGAAGGTGCCTCCCAGCGCAAAGGATGCCAACACACTGAACAGGTACATCACGCCGATGCGCTTGTGATCGAGCGTGAGGAGCCAGGAAAGGAGCCCCTTCTCGTTATTCAGGTAGTTGTCCGTCGTGCTTGGCTCAGGACTGACGAAATCTGTAGTGGTGGTAGTTGCCATCGCGTGGACTCCTACTTCAGGCTCTTGATGTACTCGACCAGCCCGGTGATCTGCTTGTCATTGAGCTGCCCTTTGAAGGTGGGCATGGAGGGTGGAAAGCCACCCCGGATCTTGGCTTGGGGATCTTCAATCGATTCTTTGAGGTGATTTTCGTCAATGACGAGTGTCGTGCCATCCGAATAAGATTCTCGGCTACCAAACAACCCCTTCCAACTTGGGCCCACTTTGGGAGAACCATCAATGCTGTGGCAGCTGAAGCAGCCGCGCTCCTGAGCGAGCTTTGCACCAAGCGCGACGGGGGGCGTGTTGTCGTTCTTGTCCTGCTCTGCCTTCTTCCAGGCTTCAAAATCGGCTTGGGTATGAACCACCACCTGGCTCCACATGTCCGAGTGGCTGCGGCCGCAATATTCGGCGCAGTGGATCGGGAAGGTGCCGGTCTGAGTGGCTTCGAACCAGAGATCAGTGTAGCGCCCGGGGACCGCATCCATCTTGGTCCGGAAGGCCGGGATCCAAAGGGCGTGGAGCACGTCCGTCGAACGGATAATCACTCGCACTTTGGTGTTCACTGGAACATGGAGCTCGGCCGAGGCAAAACCACTGTGCTCGAATAGCCAGGACCACTTCTGCGCCGTGACCTGAACTTCTAATGAATCGCGCGGGATCGTCCGCAGGTTCACGTAACCCTTGAATCCCCATACGAAGAAAGCAATCGTAATCACCAGCGGGATCACCGACCACGCGATTTCCAGGGTGGTGTTGTGCTCGCTCGTTTTCTCAGCCTTCTCGTTGGCGATACGTGATTTTGCGCCGTATTTCTTGACGAAGTACGCCATGGCAATGATGACGCCAATGGTCACGATGCTGCAAATCCACAAGATGACGTTGAAAAGCCAGTCGATCTCACCGGAGATGGTCGAAGCCTGTGGTGGCATCAGAAAGAACGGCGAATCCGGCAGCTTGGGCGGGGCTGCAAGGGAGCTCAGGCAGTGGAAAAGTTGGTTGGCCATCATGCTGCTCTAGGCTTTCTTTTTCTTTCGGAACGCCACATCAACCCGAGGAAGGCGCCTAGACCCAAGACGGTGCCGGCACCACCCACTTTCATGATGTTGCGCGCGACAGGAGCGTAGCGTCCTTCCGAAGCGTCATAGTGGAAGCAGTAAAGAACGAGGTGATCTAAAGTTGAGCCAATTTTTCCCTGCGAAGCCTCAACGAGTGCCAGGCTCAGGGTTTTGGCTGGATATTCGATCCCATACAAATAGCGTGCGATATGCCCTGAAGGGGTGGCAAGCGCGACTGACGCGGGATGCACATACTCTTTGCGCGCTTCGTTGTAATTGTAGGAAAATCCAATCGCTCGGGCCAGTGCACGGATGTGCGCTTCACTGCCTGTGAGGAAGTGCCAGCCATTCTTTGCTTCGGTGCCCCCGCGGCCGTACTGCTTGAGGTAGCGCTTCTTGCTTCCAAAAGCGTGCGCCTGAGTTTCCGTGGGATCCAAGCTCACGGTCACAACGCGATAATCGCGGCCGAGCTGCCAATCGACGGACTTCAAGCCTTCCGCGAAGCCAGTGAGCACCAAGCTGCAGAGCATGGGGCAATTGGAGTAGTTGAGAGTGATGACCACGGGGACATCACCTCGGAAATAATCCTGAAGCTTTACCGCACGGCCGGTCTCATCGTGAAAAGTGAGCTCGAGTGGCAGGCGTTGGTCGAGGCGCTCCGCGACGCCGACGCCTTGCAAGCGCTTGGGAAGCTGCTCGGTGCGATCTCCCGGTGCGGCCCCGAGCGTGCTCAGCGTGGTGGGCGCAGCATTAGCTTCTTGGCAAAATCCGCCGAGCAGCAGGGCACATACCCAAGCTGCGCGCAGCTGACGCACCGAAGCCCATTTCATCGTCACTCTTTACCGCTGGGTTGGGGTGCGGTGGGCGCTGGGGTGCTCGGTACCTGGGGTGCCTCGGAAGGTTTTGGCGGGGCACTCGGTGCGGGTGCTTGTGACGGGGGAGGTGTCGTAGAAACCTGCGACGGCACTGAACTCGGCTTGATGGCGGCACTGCCGGTCGGCTGGGGTGCTTGTGGCGCGGGCGCTGGGGTCGTTTGAGCTGATGCAGTGCCTGCGCTTGTCGGGGCAGTCGTCGGAGCGCCTTCAGGAGCCGGTGCCGCTGCGTCAGGTACGGTCGGCAACGTTTCTGCCGATCCGGTTGCCGCGCCTCCTGCTCCGCCAGCTCCGGTGTCTGGGGCGCCCGGGCTTGCGGCAAATGGATTCTCGCTCACTGCCTTGAGGAACAGCTGTTTGGCATCGCCTATCGGCAGAGCAACGGCGCTTCTGTTTGCATCTGACCAACCGATGGGTCGATTCAACGCCTCCTGTTGAGTTCGCTTGAGTTCGCTCACTTGGTGCAGGTTTGCGAGCGCGCCATTTTCCTCATCAAAGGCGCTTTGCTCATCTCGAACCAGCGCATAGATGGCAAAGGAGATCGCAACCACGGCCGCTGCGCCAACAGCAAGGACGGTCCCAATGGCGCCAGAGTTCACCTTGTCGGCTTCGGTCGTTTCGACGGGATGGCTTTCAGCTTCGCTCATGGCTTTTCCTTAGACGTTCTCGAAGGCGAGTGAGGTTTCGAGGCGCGGATCTCCTACCGCTACGAGATTCAGGCCGCGTGCCCGATAGGCGACGGCTGCAACGAAGACCCCGGTTAACCCGACCCAGCAGGTGAGATCGAGAATGTGAACCTCTGGCCCCTCCACGAACGTAGTCGGCATCACAAGCCAATACATGTCCACGTAGTGCACGAAGAGCACCCAAAGCGCACCCAAAGCGAGCGCGGTGCGGCTGCGTTTCATGTGCCGTGAAAGCAGGAACGCGAACGGCAGAATGAAATGCCCAATCAGCTGGAACCAGGTGACTTTCAGCCAGCCGTTCTCGGCGCGCAGCAGATACCAATGAGTTTCCTCCGGGATATTGGCGTACCAGATCAGCATGAATTGGCTGAAAGCGATGTACGCCCAGAAGATGGTGAACGCGAACATCATCTTACCGATGTCGTGGAAGTGCTCCTGACTCACGGTCTTCACTAGCACTCCTCGCTTCTGAAGCCAGAGCAAAGTGAGCGCCAAGGACGCATGGATGGCCAGCACGCAGCCCGCCAAGTAGTACACGCCGAAGATGGTTGAGAACCACATGGGGTTCAAGGACATCAGAAAATCAATGGCAGCGAACGTCAGCGTGAGCGCAACGCCCATCATAGCGGGGCCGGCGAGGCGACGCAGGCGCACAGTTTGCGTATCAGCCTTTTCGCTGTCTTGCTTGAGTGAGCTCTTGAGAAGATGTTGCGAAAGCAGGAACCAGAAGCCGAAATACACCACCACTCGGATCGCGAAAAACGGCACATTGAGATAGGCGGATTTTTGATGGAGCACGTGATTCTCCTGCATGCGGTGTGAATCCACCCACACGTAGAGATCCGAATTCCCGAGCAAGGCCGGAACCACAATCGGCAGCGAAAGGATCGCCATCAGGCCAATATTGGCCGCAATCAGCTCGCCGACTCGGCGCACCACAATACTCCACTTGGCGTTCACCAAGTGCTGAAGCGTTACCCACCAAAGGCCACCCAAGCTAATGCTAAGCGTCCACATAAAGGCTACCAGGTAGGAATATTGGAAGCGCTTAAAGTCCCCCATCCCGAGCGCTACGCTCAGGAGCAGTGCGACGCCGCCGATCCCGCCCGCAAATACGAACAGCCGGTGCGTATCGCTGGAGTTACGAATCACGTCGCCCCAAGAGCTCGTACCGTGACCGGAGCCCTTAGCAGGATGCTGGCTTTTGCTCTTCTTATCTCTGGAGTTTGAATCTGCCATGTTCGTCTACTTCAGGTTCTGACGTTGCTCGGCGGTGAGCTCACCGAGGTTGGCAGCTCGGCTCTTCTCCAGAGCGCGCAGATAGAGGACGATCGCCCAGCGGTCTTCGGCCGAGATCTGTGGCCCGTATGCCGGCATGCTGCGGATGCCGTGGGTGATGGTGTTGAAAAGCTGCCCGACGGGCTGTTCACGAATATATTGTTGGTGAATATTCGAAGGCTGAACCCAACCCTGGCCCAGCTTGCTCGCGCGAAGGTGGACCATCCCATCGCCTTCTCCGCTCTGGCCGTGGCATGGGGCGCAGTAGATACCAAAGCGCTGTTCGCCGCGATCCATGAGCTCTGCCGTGGGTGTCACTTGGCTTGGGAAGGTGCGCGCCCAGGCCCCGTTGACCTTGCCTAAATACAGCGCGTCGTCATCCCGCAGTTGACCTTGGGCGACGGTTCCAGCGACGGGGTCACGCATCGAGCGTCCGTCAGCGAATATCAAGTTTTCGCGTTGTGTTTTGAACTTGGGTTGCGAATCCATGTCCGCGATGGCGTGGATGCGAGTGTTCCGGCTCTTGGTCGTTCGGGCCTTAGCGAAGAGCGCAAAGGGCACCACGGCGATAGCCGTGAGCACAATCAGGCCGTAGATCAAGCCGGTTGGGATCTGCGCGCTGGTGGTGCGATCTTCTGGCACATCTTCGAGCGCGGCGGGGTGGGACTTTTCAAGGAGGCTGCGGGTTAAAACCTCGTCAAATCTTGGATCACGTGTCTCGACCAGAAGGAAAAATTTGTCGTCGGTGGCGCGGGCAAAGCGCCGCTTGAGGTCCAACGGGTGTGCGGGCTCAGGTAGCCCATTCATCACGAGCATTCCCACCATCGCCGTGATGCCGGCGAAGAGCACCGTCAACTCAAACATGATCGGAACGTTCGCGGGCAGGCTCCAGAACGGCTTCCCGCTGATGATCCAGGGATAATCCACCGCGTTGGTCCACCACTGGAGCCAGATCGCGAGGCTGAGCCCTGCGAGTGCCGCCCCGAGCACGAGCCAGGGGAGGCGAGTCATCTTGATCCCCATCGCGCGATCAATGCCGTGAACCGGGAATGGCGTGAATGTATCCCAGCGGGTGAACCCGGCGTCACGAACCTTCTGCGAGGCAAGGATCAGCTCGCTAGGTGTGTTGTACTCTGCCAAGAGGCCGAATAACGGTGCGTCTTCCTGGGATTCTGGCTTCTTGTGGTGCATCTCGCTCATTTGAGGCTCCTCAAGCTGTCTCGGGCGCGTGAGAGTGATCATGCCCGCCGTGCCCGCCATGGTTGGCATGGGCGTCGCGATGTGCGCCCTTGACCTCGGCGATCGCTACCATCGGAAGGAAGCGACAGAAGAGCAGGAAGAGCGTGAAAAACAGCCCAAAGCTACCGCCGAGTGTCAGATAATCGATCGTGGAGGGTACGAAGTAACCCCAGTTCGCGGGCATGAAATCACGCGACATGGAAGTACAAATAATCACGAAGCGTTCGAACCACATGCCCACGTTGATCACGACGCCAATGGCCAGGGTGCACCAAACATTGGTGCGTACTTTCTGGAACCAGTGGAGCTGGGGAATGAGCACGTTGCACGCGATCATCGTCCAATAGGCCCAAGCATAGGGACCGAAGGCGCGGTTGACGAAAACGAAGACCTCGTACGGATTGCCGGAGTACCACGCAATGAAGAACTCCATCCCGTAGGCGTAGCCGACCATCATGCCGGTCGCGAGAATCACCTTGTTCATCAGCTCCAGGTGACGGATTTCAATCAGTCGTTTCAATCCGAAGAACTGGCGAGCCGGAACTGCCAGCGTGACCACCATCGCGAAGCCACCGAAAATGGCCCCGGCGACGAAGTACGGCGGGAAAATCGTGGTGTGCCAGCCTGGCGCTTGCGACGTGGCGAAGTCGAAACTCACCACGGAGTGCACGCTCAGAACGAGGGGAGTGGCCAGCGCCGCGAGCAAGAGGTACGCGCGCTCATAGCGATGCCACTGACGTGACGAACCTCGCCAGCCCATCGCAACAATGCCGTAGATCAGGCGCCGAGGTGTTGTGGTGGCGCGATCCCTGAGGGTCGCAAAATCTGGGATCATGCCCATGAACCAGAACAACAAGGAAATCGTGAAATAAGTGCCGACCGCAAAAATATCCCACTCAAGTGGGCTGCGAAACTGCGGCCACATGTTCATTTGGTTGGGGATCGGGAACATGTAGTAAGGCATCCAGGGGCGACCGATGTGGACGCCGGGAAAGACGCCAGCGCAGATCACTGCGAAGATCGTCATGGCTTCCGCAAAGCGATTAATAGCGGTGCGCCAGGTCTGTCGGAGCAGAAACAGAATCGCGCTGATCAGTGTGCCAGCGTGGCCAATGCCAACCCAGAAAACAAAGTTGACGATTGGAAAACCCCAAGCAACCGGGTGCATGTTGCCCCAAGCGCCAATGCCCGTCCAAGATACCCATGCAAGGCTGGCACCGAAGCCCGTGAGCATCGTGAGCGCGATGGCGAACGCTATGTACCAACCCATGGGCGGTTTCGCGGCTTCAGCCACGCGCGCAACATTGTCGGTGATGCGCGCAAAATCTGTGTCGCCTTTGGGCGCTCCGAGATACGGATTGGTTTCACTCCAAAGAGTTGCCATGGCTCAACCAAGCTCCGGATGCGGGTTGCGAATGCGAGCAAGGTAGCGCACGCGCGGTCGATTGTTCAGTTCCTCTAGAATGCTGTAGGCGCGCGGCAAAGCGTGATCCTTCGCGACCAGGCTGGTGGGATCATTGAGGTCACCAAAAGTGATCGCGCTGGCAGGGCAGGTCTGTTGGCAGGCTGTCTTGATTTCGCCGTCCGCAATCGACCGCTTCACGTTCTTGGCCTTGATCTTCACGTTTTGAATGCGCTGGACGCAGAAGGTGCACTTCTCCATGACGCCGCGTGCGCGAACGGTGACCTCGGGATTGAAGACCATGTGCATGAGAAGCTTTTTCTTGTTCGTCACCGTTTGGAAGGGCGTCGCCTCAACCTTATCCAGATGGAAGTTGAGATAGTTGAAGCGCCGAACCTTGTACGGGCAGTTGGCGGAGCAATAGCGAGTCCCGATGCAACGGTTGTAGACCATGTCGTTCAGGCCTTCGTGGCTGTGCATCGTGGCACCCACCGGGCAAACCTGTTCGCACGGAGCGTTTTCACATTGCTGGCAGGGGACCGGTTGAAAGCTCAGCTTCGGGTTTTCTGGGGAACCGCTGAAGTAGCGATCCACGCGCAGCCAGAGCATTTCACGTCCCATCAGTACGCTATCCTTGCCGACAACGGGGATATTGTTCTCGGCCTGACAA
The DNA here is from genome assembly GCA_964609655.1 of uncultured Polyangiaceae bacterium. GTDB lineage: Bacteria > Myxococcota_A > Polyangia > Polyangiales > Polyangiaceae > JBBRRP01. Next base: position 8,231 of record CAZSUA010000098.1, on the reverse strand, counting down.
GCGGTAATGCAGGCGCTGCAACCGGTGCACTTGTTGAGATCGATAGCCATGCCCCACTTGTGACCCTCGTACGACACGGGGTCGTTCCACATGCTTTCGAGGGGTGGGTGATGAACCAGGTGTTTGGCGAAGTCAGGCTCCTTCTGGAATTCTTCGAGGTTCGCCTCCGCGAGTAGCAGCCCGCGGCGTTCATCAATCCCGGCTTGCCCCACAGCATCGATCGCGTGCAGATCTTGGACAGATGCGATGGCTTGTCGCCCATCGAGCCGAGTGATGCTGGCGTCAGACAGGAGAAAGGGTGCGCCGAGAGCGCTGAGCACGTAAGCGTTAGCGCCCACGGGGTCAACGTTGGCACTTGCGAGCCCACCCACATGCCCGGCGGCGTACCGCCCGTAACCCAGGGCGATTCGGAGTGAACCTTCCGCTTGGCCAGGAACGTGAAGGGCTGGCAGCGTTAACTCTTTGCCGGCCGCAGACACCTTGACGAGATCGCCATCGGCGATGCTAAGTGCTTTTCCTGTGCCCGGGCTGAGCCACACGGCATTTCCCCAGGTTTGCTTCGAAAGCGGCTCGGGGAGTTCCTGGAGCCAGGAGCTATTGCCAAAGCGGCCGTCGTAGACCTTCGAATCCGGGGCGAGAACAATCTCCAACTTCCCGTTGCTCGCCTCACCGTTTCGGAGCTCACTCTCGGCGAGTGCAAATGTTGGCAGCACTCCAACAGTGACACTAGCTGGGGCCGCCATCGTGCCGGAGATGAAGCCGTCATGCACCGCGCGATCCCAAGCCTTCTGGTTGGGAAGTGAGCCCGCGTGCGTGCGGCGCACAATTTCAAGTCCGTCCCGCTTCGGATCGTTCGCGAGCAAGGCTAATAGCTCTAGAACAGAACGCCCACCAAACAGCGGAGCGATCAGCGGTTGCGCGAGCGTGATGGTGCCATCGTGCGCGAGGCTGTCGCCCCAGGCCTCCAAGGGGTGAGCGAGCGGTACATGCCACGAGCTCAACAGCGCCGTTTCGTCTTCGAACTCGCTGAGCGCGATGCTGGTCTTCACCTTGGCGAGGGCAGCGGCGAAGCCGAGATCTGTGGGCGCGGTTAGCACCGGATTCTCGCCGAGCACCAGCAGGGTCTCAACGCGGCCTGCTTGAATGTCCTGCACAAGCGCCTGCAATGCGTCTTTTCGGCGCTCACGGACGGGCACTTCGTGGTACGTGACCGTTCTTCCAACGCCATCCAATAACACGTTAAGCCGTTGCGCCAGCGCCTGAACCTCAGGCGGCAACCGGCTACCGACAAGGAGGACAGCTGCTCCGCGGTTGGCGAGAAGATCCTGAGTGAGCGCGGCGATGAATTTCGCGATTGAAGGCTCTGCCAGAAACTTAGCTGCAGGTTTCGGCTGGGCTCCTTTGCCCGCGTCGCCCAGCTTGCTGCTCAATTCGGCATCCAAAGCCGCCAAGAAGGCCTTGGCCGACCCGGCACTCATCGAAAGGCGGTGATCAGCGATGCCACCGATTAAGCTCAGGGAGCTTTCAACGGCGTACACACGACTCATGGGCTGGCCTTCCGGCACCCGACCCCGAGCCAAGCCGCGCCCCGCTACGATACCCGCAGGATCGGTAGAGCTTGCGACGTCTGAATGAACGCTCAGAACAATGCGCGCGTTTTCGAGCTGATAGACCGCTTGATGCGGCTTGCCGAAGCAAAGCGTCGTGCCTGCCTCCAGGTTGTCCGTCTCAACGGCAGAGTAATCGATCCATTTGGCGCCCGCGAACGCCGTGAGGAACCGTTGCTTCATGGCTGCCAGGCTGGGCGAAGAACTGAGTGAACTCAGAACTCGAACCGAGCTGCCACGGCTCTGCCAGTTCGGCCGCTCTGCTGCCACAAACTCTTCGAATTGCGCTGGCAAGGCGGCAACGCGCGCTTGGCCTTGCAGGCGGGTGATGCCTTCGCTGCGGTCTGGATCGTAGAGACCCAGCACGAGAGCCTGATGCAATGAGCTGGCACCTCCTCCGCTCGTTGGATGCAGTGGGCTGCCCTCCACTTTGACGGGACGACCGTCGTAGCTCGTGACGACAAGTCCGGTAGCGACGCCTCCGAGCTCCATGGCCGTGGCGAATCTGCGAGGCTCGCCTGGGAGCACTCCTTCGGGACGGCGCGAAAACGGGAGCAGCTTGTCTTCTTGGAAACGGCAGCCTCCGAGCGCGAAAGACGCGCCCATGATCTGGAGGAACCTGCGGCGAGCAGGTGTTCCAGGGGCCATCTCACGGCCGTCAAGCGGCTCGGGGAACTCAGTTGCCAGCATTTGCTGGAACTTCGGATCTTGGTCGAGCTCGGCGAGGCTCCGCCAGTAGGTTGGCCTTGGGTGCTTCGCGTTCATCGATGACATGTCGAGCAGTCCTGTGAAGGTGCGATGTTGTTTTCCGCGCGGAGTCGCTTGCCGTAAGTGAGCTGATCCTCGGGCGGCTTCCAGCTCATGTTGGTGACTTCGCTCACCGGGCGCAGGTGCTGCTCGGGAGCCCGATGGCAGTCGAGGCACCAGCCCATGCTGAGTGACTCATGCTGGTAGACTTCTTCCATCTGGTCGACGCGGCCATGGCATGAAACACAGCCAATCCCGCGTGTTACGTGGGCACTGTGATTGAAGTAAGCGTAGTCCGGTAGGTCGTGGACCTTCACCCAAGGTACGGCACTGTTGGTGGCGTAGCTCTCGCGAATTGGGAGGAGCTTCGGGCTCGTGGGGTGTACCACCTTGTGGCAGTTCATGCACGTTTCTGTGGGTGGAATCGCGGCGTGCCCGGTCTCCTCCACTGTCGTGTGGCAGTAGCGGCAGTCGAGCCCGAGCTCGCCCGCGTGGAGCGCGTGGCTGTAGGGTATTGGCTGCTTCGGCTGATAACCGACGTCGGTCGTTTTCGGCGAAGCTCCGTACCAAATCAGAGCGGTCAGGTAGACCGGCGTAACCCCGAGAAATACCCCGGCAAGTTGGCGGGTTTTATTGGCCCAACGAGGGAACACAAACAGCTTCATCGTGGTTA
>CAZSUA010000098.1:0-5104 GCA_964609655.1 uncultured Polyangiaceae bacterium | reverse complement strand
GCGTTGGGTCGGGCTGCCAGTGACAGTCGGCTATCCGGCCAACTCCTGGTCGGTGTGCGCCTCACACGACTCCCCCCCGCGGAGCGTCACAAAACCAGAAGACCCCCGCCACCGGGGCGGAGGTCCTGTTGGTGGGCACCTCAGAACAAGCCGGGCGGTGCCCGGTGGTTATCGACTTACTAGAAGTCGCGCATCTGCTTGCGGATCTTGCCGATCGCTTGCTCTTGAAGTTGGCGGATCCGTTCTCGGGACAAGTTGTACTTGTCGCCGATTTCTTTGAGCGTGAGCTCATCTTCGTTGTCGAGTCCAAATCGCCAACGAATGATCCGCGATTCGATGGGGGTCAGAGTCTCCAACAGACGCCGCACTTCATCAGACCATTTCTGCCCCGCAAGCGCGTCGTATGGCGAGAGTGCGTTCTCTTCGACGAGGAAGTCGATAAACCGCCTCCCGTCTTCGTCGCCTACCGGTCGGTCCAGTGAAAATGGCGTTTCGGCGTAAAGATCCTTCACCTTGTCGAGCTTGTCTCGGGGGACACCGGTTTCCTTTTCGAGCTCCTCGATGGAGGGCTCGTGTCCGGTACGAGCGATGATCGTTTGCGTGGCGCGAGATACTCGGTTGTAAGTATCCAACATGTGCACCGGTATGCGAACCGCGCGCCCCTTATCAGCAAGAGCCCGGCTGATAGCGTGACGAATCCACCACGAGGCGTAGGTTGAGAAGCGATAACCGCGAGCGTGATCAAAGCGCTCAACCGCCTTCATGAGCCCGATGTTGCCCTCTTGAATGAGGTCAATCAGCGGCAACCGACCGCGGTTGTAACGCCGGGCAATGCTCACCACCAAACGCAGATTGGCCCTAACGAATCGATTCTTCGCCTGCTGTTGTCGAAGATTAGTGGCTGTTACGGCGACGAGGAAACGCTGGTAGCCCGCTGTTTCAGTCAGCACTTCGCGCGCCGCTTCATCGGGATGAGGCGGCTTCACGATCTCACGTGCGATCCGGTAAGCGTTGGCCGTCCACAACCGATCCGAATCTGCGAGGCGAATAGAAAGTGCAAACTCGGTCGTGGTCAGGGTCCACTGTGCGATCTGCCCAGGCGTGAACTTTCCGCGCTGCTTTCGGAAGGCATCCAACAGCGCTGCGAGTGCGAGCATTCGCTCAGGATCCGGACGATCTTCCTCGGCCAATTGAGCGATGTCGGCAGCCAATTGGGTAAGCTGGAACTCCGCGACGGGTGGGTACGAAAGCAACGCTACCCAATGGTTGACCTCGGCCTGCTCCACTCCCTGGGCAGCTCGAAGTTCTTCCTCGGCCCCCATCACCTGGTGGGCAGCCATTTCCCTAAAATAGAGCGAGAGCGTCGAACCACCGACGCTATCTTCGGAACCCACTCGAGCCGCCGTTGGACCTCGGGGAGGGGCGTCCGAAATGCGGGCCTCCGTCCACTCAGCGCTTGGCGGAGGGAGCGTGTCGGGCCTTGAGCCTTGCTGGCGCGGGCGCTGCCTGCCGGCGTCAAGGAACCGTGGATTAAACTCGGAACGGATGGCGTTGGCTGGTCGTGACATGGTTTGACTGGCTTTCAGTGGATGAGAACGTCTCAGCTGGATAATTTCATTAGGTCTGGCCGGTCGATAGGCTGGGGATTTTTGAACTTTCCGTCAGTGAGCAGTTGTGTGCCCAACGTATGGATCCCTGAAATGATTCCTGGAGTTTTCTGGGCGTTGACTGGATTCAGCTGGGGAGTTATGCGAAGACTGGGGGTGGCCGTAAAAATATTCGATGGATGGGCCTCCCCGATTTGGCTATTGCAAACAGCTTGCAATGTCCGTACCGGCTCAGACTGATTTCACATTGTTGTGAAGGTTGCCCGTGGAGCTGCCTCGTCCCTTCAGGGCCTCGTGTTTCAGAACGGTTGCGGACGCCTCTTGCTGAGCCAATTGGCCCAGCTTGAGACGATGACGATAACGTCGGTCCGGTTGGGAACAACGTCAAGGGCTCGCTGGGTGGCTGCAGGCTGACACACTCGCCGGATCGATATGTCGCGGCCCTGAGGGAGTGGTTCCCACGGGTGTCAGGGCTGCACAGCCTTACCGATTAAAACTGCGCAAGGAAGCGTGGATCGTTTTCGAACAGCAATCGAATATCAGGAATGCCGTAACGCAGCATCGCGACGCGCTCCACGCCGAGCCCAAAAGCAAACCCGGTATAACGCTCCGCGTCGATTCCACACTCGGTAAAAACTTGAGGGTGGATCATCCCGCAACCGAGAATTTCAAGCCATCCGGTCGCTTTGCAAACTCGGCACGTGGCGCGTGTGCCACCCGTTGGGGTACAGAACACGCACCCAACATCGACCTCGGCACCGGGCTCGACGAATGGAAAGTAACTCGGGCGGAAACGCACCTGGGTACTTGAGCCGTACAGGCGTCGAGCAAACTCAATCAAGACACCCTTGAGCTCCGCGAAGCTGACGCGCTGATCCACGCGGAAGCCTTCGATTTGGTGAAACATGGGCGAATGAGTGACGTCATCGTCACGCCGGTAGACAGCGCCACCACTCACTACGGCCATGGGAGGCGTGCGGGTGCTCATTTGTCGCACCTGGACGTTGCTCGTGTGCGTGCGTAGAAGCACACGTTGATTCTCCGGCGCACCTTCCACGCGAACCCAGAAGCTATCTTGCATGTCAGTTGCCGGGTGATCGGGCGGGAACGCTAACTTCTCAAAGTTGTTCGTCTCGAACTCAACCTGTGGACCCCAGGCGACTTCGAACCCCAGTGAAGAAAAAATCTCCAGGATCTCATCGCGCACTGAAGCGATCGGGTGCCGGTGGCCTTTCGGCGTTCCAAACCGAGCTGGGAGCGTCAGATCTTCTGGGCGGCCCGAAAGGGCAGCGCTTCGCTCGGCTAGACGCAGGCTCTTCAGACGTGCCTCGAACGCGTGCTCTACCTGCTCGCGGACGACGTTGACACGTTCACCGACGGCTTTGCGTTGGTCTGCGGGGACCCCAGCCATTCCGCGCAGGAGAGCCGTGAGATGCCCCTTCTTCCCAAGGAATTCCGCGCGCGCTGCGCGCAAACTGAGCTCGGAATCTGCCTCAGCGAAGTAACGCTCCGCGCGCCCCGGAGTTTCCTCGAGGGCGGTCGCTAGAGACGCATCTGAATCCGACACGCCCAAATACTCGGCTTCAATTGGGCTGGATCGCGGCGCGGGCCAACTGAGCCAGCTCTTTGAACGCGGGAACGTCGTTCACGGCAAGATCGGCCAAGATCTTCCGGTCAACTTCAATCCCAGCTTTCTTCAAGCCACCAATAAACTTCGAATAACTGACGCCATTCTCGCGGCAAGCGGCGTTGATGCGCACAATCCAGAGCTCACGGAAATCGCGCTTGCGCAGCTTTCTTCCGACGTACGCGTATTGCCACGACTTAAAGAGACAACGAACCGCTTGGCGGTACACGTTTTTTCGACCACCCCAAAAGCCTTCGGTTTGCTCGAAGACTCGGTTGTGACGACGACGGGGCCCAGGTCCTCGTTTTACACGCATTGCTCAATTCCTCTCGAAAGCTTCAGCCGTAGGGTAAAAGAATCTTGACCCTGTGCTCCATAGCGGAGTCGACCATGTCGTTGTTGCGAAGACGGCGGCGGCGCTTGCGCGACTTGCCGTTGAGGCCATGCTGCCCTCCACATTTGGGGCGACGAACTTTCCCGCTACCACTCACTCGGAAGCGTTTTGCGGCGGCGCGGTTCGTTTTCATCTTGGGCATCTTAACTTTACGGCCTTTCCTTAACGCGTCGAATCTCTCACCGCGAGCCAGCGTATGAAAATACGGCCGGGGCGCAGGGAGCGCGCGTATATGGCGGAAGGTGCCACTGGAGTCAAGCAGGCTGATCGAGCACAAAAAACCACTGCTGGTCTGTCCAGGTCCACGAGGCCAAGGAAGGGCCGAGAAGACCCGACATAGGGGCCGATCAAAGCAGGATTTCTGAGGGCAAAACGGGCGGAGCCAACGAGCCACCGCGAACGCCGGACGTCGCTAGAGTCCTCTGGCTCGCCTGTGCTAAGGCCGCTCACGGTGCCGCGTCGTACAGATATAAACAAGATCCTTCTCATCGGTTCTGGTCCAATCGTGATTGGCCAAGCGTGCGAGTTTGACTACTCAGGCACCCAGGGAGCCAAGGCGTTAACTAGCCTTGGGTACGATGTGGTCCTGGTGAACTCGAACCCGGCCACGATCATGACGGATCCGGAGCTCGTGAGGCGAACCTACATTGAGCCCCTCAACGTTGCGACGCTGGAGGCCATCATCGAGCGCGAACGCCCCGATGCGCTGTTGCCGACTCTGGGCGGTCAGACGGCACTCAACCTGGCGCTTGAGCTCAACGAAAAGGGCGTCCTTTCAAGGCACGGGGTGAAGCTCATCGGCGCGCAGATTGATGCGATTCGCAAAGCAGAGGATCGCCTGCTCTTTAAAGAGGCCATGGTCGCAATCGGTCTTGAGTGTCCGCGTAGCGGATACGCGAGCAGCGTCGAGCAGGCTAGAAAGGTTGTTGAAACTACCGGGTACCCAGTGATCTTGCGCCCCAGCTTCACGATGGGTGGTTCAGGAGGAGCGGTTGTTGACGACCCTTCGGAGTTGGATGAGAAGGTGAGTTGGGCCCTGAAGCAGTCGCCGACCCACGAAGTATTAGTTGAAGAGAGTGTCATTGGCTGGAAGGAATACGAACTCGAAGTCATTCGGGACGCTGCCGATAATTTTATCGTTATTTGCACGATCGAGAACATTGATCCGATGGGCGTGCACACGGGGGATTCGGTAACGGTTGCTCCCGCGATGACGTTGACAGATCGTGAATATCAGCGCTTGCGTGATGCTTCACGTCTGGTGATGCGGGAAATTGGCGTTGAAACGGGCGGCTCGAATGTGCAGTTCGCTGTCGATCCGAAAACGGGGCGCGTGCTGGTGATCGAGATGAATCCTCGCGTCTCTCGTTCGAGCGCGCTGGCCTCGAAAGCCACGGGTTACCCGATAGCTAAAGTAGCGGCGATGCTCGCTGTCGGGTTAACGCTGGATGAACTTGAAAATGACATCACGGGCAC
>CAZSUA010000097.1:0-16700 GCA_964609655.1 uncultured Polyangiaceae bacterium | reverse complement strand
GCTTGCTGGCGCGAATGGCTGGATAAATGCCAGAAATCAGTCCAACTGCAGAGGAGACTCCCGTAGCGACGACGACGGAGATGAGCGTCACTACCGTGGGCCAACTCGCGTAGTCTGCCACGATCTTGGCAATGCCGATGCCCGCCACAATTCCCGCGAGACCCCCGAGCAGTGAGATCGAAAGCGCTTCGATCAAGAACTGAAACCGAATATCCGCGCGCAGCGCACCGACCGCGCGCCTCACCCCGATCTCACGCGTCTGTTCGAGGACGGACGCCAGCATGATGTTCATGATCCCAATACCGCCGACCAACAGCGAAATGCCGGCGATGCAACCCATCACAACGTTGAAGATCCGCTGTGTGGCTTGATTCTGTTCAAGCAAACGCTCGGGCACAATGAGTTCGTAATCTTTGGCTCCGCCGTGCAGGCGGTCTAAGAGTGTATCTAAAATCAAGGCACTTTGGCGCGGATCTGCGGCTTCCGTCAGTTGAACGATGATCTGCTCGTACGGCGACTCGATGGGATCGCGGTTGAACTTGGCAAGGCCAGTGGCCGCCGGCAAATAGATCTCATCCGCGCTTGAGCCAACGCTCACTCCCTCCAAAGAGGCGCCGCCGCCGGTGTCTCGCGCTAACACCCCCACCACGGTCAGCCAGACATCAGCGACGCGCAGGGGTTTGCCGAGTGCAGGCTGCGCGCCAAACAAGACCTGTCGGACCTTCGAGCCTATCACACAAACTTGTGAGTGTTCATCCTCGTCGAGGGCGTCGAAGAAGCGCCCTTCTTGCAAGATCAGGTTACCTGCTTTGGCGTGGTTGCGTGAGACGCCGAAGACCCTGGCGGGCACTTTGTGTGCCCCGGAAATCGCCTCTTGCGCCTTGATCTTCAGGCGCGGCACGACGCGCTCGATGCCAACGGCCGACTCCTCGATCGCTTGCACATCCCGCGGGGATAGACCGAGTGATTTCTTCCTGATTTTTTGGCGCTCGTCGCCTTCCGGGGTCTTGTCGCGAATCACGATATTTCGGATCCCAAGCTGGGCGATCAGCTCCAAAGATTGTCGCTCCGCGCCTGCTCCGATCGCTAGCATGGCGATGACAGCTCCCACTCCGAACATCATTCCGAGCATCGTCAGCGCAGAGCGCAGCTTGTGCGCCCGGAGATTCTCTAGTGCTCCACGGAGCGCGTCTTCAGTTCTCATGCCGCCCCTTCGGTCCCCGTGGTCCGGTTGGCCCGGTTGGCCCCCGCGTTTTGGCCGATGCTGCGCTATCGGTTTCTGCCCCCGGCGTTTCGATTTGGGAGGCGAAAGGATCAGTGAGCGCAACCTGGTCGCCCGCTCGAAGCCCCGCGCGGATCAGCACGCGGCCCGCCGTGGTGGCACCGAGTTTTACCGGCACTTGCACGAAATCGTGGTTCGGCTGCTGCCGAAATACAAAGAAATGCGCGTCCTTCTCAAACACCACTTGCCTGGGCAGCACCAAGCCCTGAACGCTACCCAGATTCAGCTTCGCCGAGACGCGTTTGCCAGGCTTGAGCAGGTGCGTATCCACTTCTGACAGTGAAAGAATGACGGTGAAGTACTGGGTGGGGACACCAGAGTAACGCCGTTTGGCAATACTATCGACGCGCTTCACTTTGGCGGAGAACAAGCGATTGGGTGCTGCATCGAGCACGAACGTTGCGCTGCGGCCCGCTTCAAGACCATCAGCGTCTGCTTCCAGCACGAACACTTCGGCTTCCATGGCGTCGAGCAGTGGAATTTGCGCGATCGTTTGCCGCGACCAAACCACATCCCCCACTTGCATCGCTTCCCCGGCCCAATTGCGTTCGAGGACGAACACCCCGTCGTTAGGTGCTAGGACCTCTAGCTTGGAAAGAGCTTTCGCCGCTTGGCGCATCTGAAAGGTGGCCTTGGTTTGGTCCACCGCGAGAAGTCCGAGCCTGGCCTGTGCGATTTGGCGGTCGATACGTTGGGCACTCTTCGCGTAGTCAACCTTTGAGGTCTGAAGCCCCTGGTTGATTTCCGACTCGACGATTTGATGTCTGGAAAATATCTCGGTGTCTTTCTGTTGAAATTGATTGAGCAGCCCCTGTTCGCGCTCTGCAATGGCCGTGGAGCGTACGCGCTCGGCTTGTGTAGCGTCGATCAGCGTGCGTTCTTTGGCGAGCTTGGTATTGGCATCGCGCCCGCTGAATTCTTCGCGCGCAAAACGCCGACGAAAATCGCCATCATCAAAACGCACGACGACAGCGCCCTTCTTCACCGTGGCTCCGTCTTCCTCAAGGAAAACGATCTTCAGCTGCTCCTGGAGATCACTCGGGGGCGTGATGAGCGTTGCCTTCACTGGCCTCAGCGCGCCGAGCGCCTCAATTTCACGGACGAGCGTACTAGGCTTCACTTCAAAGGTTGCGGTGTCTTGGGTTTTCTTGGTCGTGAGGGTGCCGCAAGCGCAAGCTCCCGCGCCGCAAGTGAGAAGAATGAGGGCGATCTTCCACGCCCGGCGTTGCTCAGTCTGTGGCACTGGGTGGGTTCTCGCTTTGATTTTTGAGCACTTGATCGCCAGCGGCAAGGCCGGACAAGATTTCCACTGTGCGATCGGTACGCTTGCCGAGCTTCACGAGGCGAGGCTCTACACGTTGGCCCGTTTTCACGTAGAGGACAGGCCCCCGCGGCTCAACAAACACCGTTTCGATGGGCACGTTGAGGACACTTTTTAGCCGGCTGGTTTCGATCTTTCCGCGAAAACGCATGCCAGGACGCACGTTGAGTGGGATCTGGGTGGTGAGCTCGATATCCACGTCGATCACCGTGCTCTCGCCTTCACGTCGGATCGCTTGGTGGAGCTTCTTCAGCCGCCCTTCATACGATTTATCGGGGTAAGCATCCATGCGCAGCGTGAGAGGCTGACCCGTGGCTAGTTGGCTTGAGTAGACCTCATCCACGCTCCCCGTCGCGAATAGGTTAGACAGGGTAACGACATCCAGGATGGCCTCGCTGCGCCAGGAAGAATCGCCTGGTTTTTTCTTCTCACCGTCGCGTCCGGCACGCCGGATCACGATCCCCCGACGTGGCGAGCGAACCGTCATCTGCTCGATACTGTTTTTCAACGTTTGTACCGCAGCGTCGGCGCGTGCTTGCTTGTTCCCTAAAATAGCCAGATCGGCTTGATCGCGGCTTTCTTTGGTTCGTGCGCGCGTCTGTCGAAAGAGTAATTCCTGCTCAGAAAGGTCGCGGTCCAGCGCAGCCTGCTTCAAGGCAAGCCCGGAGCTCAGCTCGGCGGGTTGTTCGGTCTTTAAGCGATTCTTCTGGGCGTTCGCTTCGGCTTCGGCGAGCGCCATGCGATCGTCGGCGGCAGAGAGTTGCACTTCGGCGAATCGACGTTTCCGTTCTTCTGCGGCACGGTTCGCGTCCGTTAGCGCGACCTCAAGCAGCTGCTCCAGGGGTTCGGTGTCAAACGCAAGCAGGCGGGTGCCGGGCTCGACGGCTTCGCCTTCTTCGATCACGTACACGAGCTTGAATTCCCAGAGGCTCGGAATCGCGGGCGGCCCGACCGAAATGGAGTCCGACGCGCGCATCTCGCCTTGAACTTCCACCTCTTGGATGAGGTCGCTGCGCGTCGCGCGGGCCCACTGTTCTCCGGGCTTGCTAGTGCTGCAGGCGAAAAGCGCTGCGAACGCTAGCGTCACGGCGAGTTTCGCGGTGAGTGAGGTTCTCGGCCCAAGGCTCATGGCGCCTCCCTCAGCCGAGTCCCGAGCGCCAGAGGGCCGGTGATAGAACAGGCATCGGCCGAGCAGAAATCAATGCCAATCTTGTGGACCGTGCCGGCCAGATCCTTCACCCAAAAGTCACCCGTCTTGCCGGAGAGCGCAACGCGCGGCAGCCTGAGTGCGGACGCTGTTTTCCGGGTGAGAACCTCTGCTCGCGCCGACATTCCTGGGCGCAATTGCGGAGTCGAGAGTGGAAGCGCCACGGTGACCATGAAGTAGCTGCGGCTTGAATCACGCGAGGGTCGCCGAGCGACGGGACTCACCGCAACCACCCGTCCGTCCAGAGCCGTGTCAGGATAAGCGTCGACAAAACATTGGGCTCGCATTCCGACTTGAACCTGGCCATCATCCACATCGCTCATTTGAGCAACGAAACGGTAGCCAGAGAGGTCTGGAATGGACGCGATGGTTGAGCCAGGGTGCGCGGTATCCCCTGCTTGGTAGTTGCGGCGCTCGCGCGGATGGTCTGAAATTAACACGAGGCCAGCGCGCGGAGCTCTGAGGGTCATCGCCAGCAGGCCGCGTTGGGTTTCTTCCAGGTCTTTCTGGCTCTTCTCGATCGCGATCTGTCGGACCTTGAGATCCAAGGCGCCAGCTCGCACGGCACTGGCCCGATCCTCACGTGCCTTGACGGAGCTGGCTTGTGCCCGCTCAAGAGCTAGTTGCTTTTCCTGGTAGACACGCAGCGGGAAAGCATCTTCTGGCACTGCCGCTTCCAGCTCGGCCTTACGGAGCCCAATCTCGGCGCGCGTCGCGGCAATGTCTTTCTCGGCCAGGCTTGTATCGATCGCGGCCTGCTGGCGGATTAACTCCGCTTCCGCGGCTTCGAGTGAGAGCGTGTTCTCGGAAAGCCGCCTCACAAAGGCCGAGTTATCGAACTCGACGACGACGTCCCCCGCATTCACCTTGGACCCATCTTCAATCAGATGGCGGATATTCACGGTCCACATTTCCGTCCTAGGAGCGAGCAGCTCCTCCGAGGTGAGCGCCTCAAGGCGGCCGTACAAGAGCAGCGTGCGCTGCAAGGGTCCGCGGGTCACTTCAACTGTTTTGGGTTGAACCGCTTTGGAGCCGATGCTGAGGCTTGCGTCCTTGGCGCAAGCGGCCAGCGCTAGACTACATCCGCACCAAAGGGCGCGCGTGTGGATCGAAAACAAAGAGCTAACGCTTCGCATTCCTAGGTCTCCAAGAGCGCTGCGGGCGCTGTCCGATCGAGCTGCGCGCTGCCGACAGCATCTGAAACGAGTAGCCCATCAGCGAGCCGGAGCACGCGTGGGCACTGCGCTGCGATGCTGGCTTCGTGGGTCACCAGCACGATGGTGTGGCCTCGGTGATGCAACGCATGAAAGAGGGTTAAGATTTCGTGTTCGGTGGTCGAATCCAGGTTACCCGTGGGTTCATCGGCAAGGAGCAGTGCGGGACGGGTGACAAGCGCTCGGGCGATAGCCACACGCTGCCGCTGGCCGCCGGAGAGTTGGTTGGGTCGATGGGTCGCGCGATGTTCCAGGCCGACGTCTCGGAGCGCGTCTGCGGCGCGCTCTCGCCGTTCAGACGGCGCAACGCCTTGGTAGATCAGCGGTAGCTCCACATTCTTTAGCGCGGTCATGGACGCTAAAAGCTGAAAGCTTTGAAACACAAAGCCGATGCGCTGGCTTCGCAGGCGAGAAAGCTGATCATCCGAGAGGTGTTCTGAGTGAGTGCCGTCGAACACGTAGCGACCTGACGATGGCGTATCCAGGAATCCTAGGACGTGCATCAAGGTCGTCTTACCGGAACCGGACGCGCCGATGACCGCCACGAATTCCCCACGTTCGATACGAAAGCTCACGCCACCCAAAGCGACGACACGCTCATCGCCCATTTGGTAGAAACGTGTGAGATTGTCGATCTCAATCAAGGGAGCCAAGGTCATGGTCGGTGGGGCCGGAAGATAGCCTCATCCATCCTGAGTGCTACACCAGCTCACCCGAAACATGCGACTCAGACAGCCATACTTCGGACATTAATGGCCTGGATCGATACTTCTGCCAAGGGTTGCGGGGCATGGGCGGCTTTAGACAAAAAACAAAGGACCCCGCGGTTGCGAGGTCCCAGACACTCAAAGCTTGCTGAAAGCGTCAGAGCGCCTTGTGGTTCTCACTCAGGTAGCTGGCCACGCCCGCGGCCGATTCGCTCATGCCTTTGCCGCCCTTCTGCCAACCCGCAGGACAAACTTCGCCATGCGCTTCGTTGAATTGGAGGGCATCTACCATGCGCAGCATTTCGTCGATATTGCGTCCAAGCGGCAGGTCGTTAACAACCTGATGCCGCACAATACCTTCCTTGTCGATCAGGAAGGAGCCGCGGAAGGCTTTGGTTCCGTCTGGAAGCTCGACGTCGTAAGCCCTGCAGACGGAGTGAGCCATGTCCGCCACTAGCGTGTACTTGACTGGCCCGATCCCACCCTTGTCGATCGGTGTGTTGCGCCAAGCATTGTGCGTGTGGTGGGAGTCGATTGACACACCGACCACTTCCACGTTGCGAGATTTGAAGTCTTCGATGCGGTGATCGAACGCGATCAACTCTGTGGGGCAGACGAAGGTGAAATCCAGAGGGTAGAAAAACAACACCACATACTTGCCCTTCGTGGCTTCAGAGAACTTGTAATCGCCCTTGATTTCGCCGTTGCCAAGTACGGCCGGAGTTGTAAAGTCTGGAGCTTTTCTTTGAACTAATACGCCCATGGTGTTCTTCCTTTTTTCTTGCGGGTTAGAGTTAGACTTAGTCGACTTATAGATCGGGTCTAAATCAGCGCAAGGGGGTGGAGTGCTTGACAGGACTCGCAGCCTGCGCCGCCTCCAGAAGTCGGTGGGTTGTCACCGCCAGAGCCGTCCATAGGGGCAGGAAGAAGCAGGCGAACTCCTTGTTCGACTGGAAGAACCACGGTGTTAGTTTCAGGACGACGGCGAGCACCGCGAGGCCCAGCGTCCATCTGAACACGGAGCGCGTCAGCGCCATCAGGCGTTGGCTACCCAACGCCAGGCCAAGGCTTGAGACGAAAGAAACCAGCAGCCACGGTGGGCAGAATGCGAGGTTCTCATTTTTGAAGGCGATCTGGTGGTTGGTAAACAGCCACAAAAACAACAGCACGACCCCAAGCAGCCCACACACCAGACTGAGCAACGCAGCCAGAGTTCCGAAGGTAACGCGAGCCATTCGGGATTTCATGGCCAGACTTCCAAGGCCAAACAGCACGCCACCCAGGCCGAGGCCTGCCAAAAGGAACCAAGGCCAGGTAGTGGGCGGTTCGTTGAGTGAGGGAGCACGTGTGGCCTGGTAGAAAGTCGACGTCTTCTCGACCAATGGGACTTCTAAAGCGCCCCGCGAGAGACTGTAAGAGGCCAAACTGTCCTGGACTCCGGCAGGAATGAATCCCTCCTCCCAACGGTTACGAGGCTGGTCGGCCTCCTGCGCCAGGCCGAAGTGGAGCCCTACGTAGAGCCAAGGCAGATCCGAGGCGAGCCGGAGCGCGTGCTGGCGAAAATTCAGCCGTGCAGGTTTCTGGAGCAGGGCCTTTTTCAACGCACCTTTGAGCGTGGCATCGATCGCATCTCGGACGCGCGTGGAACAATTGTCCTTGAAGTAGTCGTAGAGGTATTCCCGATTTTCCGGGCGTGCATTCACTTCAAGCCGCCGCCAAAGGTCGAGCTTCTCGCTCTGGCTGAGCGCGAGATCTTGGATGATGACACTTCGATCGTCCCGCTCGTAAGCGTGCAAGGTTTCCGCTGGGCGCGAAACAGATAACCAGTAATTGAATCTGCCCTGCAGAAATTTGGTGAGGAGCGAGGATGTTTCTCCACCAAAGGTTCCAAAATTGTAGATGGCCCCTCTGCCGTCGGGCAGCTCGACCCAAATCGCATCGTGCCCGAACTTGGCGAAGGGATGATCCCCAGGTCCGAAGGTGACCACGGCCACGCGCAGGTTCTGCGCCAATACCGGCGTGCGGTTGGCGCGAGGGTCGGCGGATGCGTTTTTCGCCCCGAACCAAAAGAGTAGCAACACTGCGACCAACAGCCGCAGCAGCCGTATGTGGTGCGAGGCGTTTGATCGCGGTCGAGGTGTGCAAATTTTGAGCACGGACATGCCGCCAGAACCTAGCAGACGACCAACCCGGCCCGAAACTACGGTCTAATTGTCGCCGAACAGAGTCTGGATCTTAGCGTCCAAGGCGATGGCAATCTTGTACAGGCTGGAAATCGACGGGCTCGACTCCGCCCGCTCGATCTGGGAAAGGAGCGAAATGCTGAGGCCGGTGCGCCGGCTCATTTGCTTCAGCGTGAGCTCCTTCTCCTTGCGCATCAGCCGAATCGTATCGCCGATGATCCGATGCAACTGTTCTTCTGGGGTCCGAGCGAGGCCCTTCTTCTTCATGACCCGCGCCAGCACCTGGCGGAATTCATCGACGTTGAACGGCTTCTTGATGTAGTCGACGGCGTCCAGCTTCATCGAAGCAACGGCCGTGTCCAAGTTCGGGTGCGCCGTGAAAATGACAACAGCAACATCACTGTCAATCGCCCGAATGCGCTTGAGAACCTCGATGCCGTCCATCTTAGGCATCATCAAATCAAGGATAATGACGTGGTAGGCGCCGGCGCGGACCTCGTCTTCAACCAACGTGGGGTCGCTCACTGCTTTGACAGTGAAGCCATCCTTTTCGAGCAACGTCTGCATGTACTCACAGATCGCGCGGTCATCATCAACGATTAGGATTTTCACGCTGGGTACTTCGATCGGCACGTTGATCTCCTCGGCTGAGTCGCGTTTTTTCGACAGCTGTGTGGCTGCGTCGGCTGGTTGCAGTAGCACTATAATAGATCTGGTTGCTTGCGCTACCGCTAGAATCTCTAAGAGCTGGAACGGAGCCCTTAGAGTTCCTGATTAGTCTTGTAAATTCGAGTATTTATCTACGAATTTCGCGGGCCTATCCGGACCGAAAAAATCTCCCAAAAGTGTAGGAATGCCTCCGAGTACGAATGGCAACGTGGCCTCCTCTGGGCCGTTCTCCACATTGGGATATGCTGGTGGGCTATGGCCGAGGATCTTGCCAGCTATCAGGAAGAGTATTTTACAGGTGCGCTGACGTCGGCTGTGGTGAGGATGGTCGAGCGCTTGGTACGGGAGCAGGCCGTTCGCAGGCTGTGGACAATTGATCCCAGCATGTTCACCGACGATGTGGACTCAGCAAAAGCCATTCCTGGGCAGATGGGCTTCCTCAGAGCGGCGGAGTTCATGGCAACCGATTGGCCTAACGTCACGAGCTATGTTCGCCAAGTGTACCACTCGGGTGTTCGCAAGGTTTTGGTGTTAGCAAGTGGTGCTGAGTCGGCCAATGCGCGCGTGATTCTTGAGATACTCGGTCAGAATCCGGGCTTCCCAGAAGTGCGGGTGCTGGACGATTCCGAACCTGCAGCTGTCCTGGCATTTCAAGAATGGTTGGAACCCGCAGCAACGCTCGTCGTGGTGATGGCGAAGGGCGAGCTTTCGCCCGAGCTCGAAGCCTTGGAGGTTTGTTTTTGGCAAAAAATGGCGACGGGCATTGCTGAACCCCAGCGCGCTTTTGTGGCTGTTACTGAGCCGGGTGGACCACTGGCACGCCTCGCGCGCCGCCGCCGCTATCAACGGATATTCGAGAGCCCCACCGACATCACAGCGCGCTACTCGGCGTTTTCGTACTTTGGAGTACTGCCCGCAGCTCTTGCCGGTGCCGATGGTCAGCTTGTTTTGGCCCACGCGCACAAGATGGGCGATCGCTGCTCGCCTGCGGTGCCCATCGAGCAAAACTCGGCGTTTCGGATGGCGTCGTTTCTTGGTGGGCTGCTCACAGCTGGCAAAGACAAGCTGACGTTGATCTTGGCTCCAGAGTTCAAGCCTTTCGGCCGCTACTTGGAGCAGCTGCTCGCCGGGAGTTGCGGCAAGCGGAAGCAGGGCCTGGTGGTGGTGGATGGAGAGCCGATTGGCTCACCTCAGGTGTACGGTGCTGACCGAGTCTTTTTCTATCTGAGGATGGGTGCTGAGCGCACTGCACTGGATGACCAGGTCGACTCGTTGGTGGTGGCTGGTTTCCCTGTGGCGACCACCACGCTGCGCGACCGCGCCAGCATCGGCGCTGAAATACTACGCTGGCAGCTCGCAACCGTCTTATTGTGTTCGTGCATCGGCGTAAATCCCTTTGACGAAACTGACCTTGCGCAGACGCGCACCGGTACTGCGCGCTTTCTGGAAGCCTATGCACGCGACAGCGTTCTACCTAAGTGGCGTGCTTCAACACCTACCGATCCACCGCTCGCTGAGTTGCTGCGGGGACTCAAACGCTTCGATTTTGTTTCGATAGGCGCTTTCTTCTACGAAACTGAGGCCCGAAGGCGGACGCTTCAAGAAGTTCAGCGACTCCTGCGTAGCGCGTTTTCCGTCGTAGCAACTCAAGGCTTTGGTGCTCCGTGCCTTTATGCCACCGGAGGTTCGCAGCGGACTGGCTGTGAAGGCGGCGCGCATCTCTTGCTGACGGCTCTTCCCGAAGGCGACGTGCCCATCCCCGAAAAAGCCTACTCGTTCGCGATTGTCCGCGATGCTCAAGCGCTCGCGCATCTTCAGCTGTTGCAGCACAACGCTCGACGAGCCCTGCGGCTTCATCTGGGAGCCGATATTGACCTCGGCCTAGCCCAGCTTCGTGACCAAATTCGCGATCTTTCGAGCGCACCGAAGCCTTCAGCTGAAGGCTGAGCTGCACTTCTGCTGCAGGGTGCCCTTGCGGCTTGGGGAGCGTCGCGTGTAGGAGGGGCGGGTGAAGCCCATTCGATTTCTATTCTTGCTCCCGCTGTCTTGGTGCTTCGTTTCCAGTGCCGCCCAGGCCGAGCCCGCCGCCTGGCTCTCGGTGACCGCCGGGCCCGCTTGGCTCCGAGATCACGGGAGCGATTGGGGCGAAAATGGCCTGCTTGAAGTGAGCTCCGGGCTTGGCTCGAGCCCATTCCAGCCCTTGGTGTTTGGGGGGATCATCCGTACTTCAACGTTTATCGGCTCGGGCACCGATCTTTCGCTGTTAGCGCGTGGCACAACCAGAGGCTACGCACTGGGAGATTGGGGTGGCGCTTTGGATCTCGGTGGGTATGAGCGCTTTTGGGGTCAAGCTTCAGCGGGGTTCACGGGCTCCCTGAGCCTCGGCGCTCCCTTCGGCATCGTTGCCGCACTCGGCGGGCAGATCGGAACGGGATCCACGCACGGCTTAACGGCAACGCTAGGCTTTGACTTCGCGCGCCTCACCGTGTTCCGGACCAGCGGCGAGAATTGGTGGAAGAATCCCTTCCCGCCCAGCGGAGAAACTCAGGCTAAAGCGCCTTGAGCTCGGAGATCAGTTGATCGAGCTCCGCGCGCGTGTGTTTTTCGGTGACCGCAATCAGTAGCCGGTCTGCGAACTTTGGCTCAATTCTGCCGAGATCGAATCCGCCAATGATCCCTTTGGCTTCAAGCTTGCCACACACTTCGCTGGCGCTGTTGCCCCGCACTTTGACCGCAAACTCATTGAAGAAGGGAGCGTCTCGCTGAAAGCCCGCCTCGAAGCCCGGCAACTTCAGCAGCTCTGCTCGCAGGTAGTGGGCTTTCGCGAGGCACTGTTCCGCAACCTCCACGAACCCGCTCTTCCCTAAGATGCTCATGCGGATCACCAGCGACAGCGCCAAAAGCCCTTGATTGGTGCAGATGTTGCTCGTGGCTCGCTCGCGTCGAATATGCTGCTCACGCGTTGCTAGGGTGAGCACAAAGCCAGGGCGGCCGTTACTATCCACTGTTTTCCCGCAAACGCGCCCGGGCAATTGTTGTAAAAACTTTCGGTCGTCGCGACAGGCAAATAGCCCCACACCGGGGCCCCCAAATTGAGGCGGGCACGCGATGGGTTGGCCTTCGCCGGCAACGATATCTGCGCCCAAGGCACCCGGTGCCTCGGCGATCGCCAACGCGTACGGTTCGCTGTTGGTGACGATCAGCAAAGCGCCGCGGGCATGTGCGGCATCCGCGATAGCTTGCAGATCACTCACTGTCCCGAAAAAGCTTGGGTATCCCACCATCACGGCCGCAACATCTTCTGAGAGGGCAGCTTGGATCGCTTCGAGGCTCGCGCCGCCATCTTCGCCGACTGCGAGCGCGCGGTAATGCTGATCGGATTGGCCCTGCAGGTAGGTCCGTGTCACTGCGCTGTAGTCGGGATGAACGCAGCCACTCACGACGATCACGTCGCGCTTGGTCAGCCGGCGTGCCATCTGCGCCGCTTCCGCAGCCGCGCTGGCGCCGTCGTACATGCTGGCGTTTGCCATCGGCAAACCGTAGATTTCGCTCACGACGGTCTGAAATTCCCAGATCGCCTGGAGCGTTCCTTGGGCAACTTCGGGCTGATACGGGGTGTATGCCGTGTAAAATTCACTTCG
The DNA here is from genome assembly GCA_964609655.1 of uncultured Polyangiaceae bacterium. GTDB lineage: Bacteria > Myxococcota_A > Polyangia > Polyangiales > Polyangiaceae > JBBRRP01. Next base: position 4,476 of record CAZSUA010000097.1, on the reverse strand, counting down.
GAGCAGGAGCTGATCAACGGCGGGCGGAATGTGGTGAGAATACATGCCCGCCCCCAAAAATGAGAGCAACGAAGCGCCCTGGTTTTTCGCGGCAATGGCCTCCAAATGCCGCATGAGCTCGGACTCAGCCAAAGCGGCATCGAGCTTTAAGCCGCCGCTAAATCGCGCCTCCGGTGGGATCGTTTCGAACAGAGCATCCAGCGTTGGCTTACCGATCACCTCGAGCATCTGCTCGATCTCCGCGGCAGTGTGGGGTAGGTAGCGCATCAGTGCGCGGACTCCTCAAGATGGGAGCGGTAGGCTTCGGGCGCTAACAATGCGGCTTGCTCGGAGCTGGGCTCGATCGCAATCATCCAACCTTTACTCCACATGTCCTCATTGATGAGCTCCGGGCGATTTTCGAGCTCGGTGTTGATGCGAGTGACCTTACCGCTGACCGGTGCATAGAGGTCGCTCAACGTCTTCACGCTTTCAATGGTGCCGAACGCCTTTCCGACTTCGACATGATCGCCGGGGCTGACGTCGAGGCTCACCAACGTAATGTCTCCCAGCTGATCAACCGCAAAGGCGGTGATCCCCACCAAGACCTCGCCGGCTTCGGGCTTCGCCCACTCGTGCGCTTTGGTGTATTTTCGGTCGTCTTTGACTTCGGTTGCAACGATCATGACTCAAGGCTCCAGATGGGTAGGGGAGAGGTCGAAGGCAAGCTTTTGGCCCCCGCTTTTAGGAAACGCGGGCCCGCTTGTAAAACGGGGTTTTCACGACGACCGCATCGATAGACTTCCCCCGGCAATCCACGAGGAACCGCGTGCCAATTTCAGCCAAATCTGCCGGCAAATAACCGAGCCCAATGCTAATGCCGAGCGTTGGGGAAGGCCCGCCCGAGGTGCAAATTCCCACAGATTTGCCGCTGGCATCGAGCAACGGATAGCCGTGGCGCGCGATGCCCTTGCCGGTCATCTGAAAACCGACCAACTTCCGACGCAAGCCAGCTGCCTGCACGGCCAACAGCGCCGCCTTACCGACGAAGCTTGCCTTGTCTAACTTGACGACCCAACCGAGGCCAGCTTCGAGCGGGTTCGTGGTGTCGTCGATATCGTTGCCATAGAGCGAGAGCCGAGCCTCCAAGCGCAGCGTATCGCGTGCGCCCAGCCCTACTGGCTCCAAGCCGAGCGGTGTGCCCGCCTTCATCAGTCCCGAAAAAAGCCGCGGCGCGTCCTCGTTGACACAAAAGAGTTCGACGCCGTCTTCGCCCGTGTAGCCGGTGCGAGCCACCGTGCATTCGACACCTCCCACCCGCGCCGTCTGAAAGCGAAAGGGTTTGAGCTCGCTCGCGAGTGACTGAGGTGCTGTGCCCAACGCATCCAGCACCGCGAACGCCTTGGGGCCTTGCAGCGCGAGCAGTGCCGTCTTGTCGCTGATGTCTTCGAAACGAGCCTGCGCTCCCACGAAGGCTTTCACATGCGCTGAGATCTTCTCACGATTCGACGCGTTGCAGACGATGAGAATGTCGTCGGACGCGCGTTTATAGATAATTAGGTCATCCAGGATCGTACCTTGCTCATTGCAACAGCAGGTATACATGGCTTGGCCATTGTCGATCTTGCTGAGATCGTTGGTGACGAGTTCGTTCACCAAGCGCTCTGCTTCCGGGCCCTGGACCAAGAGCTCACCCATGTGACACACATCAAAAATGCCGGCCCGCTCTCGCACCGCCTGGTGCTCGGCGACGATCCCTTTGTACTGAATGGGCATCTCCCACCCGGCAAACGGCACGATGCGCGCCTTCAGGTTCTGGTGTTCTTGGTAAAGCGGGGTTCTGCGTAGAATATCGGCCACGGTGCCTCTCGCGTAGCGTGGACCCGCCCCGCAGACAATCCGCTGTCGCCGCTTCGGCCGCGCTGCCGAGGGTCCAAGGCGGGGGGGCAACCCGGTGATCACACGCGCTCAAACGGGTCCAAGGCAGTCCACGGCGGAGCAGGCTCGGGTTTTTGTTGGATGCGTGCTAATCTGAAAGTTCTGTGTCCCAAGGTAGCGTGCTGATCATTGATGCTGACGAGTGGGAGACGGCTCTGCTTGAGAAGAGCCTGCGGGACGCAGGATTTGAGGTCTCCGTGGCGCGCGCGGCACGTGAGGGGCTGACCCGCGCCAAGGCGCTCTTGCCCGATTGCATTGTGTGCGACGTGGAGCTTCCAGATATCGATGGTTACTGGGTGGCCCAGCGTGTGCGGAAGGAGCGTTCACGCGTGGCCACAACGCCGTTTCTTTTTCTGACGCGCGCTGAAGATCAGAGTGGTCGCCTAATGGGTCTGAGCGTTGGAGCGGACATTTTCATGACCAAGCCGGTGATTCAGGAAGAGATCGTGGCGCAGGTGTCGGCGCTCCTCGGTATGGCCGCACGCTTGCGCAGCCAACAAGCCACGCTCGCAGACACGAGTCCTCCCTCAAGGCGGGCAGCCGCGCTGCGGGGCGATCTGGCTCAGATGTCGCTTGGGACGGTGCTCACGATGTTGGAGCTTGAGCGGCGCTCCGGTCTGCTGAAGTTGGAATCGACGGATTCAACCTCGATTGCGATTGAAGTGGCAGACGGCACGCTCGTTTCCGCGAAGGCCAACGGCGAGCTTCGAGATCCGATCTTGTTGTTGCGCGAGATCCTGAACTTGAATCGCGGCACGTTTTGGTTTCGCACGCTCGTTGTGCCCGTCAAGGGCAAGCTTCGGATCGGCATGGCGCTGCTCGAGGCCTCGCGCCAAGAAGACGAAGCGAATCACTGAGCGGCCCTGTCTGCTTGCGACTGCGTCGCGGGGGACCACTCCTGATTACTCTTGTTTCATAGGATCGAGCAGCTGGCCGCTGGCTGTCATCCCTGTGCGGTGCCAGCGTTCAGGAGTGCTCAGACCTTGGACTGTCGCCGGCGGGGTCAGGTCACTGAGAATGAGCAGGGTTTTCAGGCTATTGGGGCTTAGAATATCAATCTTGTAGACGCGCTTCGGGTCGCCCGCGAGGATGTGAACACGCTCGTAGGTGGTTCGCCCTTCGGCAACTTCGGCACTGCTGCTGGACACGCGCTCCTTCACATAGCTCGCGAGCGCCAACGCATCGACTTGGCCGGAAAAATGAGCGGAATTCGGGAAGGTCGCGTCCAAATGCAAGTCCCGGGGCGCCACAAATCCGAACGCCCGGTGCGTTCCCGGAGCGAGCTCTCCTTCAGCCAGGCGATCAACTGGCTTTGGGGGTGGCGGCGCAACTGCGGCAGGGCGAGGTCCTGAAGGCACGATGGGGGACTCGTCGTGGCAGGCCGTGGTGCTGCTGAGAACAGCAGCCAGCGCGAAGGCGTTAGTCAAGCGGCGGAGGAACATGATTGGAAGCTTTCTCGCAGTTACTCTACGATGGCGGCCCATGAATCGATGACGGATCTTAGGGCAGGGGGCGGCAGGTCGATGGTGAGGGCATTGGTGCTGCCACCTTCTACTTTTTCGCCGCCGGCACCCGTTTGGACGACCAACTGGAATTTCCCAGGATTCACGTTCGTCACTGACGTGCGCGAGCCAAAGCCGAGGGAATCCTGGGATGACGCCGTGACCTCGTCGAAACAGGTGGGCTCTTGGGCAATCCCAACGCCAAAGATGGAGGTCCGAGTTGAATTGGTGAGTGTGGTGCTGACATCGAGCTTGTCGCCGATCACGGCGGGCAGACCTATATTGGTTTTCAGCGCATCGCGGCCACCGCTCCCGGCGGCATTGTTGGCGTCAGGCAGCACGTAATCCATGCCCCAGACATAGGCCTTGCCGAGCGCACATTCGCCGCCCCCACCATCATCCGGCAAGAATGAGGAGAAGTAGAGGTTGCGATTGAAAAGCGTGAGCGGCCCGGTGACGCGTTCACCGTTGTTGAACGTTTGGTACCAATTCACTTTACTTTCGAGCGCGGTGCCATTGAACTTCTCGGTGAGGGACCACACGTAATTCTTCACACCCGCGGCGTAGGTGAACACTTCCTGATCGCCGGTGCTGAACGTCACTGTCACGTTGCCCACATCGTCCACCGAGAGGATGGGGGGCGTTGAGATGGGCTTACCATCGGCAGCCACGTGCGCTAACGTCCCGCCGGGGAAACCATCGAAGAACAGCTTCATGGTCCAGGCGTCCGGGTTAGTGGCAGCGAGATCAATCTTCCACAAGCCACCTTCCTTATCCCCCACAAAAATTCGATCCGCCACGGCTCCTGTTGTCGACGGAAAAGCAACGGGCTCGCCGACAATCGGAGCGTCTAGGTTCGCTGGGATCACAACCCCCGAAGTGGTGAGTGCTGCGGGCGCGTCCGTGGCGTCACGCCGGAACGTGCGAATAATCTTACCCGTGTCGAGGCGCACTATCGTCAAGGAACGACCTGGCTGCGGGGAGGGATAGCAATTCACCGTGGTGCGTCCTGGGAAATTCGTGTCGATATTCGTAGCGCTCGCAGCGCGTGCGCAGG